>PUPD01000040.1 GCA_003552985.1 Spirochaetaceae bacterium
CAGGTTTGTATGAAATTGGTGGCAGTGGTTTCTGTGTGAGTCGGCTAGTACTATACGAGCGCCCTCAAATGGTTGTCAAGGCGAAAGCTGTGGATCGAATACGTCGCGGACAAACGGGGCGACCACCTCGGCCAACCGCTTCAAGAACTCCTCATCTGTGGACGAAAATGGGTCGCGGCTGTGGCTGTCGATATCGATCTCGGCCACGAATGCCCCGTTGTGAAATACCGGCACGACGATCTCGGCGCGCGTCTCGGCACTACAGCTGAGGTAGTTTTCGGCCGCATCGACGTCCGGAACCACAAAGGTTCGCTCGCTGACCGCCGACTGTCCGCAGATCCCTCTGCCGTACGGTATGCGGGTGTGCTCGGTGGGGGTGCCGGCGAACGGGCCGAGCGCAAGCAGTCGTTGCTCCGGCACCGCGAAATAGAAACCAACCCAGTCGTAATGTGGAACTTCGTCCCGCAGCAACGTACAGATCAGGTGAAACGCCGTGCCGGCGTCATTAGCCGGCGGCACCAGTGCAACGGCCCTACGCTCCAGCGACGAAAAATCGACACTCATATCGCTCACTCACTCTTTTTGGCGAAATGCGAAAACTCCATAGCGTAGGTCCCGCGCCCCTGCGTCACGCTGCGCAGCGATGTCGAGTAGCCGAACATCTTTGCGAGCGGCGCCTCGGCGCGGATATGCTCGGCGTTGGTGCGCGACTCGACCTCGTGCACGACACCGCCGCGCATCGTAAGCCCCTGGATCACATCTCCCATGAACTCTTTCGGCGTAATTGCGTCCACCCGCATGATCGGCTCGAGCAGAATCGGCCCGGCCTCGCGACAGGCGTTGTCGAAGCCCTGCGATCCGGCCGCTTCGAATGCAAACTCGGTTGCGGTGATCTCGTCATACTTGGCGTCAACCAGCGTCACTCCCACGTCGTAGGCTGGGTAGCCCTGGACGATACCTGAGGTGAATGCCGCCTCAACGCCGCGCCGCACTGCGTCGATGAGGTTCTGCGGCAGCTGCGCCGGCTTGACCTCGCTCGTGAACTGTGTTCCGGTGCCGCGCGGCAACGGCTCGACCTGCAGGCTGATATCGGCCTCGTTCTCCTTGCCGGCGAGCATGCGATGGAATGTCTCGCGGTGCGTCACGGTCTTGGAGATAGACTCGCGGTAGGTAACCTGCGGATTGCCGACATGCGCCCCAACCTTGAAGTCCTCGGTAATGCGGGTCACGAGCACCTCCAGGTGCAGCTCTCCCATCCCGGATATGATCAACTCGCCGGTGTCGGTGTCTTCTTTGGCGATGAAGGTCGGGTCCTCCTGCGCGAGGATATCGAGCACCTGCTTGAGCTTTTCGCGCTCAGAGAGCGTGCGCGGCTCAATCGCGACCGAGATCACCGGCTCGGGGAAGTGCATGCGCTCGAGCAGTACCTGAAAGTTTTCCGCCCCGACGGTGTCCCCGGTCTGGGCGAGCTTGAACCCGACGAACACCGCGATGTCGCCGGCCTTGATGCGGTCAAGCTGCTCGGTGCGGTTGGCGTGCATGCGTAGCAGGCGGTGCACGCGTTCGCGCTTGCGCTTGTTGATGTTGTAGACTGCGGTGCCGGCTTTGAGCTCCCCGGAGTACATGCGCACAAAGCTGAGGGAGCCGGCCTCACGGTCGCTCTGAATCTTGAACACCAGGCCGAGCGGTGGCCCCTCGACCGTTCGCTCTACCTCCATGTGCTCCTCTTTCTTGGCATGCGTCCCGTGAATCGGCGGAAGCTCTTCCGGTGCGGGCAGGAAGTCAAGGACTGCATCGAGCAGCGGCTGCACCCCGATATTGCGCAGGCTGGCACCCACGAGCGTTGGTACCAGTTCGCGTGCAATCGTGCATTGGCGAATCACGGACTTCAGCAGCTCCGGCGCAATCTCAGAACCATCCAGGTAGAGCTCGGTGATCTCGTCGGAGAAGCGGCTCACGGTGTCGACCAGCTGCTCGCGATACTGTGCCGCAAGCGCCCGCCGCTCCTCGCCGGAGATCTCGGAGCGCGTGATCTCAAAGCCGTAGCGCTCACTGCTCCAGTGCAGCTCCTCCATGGTCAGCAGGTCGATGGTGCCCTCGAACTCGTTCTCGCGTCCAATCGGCAGCGCAATCACCAGCGGCGTGGCGTGGAGCTTTTTCCGCATCTCCTCCACCACGGCGAAGAAATCAGCCCCAATGCGGTCCATCTTGTTGACGTAGGCAATGCGCGGAACTTCGTAGACATCGGCCTGGCGCCAGACGGTCTCCGACTGCGGCTCAACACCGCCGACCGCGCAGAAGATCGCGATAGCCCCGTCGAGCACGCGCAGCGAGCGTTCCACCTCGGCGGTGAAATCCACATGCCCCGGCGTGTCTATGATGTTGATCTGGGTGTCGCGCCAGAAGCAGCTGGTCGCGGCTGAAGAGATCGTGATGCCGCGGTTCTGCTCCTGCGTCATCCAGTCCATGACCGTATCGCCGTCGTCCACTTCGCCGATGCGGTGGCTCTTGCCGGTGTAGTAGAGAATGCGTTCGGTAGTCGTCGTCTTGCCGGCATCGATATGGGCCATGATGCCGATGTTGCGCATGCGTTGAATTTTCATCGTGGGCGCCATAGTAGCACAATCGCGATCGGTTGACAAAACCC
>PUPD01000246.1 GCA_003552985.1 Spirochaetaceae bacterium
CTCCAGGCCGTACGTGTTCTTCCTCAATCAGAACAGCTCGGACCTCTCCAAGAACGTTCTGAGCGAGGTTCGCCAGGTCATTGAGGGCTTCCTGAAACCGGTCCTGGATTTTTCGACGCAGCTGCTCATCGGTGTGAGTATCGTCAGTCTCCTGGTGGTGGTACATCCCCAGGCTGCCGTAGTGGTAGCCGGCAGTATGCTCGCGCTCTACGGGAGCATCTACGTGGTCGTGCGAAAGCGCCTCAAGACGCTGGGGAGGAAGCGTTTGGAGGCGAATCGTGAGCGCTATAAGAGCAGCATTGAAGCAATGTCCGGAATCAAGGATGTGAAGCTACTCGGCAAAGAGCGCTACTTCGTGGAGCGGTACGCGAAACCCTCGAAGAAGATGGCTCGCTATCAGATTCAGATCGCCTTGATTGGGAAAATTCCGAACCACGCTTTGAACGCGCTTGTAAACGGCGGAATTGTGCTTGCCATCACGCTGCTCCTTGCGTTCGCTGAGAACTTCGCAGCCCTGATTCCGGTGGTCGGCGTATATATTTTCGCAGGGAACCGGCTCCTGCCGGCTTTCAAGCACCTTTTTCAGGATCTGGCGAAGGTGCGTTCCACGCAACCGGTTGTGGAGCTCATGTTCCAGCACCTGCACACCGATGAAGTTCCTCCGCTCCCGGGGAAGCGTGCCTCTGAGCTCAACCCGCTGCCTTTTAGCGAGTCCGTCCGTCTCGATGATCTGTGGTTTACCTACCCGGGCGCACAGGAACCGGTGGTGAAGGGCCTGGACCTTACCATTCCGAAGGACTCAACCGTAGGGTTTGTCGGTCCAACCGGGTGCGGTAAGACTACGCTCATCGATATCATTCTGGGACTGCTGCGGCCGACGGCCGGGCAGGTTCTGATCGACGGGGTGCCGTTGACTGAGGGGATCCTGCGCAACTGGCAGGGACAGCTTGGTTATGTGCCGCAGTTTATCTATCTCAGCGACGACACCGTCACGCGCAATATCGCGTTTGGTATCCCCGACGATGAGATTGACATGGCGGCAGTCCGCAAGGCAGCCGATATCGCCAATTTAACCGAGTTCATCGAGCAGGAGCTGCCGCAGGGCTTTGAAACCTCGGTTGGAGAGCGTGGAATACGGTTTTCGGGCGGACAACGGCAACGTCTCGGCATAGCGCGCGCGTTGTACCACGACCCGGCGGTATTGGTTATGGATGAGGCTACGAGTGCGCTTGACGGGATGACCGAAAGCGTAATCATGGAAGCAATCGCACGCATCACCGGTGACAAGACGATAATACTCATAGCGCACCGGCTAACGACCCTGGTGGACTGCGATGCAATCTACATGCTCGAGGGGGGGCGCATCGTCGCGCGTGGAAACTACCACGATCTGATCGCCTCAAACGAACGCTTCCAGCAAATGGCGCGCGCGGGGCAGTGACTCCCGGCCCGCCGGCGGGCGTGCTACAACTGGCCCAACACCGGGCGGAGCTGCGGGCGCCCGTGTGGGTGGCGACCTGCGTCTGCGCTACCGCGATTTTAGTGCGGGTAGCCGAGACGCGCGAGTCCTTCACTGAGAAGCGGATCGAGCTCGGCTCTGATCTCGTGAGGCACACTCGGTCTGGTGCGTTTGCGCTGTCGCGGAGGGCCTACCTCGGCGGGACTAAGGCGCTGCGGTATTCGGCAGAAATCGACTATGGTTTGAAGGGCCTTCCGCGGGTTTTGCAGGTAGTCTTCAAAGCGTACGGTGATGATTCCGGTGGGCTCGCTTGGAGCAGCGAGACCGGCCGGTAGCCAGTCAGGCTCAGGTTGGAGTATGCCCGAGCAGCGCAGACCGAGCACCCAGAGCTGTGCGCAGCGCACGAGCAGCTCTTCGAGGCTCAGGCTGTGGTAGCCATGGGCGCGGTATCTGTAGTATCGCCGCAGTTGGGCATGGACGCGTTTGGCATAGCGATATATGACCGGGGGCCCGTCGTGTGCTATATGGACAAAGAGCGCATCGGGGAACACGCGTCTGATGGCCGGAATGAGCCACAGCGTGCGCCCGCTGTCTGACAATACCCAGGACCTGTTCCGAAGCGTTGCAAGCGTTCTAAACGCGCTCTGCAGATATTGCGGCTGATTCCGCAGAAATCGGGAATAGGCCGTAATAAGATAGGTTTGAGGCTCGTACCACAACGGTGGTATGCTGGCTTCGGAATGGTGCCAGGGATAGAGCCCCGGGAACCAGAGCGTATGGTTATACTCCTGGTCGAACGCGGCGATGTAATCGGTACAGAGCTCGCGCAGATGTGCGGCGACGGTTGACTTACCGCTTCCGAAGTAGCCGACGAACAAAACCGGTCGCATGGTGCGTCGGGATCCGCGTCGGAAGGGCAGGGCCCCCGCCGTCAGCCGTTGCATTACCGGTACCTGGGCCAGGCGTGCGCACAGTTTGTCGGCGAAGCGCGGGGTTTGACGCATGCGCAGTACCGTACAGTGAGAGTGAAGCTTATGCAACTGTTTGTTCATCTCGGCCTGCACAAGACCGGAACCACCTTCATGCAAAAGGCGGTGTTCCGACATTGGAGCGGCATCCACTATGTCGGCCGCCCCTATACCGATGATGACCCGCTGGTTGCGTTAACGCGACCAGGCAAAAGCACAGTTCTGATCTCAAATGAGAGTTTGTCCGGAGGGCTGAAGTCATTCTATGCTACGTCAACGCAGTGGTCACAACGCCAGAGAGAGCAAATCGGCCGCGTCGCAGAGATGTTCCCGCACGCTCGTCCGCTGCTGAGCTTCCGCCGTCATGATGCCTGGCTATTGTCTTTGTACAAGCATTACTTGAAATACGGCGGTAACCGACGTCTGGAGCAGTTCTTTGACATTGAAGACAACACCGGCGTACTTCAGCATGCAGACCTGATGCAGGCGGAGCGGCTCAATTGGGTGCAAGAGTGTTTTGCGATAGAGCCCTTCGTATTCTTCTGCGAAGAGCTGGGCGAAGGGCTTCAGCCGCTGCTCGGAGAGCTTGCGCTGCTGTTCGGAACTGAGATTCCGCGTCTGGGGCAACGAATTCATACCCGCTACAACGAGGGCGTAAACGCAGCGCAGTCCGAGCGTCTGATTGCCACGAATCGGTTGCTGTATCGGCTCTCGCGCCGAGGCGTTGCCAGGCGTCTGGTGAGGTTCTTTCACGGGATCGCGTATCGCGTCTCCGGCTTTTCTCGGGAGCCTCTTCAGCTTCCTACGTCCTACCGTGAGTTCATTGACGCCACTTATCGTGACGACTGGCAGACCGTTGTCGACTTCGCAACGAGATCACGGGGGCTTTCAGACCGGCAGCTACAGGTGATCAACGGGCGTGGGAAGAGGGTGAGCTGGTGAGGGTGTCCGAGTGAATGAGACGGTCCACCCACCCTACGGGCACGCAGAAGGGCTCATGGACCACGCCCGGATCATTAAGCCGGTTGTTTCTCACGCGTTCAGCAGCCTGCGGCGACGTTTCGGCGGGAGAGACGACAGCTCCGTTTGGTTTCCGGTGCACCCGTCGCGAATTACCCATGCGCAGACCGGGCCGCCGCGGTGGCCTTTCAATCAACGTGGACGCATTGCCGAGGAGCTCGCCGGATCCCGTCTTGACGGCGACTGGGATCGGTACGTTACACCGATTCAGGAGACCAACCTCTACCACGGCTTGCGGCAACGCTTCGTCGAGGGGCTTGACTGGAACGACACCTGTCTGCATCCTGTGAGCTTCAAGCCGCAGCACCCCAGTCTTTCGGCGAAGTACGGAGAGCTGTCGGAAGTGAAGTTCCTGCAAACTGCTCATCGGCTCGATCTCATGTTTCTGTCGATGATGAAGTACGGATACCGTGCTCATGACGGTGTGGTTGCAAATGTCGGCCGTGATGGGAAGCTGATACGCAATCTTGGAGGAATGCACCGATTGGTGATGAGCCTGATCGCCGGAATCGAGGCTATTCCGGTGCGCATACACGTTGTTCATGCCCAGTGCGCACAAAGTACAGAGTTTAGAGGACCCAGATAACGAATGGCACCTGAAACCTACCCCCGTAACACACTTGATATCCTCGAGGCCGAGGCGGTTTACGTCATCCGCGAGGTGGCGGCGCAGTTCGAGCGGCCGGTGATGCTGTTCTCCGGTGGGAAGGACTCGATTTTGATGTCCTACCTGGCCAAGAAGGCCTTCTGGCCGGGCAAGATCCCGTTCCCGCTGATGCATATCGACACCGGGCACAACTTCGACGAAACCCTCGAGTACCGCGACTGGTGGATGAAGGAGATCGGGGCGCAGCTGATCGTGCGCTATGTGGAGGATTCCATCCGGCAGGGGCGCGTCGCTGAAGAGGAAGGCCCGAACCCCAGCCGGAACGCGCAGCAGACCGTCACCCTGCTCGACGCCCTCACCGAGTTCAAGTTTGACTGTGCGATGGGCGGCGCGCGGCGCGACGAGGAGAAAGCACGCGCCAAGGAGCGCTTTTTCAGCTTCCGCAACCGTTTCGGTCACTGGGACCCCAAGAACCAACGGCCGGAGCTCTGGAACCTCTACAACGGAATGAAGCGTCCCGGGGAGCACTTCCGCGCCTTCCCGATCAGCAACTGGACCGAGCTCGACGTGTGGCAGTACATGCTGCGCGAGCAGGTCCCGCTGCCGAGCCTGTATTACACGCACGAGCGCGAGATCGTGCGCCGCGACGGAGTGATCCTCGCGCTGGGACCCTACAACCGGCTGGTTGACGGCGAGGAGGCCGAGACAGCGTGGGTTCGGTTTCGTACCATCGGCGATATGACCTGCACCGGAGCCACCGAGAGCCGCGCGCATACGCTGGAGGACATCGTAAACGAGATCGCCGCCACCCGTGTCACCGAGCGCGGAGGCCGCGCCGACGACCGCCGCAGCGAAGCGGCGATGGAAGACCGCAAGAAGCAGGGGTACTTCTGAGATGCCTGCCTACGCGCTGTTTGTCGTGCCGCTGTTGATTGCGGTCTTCCTGGCGTTCAACATGGGCGCAAGCGGCACAGCACCGTCTTTCGCGGTTGCGTACGGCGCCAATCTGATCCGCAAGGAGCTCATCCCCGGGCTGTTCGGCGCCTTTGTGCTGCTCGGCGCGCTGATCGCCGGGGGCAAGGTGGTGCAGACCATCGGCGGGGCGGTGCTGCCGGCGGCTGAGATGAGCCTGGTGGTGGTCTCGATCGTGCTTCTGTCCTCGGCGCTGTCGCTCCTGTTCGCTAACCTGCTCCGGGTTCCGCAGTCGACGAGTCAATCCACCGTGTTCGCCCTGGTCGGCTGCGCGGCGTTTCTCGGCAGCCTGCAGACTGGAACGCTGCTGCTGGAGATGGTGCCGACCTGGTTCGTCACCCCGATCGCGGCGTTCGTGATCACCTATACGGTGGGCGGTTTGCTGATGAACATGAAGAAAAAGCGCCTGGCCGAGAGCTTCGATATCGCCGAGGGGCCGCAACGCAAAGTGCTGCAGGCGGTTACGATCGCCTGCTCCTGCTACGTGGCCTTTGCGATCGGCTCGAACAACGTCGCCAACAGCGCCGGACCGTTGGCGTCGCTGCTGGTAAACGAGCTGGGCATGACCGTCGACGGGTCCGAGCTCATTGCCGGCTTTCTGGTAGTGATTCTGATTGCGCCGTGGTTCGGGATCGGGAGCTCGTTCCTCGGCGGCCGCGTGCTTGCGAGCACCGGGCGCGGGATCGTCAGCCTGGGGCCCACCGGCGCCACCTTCATCGCCTTCGTGACCGCCACCCTGTTGCTGCTGGCCTCCACGGTGCGCGGCGTTCCAGCCTCGCTCGTGCAGATGAACACCGCAGCCATAATAGCGGTTGGGATGTTGAAGAAAGGGCCGCGCCGGATCCTCTCGCGGGGGCTGGTGTTGCGGATGGTCGCGATCTGGATGATCGCGCCGCTGATGGCGTTGGTGATCTCCTATGCGCTCACCGCGCTCGCCTCCTCTGCCGGCCTACTGTGAAACGGAGTATGGATATGGACCACAAAACCCTCGTCAAGGAGCGCGACCTGTTGCGCTTCACTACCGCCGGAAGTGTGGATGACGGCAAGAGCACCCTGATCGGGCGGATGCTGTTCGACACCAAGCAGATCTTTCAGGACCAGATGGACCAGCTCGAGGTCTCAAGCCGCCTGCGGGGTGAGGAGAACGTCAACCTCGCCCTCCTGACCGACGGTCTGCGCGCCGAGCGCGAGCAGGGCATCACCATAGACGTTGCCTATCGCTACTTCTCTACCGCGCACCGCAAGTTCATCATCGCCGACACGCCGGGCCACGAGCAGTACACGCGGAACATGGTCACCGGCGCTTCCACCGCCGATCTCGCGATCGTCCTGATCGACGCGCGCAACGGCGTGCTCACGCAGAGCAAGCGTCACGGCATCATCGCGAGCCTGCTCGGAATTCCCCACGTGGTGGTATGCGTCAACAAGATGGACCTTGTCGATTATTCCCGCGAGCGCTTTGACGAAATTGTCGCCGACTACCGGGAGTTCGCGCAGAAGCTCAGCGTGCACGACATTGAGTTCATCCCGGTCTCGGCGCTCAAAGGCGACAACGTGGTCAACCGAAGCGAGAACATGCCGTGGTTTGAAGGCGCGCCGCTCCTGCAGTTTCTCGAGAACGTCACCATCGCCGCCGACCGCAACCTGGTGGACTTCCGCTTTCCGGTGCAGCACGTCGTGCGCCCGCACCAGGACTTCCGCGGCTTCGCCGGGCAGATCGTGTCCGGCACCATCAAAATCGGCGAGGAAGTGGTGGCGCTGCCGAGCATGCAGCGCTCGCGGATCAAGAACATCAACTTCTACAAGGCAGAGCTCGAAGAGGCCGCCGAAGGCCAGTCGGTGATCCTCACTCTGGAGGACGAGATCGACATCAGCCGCGGCGACATGATCGTGCGCCGCCACAACATCCCGGAGGTGGAGCACGAGTTCGAGGCTACTCTCTGTTGGATGGATGAGCGCCGCGAGCTCAAAACCGATACCAACTACATCCTGCAGCAGACCACCAATCGCAGCCACGCGCTGGTTGACGAGGTACTGTACCAACTGGACGTCAACACGCTCCATCGCCGCACCGAGGCCGAGACGCTGAGGCTGAACGAGATCGGCCGCGTGAAGGTCACCACCGCCAAGCCGGTCTTCTTTGACCCGTATGAGCGCAACCGCAACACCGGTGGCTTCATCCTGATAGACCCCGACGATTTCCGCACCGTGGGCGCCGGCATGATTCGCTACTCATCGCGCAGCACCATCGAAGAGCTCAAGCGCGAGGAGCGCGCTAAGCGCCTGCAGACACCCAAGTCCACCGACCTCACCTGGGATCCGGGGCTCGTGGGCCCGCAGGATCGCATCCGCCGCCAGGGCCACGCCCCGCTGTGTGTCTGGCTCACCGGGCTGTCCGGCGCGGGCAAGAGCACAATCGCCAAAGAGGTGGAGAAGCGGCTCTTCGACGAAGGCTACCAGATCACCCGCCTTGACGGCGATAACGTGCGTCACGGCCTCAACGCCGACCTCGGCTTCAACCGCGAGGACCGCCGCGAGAACATCCGCCGCGTCGGCCATATCGCCCGCCTGTTCCACGACTTCGGCGCGATCGTGCTCTGCACCTTCATCTCGCCCTACCGCGAGGAACGCGCCTACGTGCGCGCGCTGTTCCCCGCGCCCCCGGCCGCGGCCGGCGCGCCGGGCCCCGCGACGCCGGCGACCCCTGCAGGCACCCGGACGCCCGCTTTTCTGGAGGTCTACACCAAAGCGAGCCTGGCCGAGGCCGAGCGGCGCGATCCCAAGGGGCTGTACAAGCGGGCACGCGCCGGTGAGATTCACGGCTTCACCGGGATCGACGATCCCTATGAGGAACCTGAGGCACCGGAGATCATTCTGGATACCGACCGCCTGTCTGTAGACGAGGCGGTCGAGCAGCTTGCCGAGGCCATCCGTCGCGCGAGCGCGCTCTGATCTCAGCCTCTATGGAGGGTTGGAAGCGATGAGTAACACAAACGAGAGCGACACCCTCACGGCCCAAGCGCTGGTGGCGCTGAAGGCGGCGGTGGAGGCGGGCGCCGAAATCTTGGGCGTCTACAGCGGCGAGTTCGAGGTACAGCACAAAGCCGACCGCAGCCCGCTCACCGAAGCCGACTTACGCGCGCAGCGGCGCATCCACGCAATCCTCGAGGAGCATGATCCCGAGATCCCGTTCCTCGGCGAGGAGGCCGCAGACATCCCCTATGACCGGCGCGAGCTCTGGGACCGCTACTGGCTGGTTGATCCGCTTGACGGTACCAAGGAGTTCGTGAAGCGCAACGGCGAGTTCACCGTCAACATCGCGTATGTGAGCGCCGCCGCAGGCAGCGCGGGCGATGGGCCGCACGAGCCGCTGGTGGGGGTGGTATACGCCCCTGTTCTCGCGCGCGCCTACGTGGGAGTGGTAGGGGCGGGCGCCTATCGCATTGATAACCTCGAGACCGGGGCCAGAATTCCCCTAACCTGGGACGAGCTTACTGCCACCGGGCGCCGGCTTCCGACTGGCCCGACCGGCCCGGCCGGCCCGGCCGACGAGGCGGCCCCGCGGGCGCCGGGGGCCCCGAACCGGCCGGCAGCCCTGCGCGAGCGCCCCTTCACAGTAGTGGCAAGCCGCTCGCACATGACTCCCGAGACCGAAACGTTCGTGGAGGAGCTTCGCGAGGAGCATCCTGATCTCCAGCTTGTCTCTGCCGGCAGCGCGCTCAAGATGTGCCTGGTGGCTGAAGGGGCCGCCGATGTCTATCCGCGCTTCGCTCCAACCATGGAGTGGGACACCGCTGCCGGGCACGCGGTGTGTCTGGCAGCCGGAGTGGAGGTCAACGCGTGGCCCGCCGAACGGCCGCTCACCTATAACAAGCCTGAGCTCGTGAACTCCTGGTTTCTCGTCCGCCGCAGGGCCGCCACTGAGCTACCCGACGTCCGGTAATCAACCAATGACGCAAGCAAAGGCAAGGGCTTTGTTAAGACAGGCGCTCGTTCTTTGGGTGAATCCGCAACGGGTGGAATACTCTGTAGGAAGCCAGCGGCCGATCGAGGACTTTCTGGAAACACGTCTGCAATGGATGCCGCAAGCGATGCTCAAAGGGCTCACTCGCGTTGTTCGAAAAAATCACCCATTCGTGATCTCAAAGCGATGGTATCCCAATCCGGAGCCGATCGAGGCGTTGGAGAAATATCAGAAGGTCGAAAACCTGTTTCACAACCGCGAGCGATACGAATACAGCGTCTGGTTCGCAGAGCTGACCGGGCAAGTACATTCTGCGGGATTCGCGACTCACAAAGATATCGTCATGCACACCGAAGAAGACGTGCATGCCTTCTTTCGAGACTACGCCTGCGCCTTAATCGACAGTATGCGGGCCGACGGCTACCGTAATGATAAGGCCCGGGATACCGGGGCGGCACTTATCGGCCCAGGTGGTGAGGTTCACAAGTCCGGCCGCGGAAACCATCGATTCTACGTTGCAAGATTGACTGGCGCATCACCCATTCCTCTGCGCGTGAGTGGAGTCCACGAGAGCTGGTTCGCGGAACTGCGACGCGCGGGGAATGGTAGAGTCGACCCTGAGCAGCTCGCCGCAGCACTTAGAGAGGTGGAAGCGCGGCATCAGTGATGGGTCTCTGTGCGCTGCGGCGGTGGGCGCGCGCTCGATTTTGCCCGAGGGGGAAATGTGCGCCGTGGGGAAAACGTGTACCAAGGGGAAAACGCGCCCCAAACCGTCGCGAAAATGCGCCATAGTTAACAGGAGTCCGCAACCGCATTGTTAACACCACCGGGCCGATCCTCGCATTAGGAAGAGTCTTATCCCATTGGCATTGGTGCCCCGGTGCGGTGCGACCTCGGTATCCGCAACAGCGCCGAACTGGTGTTTCGGTTTGAAGGGCTGAAGGGCAGAATCCACTTCTCGCGGGAGCGCGAGGGATGGCTGCAGTTCTATTCTCGCACCGGCTCCATCGCTGTGAAAGACAACGGCCACATCGTCCGATCATCCGATTGCGCAACCTGATTGTGCACGAGTCTGAAGAGACCGATCTGAGCCTGCCGTACACGGTGATTACCACCCAACTGAGTGATATCCTGCGATTTTGAGACGATATCGATTCCGCGGAGCGCTCCTGACCTCACACCAACGGCTGATCCCGCCCCACCGGTACCTCACCGCGCCGTCGGACTTGGCCATGCGAGCGCTGCCCCACAGAGTGTTGTTAACAATGGGTCCGGCGACCCATGTTAACAATGACGCAAAATTCTGAGGGTTTTGCACAACGTTTTCCCCAGCGCCGAGACGCCGGCCAGCGTCCCGAACCCGCCCCGCACTCCGCGCCTGCGGCGTCCATTCTCTAAACGCCTCATACGTAGTATGCTTAAGGCGGTGCAAGACATCGGTGAGCCGGCAGGAGATGCGCCCGTGCGTTTAAACGAAGCAGAAATCCAGGCGATTAAGGACGCAGTGCAACGCCGGTTCGGCGAGGCGGCGCGAGTCTATGTGTTCGGCTCGCGGATCCGTGAGGAGGCCCGCGGCGGTGATATCGATCTCTTGGTCGAAGCCCCGTCAGCCACAACCATGGCCGATCGCGAGCGGGCGCGTCTGGCAACCATGGCTGATATTCAGTTTGCCCTCGGCGACCAGAAGATCGACATTGTGGTCACCGACCTCAGGACTGATAGCAATTGCGGCGATAGCGATTCGCGGCCGATCGTAGCTATGGCGCGTTCGGAAGGAGTGCCGTTGTGATTGACTCTGCCGCCCGGCATACCCTCGAGTCCGCCATCAAGGAATGCTCCGCCCATCTCGACCAGTTCATATACCGCTACACGAAGCTACAGGATTCGCTTGCACGGCGCTTGTTGCCGGCACTGTACGGGGTGCTTGAAAACGACGATTCGCCGCGTGCTTTTCTCGACATCCTAAACCGCCTCGAGCAGCTTGGTGTCGTTCCCGATAAGGAACGTTGGCAGGTTCATCGAAATTTGCGAAACAACCTCGCGCACGACTACCCCGAGAGTATCGAGCAGACGGTGGCCACGCTGAATCAGCTGTTTGAAAGCTGGCGCGATCTCGAGCAGCTGTTTGAAGCCGCGCTGACCGCCTACAATCGCCACGCTTCCCCATAACGTTGAGTCTCAGGCAGCCTGCTTTTCCACCCCAGGGGGGAGCGGGCGCAGCGCCCGCGCCGGGCACGACGACGACGCCGCGCAAGCGATGCTGCTGCAGCAGACCGGGTTTTCCTCCCCCGCGGAGCTTCAAGCGGCGATGGACGAGTATCGGCAATTCTGTGAAAGCCTTCCCGACGATGCCGATATCCCTTCCTTCATGGAGTATCTTGGGCGCCCCTCCGCCGCCGGTGATCTCTTTCGAGAGATCCGAAGCGACGTTGCGGATCGTGAGTTTCAAAACGAGGCCGAGCTCAAACAGTTTCTCAACGAGCGCATGGCCTCCGCCAACGACGCTCCACGAGAGGATTTCGAGGGCCTTTCGCCGGCGCAGATACACGAGATTCTACAGGCCCGCGAGACCAAACGGGTGCCGCTGTTGAAGCACAACGAGGGCTTGTCGGAGGGCTTGTCGCCGCAGGACGCCGAGACCGCGCCGCTTGTGGCGGCGGTGCGGTGGCTGCTTGGGTATCACGCGGACCACGGCGGGGCCACTCGTCTAACCGACCGCGGTAACTATCCGCGCGCGCTGTGTCGCGCGTATCTTGTCCATTTCGACTCTTCCTATCGGGAGGGGATGCCGGTACCAAACGAGAGCTCGATTACAACCTTGTACAGCGCCCACGACATGGTGGTTGCACACGAATGGGTGCATGAATTGCACCGGCGGAGCGAGCTCACGACCGAGGGTGTTCGGATGCTCGCCGAGGACAACGCGGTGAAGGTTTTCGGGAGCTATTCGACCGCTTCGCCCGGGCGTTTCCCGAGTTCGTGAAGCCTGCGCGGGGTGATCCGGAGACGATAGACTGGTTGGGCGAGGTCTTCGTCTATCTCTTTCTGTTCAGGTTCTGCGATCCCTTGGGGCTGGTGAGGATCTCCCGGGAGGACTCTCGGCCCGAGGCTGCGTCTGCATCCGAGGCTGAGGCGGCCGGCGCGAACGCTATCCTGGCCGGTCGCTACTCGATAACCGGGCTCTTCAAAGCCGCTTTTGCATGGCCGTGAGGCATGCACGGAAAATCTCACGGGAGGCAATCGAGAAAAAATACACATCGTCCGTAGAGCTCGCCCCGGCGGCCCTCCACGGCTTTCTCGACCCTCTCGGC
>PUPD01000015.1 GCA_003552985.1 Spirochaetaceae bacterium
AGACGTCGTGCATTCGGAAGTTGAGCGAGATCCCGATGTGCGGGGCCTCACCGGCGAGCACTGCGGTGTTCAGCTGAGCGAAGTACTCGGTCCAGCGTCCCTGGGTAAGATCGATCTGGATCTGGTCGTGAGTGTCGTTGAACTCCTCGATGATCATCTCCATGGCGCGAGCGTCACCGCCATGGAACAGGGTGTTCATCTCCAGTTGCACCGGCCGGTCCGGCTCAGCCGCTCCCCGGGCGAAGACGGCCTGCGGCAATGCCAGGACCAGCATCCCCAGCACGAGCAGTAGCGATAGTGACTTGTTCATATACCTCCTCCTTCGTAAACGTGCGTTCTTATATACGAATATTATTCGCATATCCAGACACAGTATGATATAATCGTAGGGCTGATTCTGTGAGCTGTCAAGCGTTAAGTGCTGGGGCGATGCTTGACGGCAGACGACGAGGTGGGTACGCTGTTCCGGAATCCGAACAGGTCGTGGTACTCATCCGGAACTCAAGAGGCGCCTGATGGTAAATACCGTCCGAAAGTCGATCATGGTCCTCAACACGCTGGCGCAGAATAGCGGTCTGGCGACCTCGGAGCTTGCCCGCCTGCTTGAGCTGCCGAAAAGCAGCGTCCACAACATTCTCACCACCCTGGAGTCGGAGCGCCTGGTGGAGCGCAATCCCGAAACCGGGAAGTTTCACCTCGGTGTGAAGCTCATTTCGCTCGGCCACCGCGCGCAGGAGTCTCTGGACATTGCGCGAATCGCGCGGCCGGTGCTCGGCCGGCTCAATGAGGAGACTGACGAAACGGTGCATCTGACGGTGCTCGACGAGGACGAGGTTCTGTATGTCGACTGCATTGAATCGACGAAGCGCCTGCGGACGTACTCGGTGATCGGTGTGCGCGCTCCGCTGTACTGCACCAGCGTCGGGAAGGCGATCCTTGCGTTTCAGTCAAACGAGTATGTGAACGGCTATCTGCGCGTCCGGCATCTGCAGGCGTTCACCGAGCATACGCTCACCGACCCCGACCGCATCCGCGCCGAGCTTGCGCGGGTCAGGAGCGACGGGTACGCGGTCGACAACATGGAGCACGAAGACCACATCCGCTGCATCGGCGCGCCGATCAGAAGCGCGGCCGGCAAGGTGTTCGCTTCCATAAGCGTGTCCGGCCCCAGCCAGCGCATCCCGGCCGGCACCGTGCCGAAAATCGCCGCTTCGGTCGTGCACGCTGCAAACACAGTTTCCGACCGCCTCGGGTACCACCCGGGCCGCGAGCGCTCGGTCTGATGGCGGCGGCGCGGCCGGCCCCGGCCGGCCGGGCGCCCGGCTGCTCCGTCGCGAGACGCTCTCAGGGGCGGCGCAGGGGGACGCAGGGGTGGGCAGCTCACCCAAAGAACGCCGTCGCTCATGACAAAACGCGAAGCTTTGACAGACATCTGTTGAGCACGTATTCTTACCGGACATGTGCTTTGCCGGTGACAGTTTGAAGAAGGCTCAGCTTGCAAACACGCTCTCCGGCATCGTGACGGTGCTCAATACGCCGTTCACGGGCTCCAACGAGATAGACGAGCCGGGGCTGCGTGCGAATGTCCGAAGGGCGCTCGCCGCCGGGGTGTCCGGCTTCCTGGTTCCGGCGATGGCCGGCGAGGTGAGCAGGCTGAGCGCAACTGAGAGGACAGAGCTTGTCAAGATCGTACTAGATGAATCCGCCGGTACGGTCGGTGTTGTGGGAGGCGCATCGGCATCCACGCAGCTTGAGCGAATCGAGCTTGCCGGCGAGCTAGTCGCGCTCGGATGCAGTGCGGTCCTGGTAGCGCTCCCGTATCAGGACGACGTCTCTTACAGCAGGCAGCTGCGGCAGCTTGCACACGAGATCGACGCGCCCTTGATGATCCAGGACTGGGACCCCCACGGCTACGGTGCGCCCACTGAGCTGCTGGCAAAGCTCTTCGAAGAGCTCCCGTCCTTCGCTTCGGTGAAGATCGAAGTTGTGCCGGCCGGCCCCAAGTACACCGAGATTCTGAACGCCACTAAGGGAAGAATACACGTGGCCGGGGGTTGGGCAGTGGGGCAGATGATCGAGGGGCTGGATCGCGGCGTCCACTCATTTATGCCGACCGGCATGCACGAGATCTACTGCGAGATCGTGAGGCGCTATCGTTCGGGGTACCGAGCTCAGGCGGTCACCTTGTTTCGTCGCCTCCTACCCATCTTAGCGTTCTCGAATCAGCATCTCGATATCTCGATTCGTTTCTTCAAGCGGCTTCTCTGGAGGGAAGGCATCTACGCCACGGCGAACGTCCGCGAGCCACTGCTTGAGTTTGACGAAATCCATCTCGCCACCGCCGATACGCTGATCGAGGAGGCTATCGCCATCACGGGCGAGCTGCAGGAGCGTCGCTGATTCCGTGGCGGGGAGGCCGCCGCGGCTACAGGAGGCCTATTTCGGCCAGAACGCTGCGGATCGCCTCAATTTGACTCCGGTCCAACTCCATGGCAGAGACCCGCATGCGGTGAGAAGCGCGCCCGAGCAGCGTCGCGGCGGACTTGATAGCCGGGATCACCGCTCCACCGGCGGCGTCGATAATCTTCGCCAGGTGGTTTATCTTTCGCTGGCAGTCTCGCAGCGTTTGAAAGTCACCCGATCGAGCGGCACGATACATCGCGGTATACGGCTCGACCCAGACGTTGCCGAGGCCGGTGACCAGCGCGGGAGCTCCGAACTGGAGCGAGGGGGCATCGAGAAGGTCCTCACCTTGGATCCAGGCGAAACCGTCGTCGGCGTGCAGCAGTCCGTGACTGAACGTCACGAATGCGCCGGAGCTGTCCTTGATTCCGGCGATGTTCGGATGCCGGGCGAGCTGCAGCACGGTGTCCAACTTCATCGGGTTGTAGGTGTTCTGAGGAATGTTGTAGAGCACGACCGGCACCGACGCGGTGTCGGCGAGCTCGACGAAATGGTCGATGATGCATTGCTGCGTCACGCCGTAATAGAACGGCGGGACACTCGCGATAAAGTGAGGCTCCAAGCTCTCGGCTCGCTTCGCCTCCTCGATCACCTGCCTGGTATGCGGCCGCAATAACGTGAGATACAGTGTCTGGGTTGCGCCGGCTATGCGCTTTGCCAATCCGAAGATTTCGGTACGCTCCGCTTCGGTAAGGTAGGGCCCTTCGGCGGTGGTCCCGCCGATGAACAGACCGTGGACGTTCTGACCGCAGAAGTACTCGATCTGCCGGGCGAGTAATCGTTCATCGATCTCGCCGCTCGAACTCAATGGGGTCAAAACGGCGGGAATCACGCCTTCAATCGGGTGTGGTGCTGGTGAGCTCATTGGTTGTCCTCTTTCACTTCTGGGTATAGTCTGTTGACGAGCTGTTGGCTTGGAAGCGGTAACGCCGACCCTCCGCGGCTGCCGAGCAGCAGCACCTGCCGATGCAGCCAGTGCAGCATTGCCTCCGTCAAAGTTCGGCGGATTTCGTAGGATTGCGGATCAAGCCACAGATTGTGCTGTTCAAAGGGATCAAGCTCCATGTCGAACAACTGGCCCGGGCTGTCGTGACCGTTGTGACCACTCGTGTGGTACCAGCTGAGTTTGTACCGATCGTTCCGGATCATGGTAGCATGTATCGGTGGATCCCACGCGCGTCCGGTATCAGAAATGCCGGAGTTCCGATAGGCACACACAGCATGCTGCCGGAGATCTCGCTGCCGGCCTCTCACCATAGGAGCCAGGTCGTACGCCTCGGGCATCCAGGCTTCGAGCTCATTCGGCGAGGCGCCGGCGGCCGCAAGCACAGTGGCGGCCAGATCGTTGAGCTGGACGAGACCGTGGACTCGCTTTTCGCCTGTGAAGTTGCCTGCCGGCCATCTCATGAGCAAAGGAACGCGGACGCAAGGATCGTAGAAGTAGGCTCCCTTCACAAGCAATCCATGATCACCGAGCATGTCTCCGTGATCGCTGCAGAAGATTACGAGCGTGTTATCGGACAAGCCGCCGGCTTCGAGCTCATGTAGAACGCGGCCGATCTCTTGGTCGATCAGCGCAATCGCCGCGTAGTATCCGAGGCGCATATCCATGATAGCCGCCGGGGTGAGCTCGCCAGTCGCACCGAGATACGAGTGCTCGGCTTCGCGGCTGATTGCGTCGGGTCGCGGGCCCGGTTCGGGTGGAGTGGGCCGCGGTAGCCGGGAAGCATCCACGTGCTCTTTCATCTCGATGGGATACTGGTTGTACGGATTATGCGGGTCGAAGACGCTCATCTTGCAGAAGAACGGTTGATCCCGCCGACGGTTCTTGATGAAATCGATCGTACGTTCGGCCGCCCAATGCGTCAGGTGCAGCTCGCGGGGGATGTGGTGAAGGTTGCGCCCTTCGCGTTTGAGTCGCGCGTGGAACTCGGCGTCCTTTTGACGGAGCCAGCGTGAGTAACCGTTGAACTCGGACTCCATGCCGATCGGCGCTTCAATACACCACTCGTAGTGGTCGAATCCGTCGTTTGGATGGCGTCGGATTTCTTCATAGATTCGGCCCGAGACGTGGAGCTTCCCGAAGAGCGCGGTCTGATAGCCGCGGTCCTGCAGGCGCCGGCTGAACAGAACCTCGTCCGCCGGCAGTATGTCATGCAATCCATAGACTCCGTGGCCGGGCAGCGGCTTGCCGGTCATGAGGCTGGCGCGCGCCGGAGTACAGATCGGGTTGTTGGTGTAGCAGCGCTCGAAAACCGCGCCTTCGCCGGCAAGGCGATCAAGCGCCGGTGTCTCTACCCAATCGGCTCCGTAACACCCGAGCGAGTCCCAGCGTTGTTGGTCGGTCATGAGAAGCAGGATATTCGGTCTTGCTTCACGGTTCCGCAGCGGCGTCGTCTGCATACGTTCGGCTGACATGGCCATCCTCCGGGGCCCGGGCTACCGCATCAAGTTGGGGAGAAACAGTACTATCTGGGGCGCGTAGGTCAACAGCAGTAGCACGCCCAACATGACCACGATCATTGGAATCATCTCTCGTATCACGCTCCTTAGCGGCGTATCCGACACGCCCGATACAATGAACAACAACACTCCGAAAGGAGGCGTCGACAAGCCGATCATCATATTGAGGACGATCACCACGCCGAAATGCACGAGATCGATGCCGAGCAGCCTCACGAGCGGCAAGACGATCGGAATGAACACGACAATGATAGTAGAGGTGTCGATCAGCATTCCAAGCAGTAGAAACAGAATGTTGATCAAAAGCAACAACACATACTTGTTCTCGGTCATCCCCAGAAGGAGCTCACCGAAGTACCGCCCGATCCCTTCGGTGCCAACCACGAAGGCGCTGGCGAAGGCCGCGCCGACGATTATCGACAGGGCGCCGGTCGTCTTCACGGTGCTCACCAATACCTCCAAGAGGCTCTGCGGTCCGAGAGTCCGGTACACAAGTATCGAGATTACGAGCGCATAGAAACCGGCAAGGGCGGCGGCCTCGGTTGGGGTGACGACGCCGCTGTAGATACCTCCCAGCAGAATTACGGGCGTGAGTAGTGCCGGGATCGCGCGCAAGGTATTCCTGGTGAACTCTCTTAATGAACATTGCCGGCCCCGCGGGTAGTTCCTGATCCGGGCGATCACGGCCACATATGCCATGAGCGCGACGCCGAGGATTATTCCGGGGATCATGCCGCCTATGAACAACGCTCCGATCGAGGTGCCGGACAACATCGCGTAAAACACCATCGGAATACTCGGCGGAAAGATCGGGCCGATCGTCGAAGATGCGGCAGTGATGGCGCACGAGAACCCGTCATCATAGCCGTACTTCCGCATCGCCTCGATCTCCATTAGACCAAGGCCCGAAGCGTCCGCCACCGCCGAACCGGTCATACCCGAGAAGATGAAAGAAGCGAGGACATTGACATGTCCCATGCCGCCGGGCAAGCGGCCTACTACTGAGTCCGCAAATCCGAACAGCAGATCGGTGACCTTTCCGGTGTTCATGACGTTTGCGGTGAATACGAACAGCGGCACCGCGATGATTATGTAGCGGGACCATAGGTTGGAGAGGACACTCTCGGCCACCAGACCGAGATCCAAGCCGGCGAGCATCATGTAGACGAAGGCATTCATCAGCAAGCCGAACGCGATCGGCAAGCGCAGGAGGAAGATCGCGGCGAAACCGAGTATGAATACTATCAGCGGCCAGTTCATCTATACCTCTCCCCGCCTAAGTCTGCGGATATCCATGACGATGTCGTACAGGCAATGACCGATTACGAGCAGCATCATGACGACGAAAGGGAAATAGACGTAATTGAAGGGAATTCGCAGTCGTGTTGTTCGCTGGAATGCCATGAATTGGATGTAGTCGTAGGTAGGGTGGAGCACCACCGCGAAGACGGCGCCGATGATCAGGTTTTCGGCGATACGCATCCATGCCTGCCCGCGCTCGGAAAGCTTATCGTAGACGAGAGTAAACTTCACATGCGCTCGCTTGCGGCGCGTATAGGCGGCGCTCAGGAGCGCTGTCCAGATGAACGCAGCGATCTGGGCCTCCATTCCCCAACCCAACGGCGACCTCAGGAAGTAGCGGAAAAAGATCGTCAGCAGGAACGCTACGAACATCGCAATGAACGTGAGGATCGGGATGTACAGTTCCACTAGATCAAGCAGGAACAGCCCGGTTTGATACAGGAGCTTCCGAAGCTTCATGGTCAGTCTTCCTTGTCTCTGATTGCACGGCGGCTGTGGATTGCGCCCGAATACCGAGCCGGCCTTCCCGACGGAAGACCGGCCCGGCACCGGTCTGCGAGGTTGTCCCTCTGGGTCTCGGCGTCTACCGGACCATGGCCTGGATCTCGTCGAGCAGATCCATGTCCCAGGTACCCGAGATGTCTTCTCGCTCCATCGCGAGGCTCAGCGCGTACTCGCGAAATGCGTCGAGATCCGGCTCGATGATTGTGAGCCCTGCCTCTTCGAAAAACTCCAACAGCTCGGCCTCTCGCTCCAGGTTCAGTCCATCGACGAGCTCCTTCGCCTCGGCGACGCCCTGCATGATGATATCTCGCTGACGGTCGCTGAGCGATTGCCACAGTTCCTCGTTGATCGCCGGCATGATCGGGGCGATGTAGTGGCCGGTGAGGACGATATAATCGGTGACTTCGTAGAACGAAGCGGACCGAACGGTCGGCAGCGGGTTATCCTGCGCATCGATCGTGCCGGTCTGCAGCGCGAGATAAATCTCCGGGAATGACATCGGCGTCGGCTGAGCACCCAACGCTTCGCCCATGAACTGCCACATCGGGGTATCGGGCATGCGGAGCACTACGCCCGCCATGTCGTCCGGGCGGCGCACCTCCACTCCAACGTCGCGCAGGTTCAGATGACGCGTGCCCAGGTAGAATGCGGCAAGCGGACGAACATTGATCTCGGCCGCGATCAGATCGAAGACTTCCTGTCCAATCGGCCCGTTCATGACATCGGTCATGTGGTCGTAGTTGGCGAATACGTACGGCGCGGCGAACAGGCCGAGCTCAGGGATGAAATCGGCCACCCAGGGTGTGTCCGTGTAGATCATCTCCAGCGTGCCGCGGCGCACTGCGGCTTGCTCCGCCTCCTGGGTGAAAAGCTCGGCGGAATGATGGACCGAGACGCGAATCTGCCCGTCGGACAGCTCTTCGACAACCTCCTTGAATTTGAACATGCCCTGCGTGTGGGCATCGTCCGGGACGCTGGCGGAGCTCCAGGTCAGGTGGACCGGAGCCTCTTCGTCCGGAACGGCAGGTTCTTCCGCACCGCCGCGAGCGAACAGGCCCGCAACGGCGAAACCGAAGATTACTAACGTAAGAATCGTTAGCCTTCTCATAATCGTGCCTCCTTGGGGTCAGAACTTTCTTCCGGGACCGGCATTTCACGCCGGTCGCGTTTCGCTTGGTGGGTGGGGCTGTTTCCGCGCCGAATGCTTGCGTCGCGGTAGCCGAGCCCTCGGGAGATCCCGTCGGCCGTCTCCACAAGTAGCCTGCCGAGCTCAGGTATGCGGGCTCTCGTAATCCTCATTGTGGGACCGGAGATACTGATCGAGGCGAACACTTCGGCGCCGGCATTTCTGATGGGGGCGCCTACGCACCGTACGCCGGGCTCGTGCTCGACATCGTCAACCGCGAAACCGAGATCTTGTATTCGCTTCAGCTCTTCCGACAGCGTCTCGCGGGTGGTAATGGTGTTATCTGTGAAGCGGGCCAGGCCGTACTGATCGACGATGAGATCTACCTGATCATCGTCCAGGAACGCCATCATAGCCTTGCCGACTGCCGTGCAATGCAGCGGCGCCCGTACGCCGATCACCGGATAAGTGCGCAGGCGGCGGGTCGACTCCACACAGTCGACATACAGGACTTCTCCGTTGTCGAGCACTGTCAGGTGAACGGTTTCATCGAGCACGCGATTCAGTCGCTCGATCGAGCTGCGGGCGACACGAAGCAATCCGCTCTTGTCCTGTGCCCGCTGGCCGAGCTCAAACAGCGTCCACCCCAGCTGAAACGTGCTGGTGCCGCTGTCGCGCACCACGATGCTCAAGCTCTCGAGGGTCTTAAGAATGTCGTGCACTGTAGTCTTGGGGAGGGAATGCCGCCGCGCAAGCTCGGTTACGGTCATCGACCCCTGTTCGCCAAGTGTCTGCAGAAGCTCAATTGCGCGGCGTACCGACCGAACCATAAGCGCGATCTCTTTTGCGTTGCCGATTCTTCGCATAATTCGTAAATACGAACAGAGTTCTGAATTACGAACAACTTGCCACAGTCTACCCCAGGGCCGGGCGGCTGTCAAGGTTTTTCGGTTGGCCGCGTGCGCGGCGGCAATGACGAAATGCCGCTCTGCGGCGTACAATGAGAGCCGACACTATTGTGCCGGGGGCAGCGATGAGCGAACAGAGCAGGCCGAACGACGGCATGGCGAACGAGGGCACGGCGGGTAAGGCTGTGGTGCGGCGGATTGCGGAAGTAGATGCAGTCGACTGTCCGTGCGGGACTGCCCGGCGAGTGTTCTCGCGCGCGGACGGCGGCCCGGTCGGCATCCATCACGTGACCATCTCCGAAGACGCCCAGCTCCACTACCATAAGCGAACCACCGAATACTACGTGGTGCTCGAGGGTCACGGCGAAATTGAGCTCGACGACGAACGCGTCAAGGTCGGCCCGGGCGACGTCGTCTACATCCCCCCGCTTACGCGGCATGCCGCCCGCGGCACGCTCACGATCATCAATGTGGTACATCCGCCGCTCGACCCTGCCGACGAGTTCGTCGAGGAATGAGCGGCGAACGGTGGCCTCCAGTGCACGGCCCGGCCCGGCCGGCGGCCCTCGCCGGAGGGCACCGATACCATGAAGCGCCCGAAGCCGACTGACATACGCGTCCGCGAAGCGAGGGTGACGTTCAAGCCGGTTGTGCTGCGCTTGCCGCTTCGGTTCGGTGCGGAAACGGTCACCGAACTGAGCTTTGCGCGCGTGCGGATTACGGTCGAGACCCGCGCTGGGCGGCGCGCTCAAGGCTGGGGAGAGACGCCGCTCAATGTCGGCTGGGCATGGCCGTCCGCGCTCGCGCATCGGGCACGCACCGCGCGGCTGGAGGAGCTCTGCCGGCAGATAGCCGAGGCCTGGCCGCGTGACGCCGAGTACGGCCACCCGCTAGAGCTCGGCTATCGGTTTCTTGAGCACCGGCTGCCCGAGCTTGCCGGGCGGGCTGAAGTCCGGGAAACCGCCGGCGCCACGTCCGAGACAGCCGCCGGACTGCACGAAGCGCCGGACCGGCGGGAAGCTGCGGAGCGCCCCACGCGCGGGCAAACGGCAGCACGCCGGCCGCCGAACGCCGCAAACCGGCTCCCCTGGCTGGCCGCGCTGATCTGCGCCGCGCCCTTCGATCTTGCGCTCCATGACGCCTTCGGCATCGCGAACGAGGTGCCGATCTATCAGACCTACGGTCCCGAGTACATGAACGCGGACCTCGCTGCGTTCTTCGCCGGCGTCCCCGAAGCAGAGTATTTCGCGGGTCGCTATCCGCTGCATTATCTTCGCGCAAAGCCGGCGCGCAGGATTCCGGTGTGGCATCTGGTGGGCGGGGCCGATGCGCTGCGTGCGGGTGAGCTCAGTGGGCCTGAGCCCGACGACGGGTACCCGGTCACGCTCGAAGAATGGCTGCAGCGCGACGGGCCGATGTTCCTCAAGATCAAGCTCTGCGGGGTTGATTGGGACTGGGACTATGATCGGCTGGTAGCGGTTGGAGAGGTCGGGCTGGCTTTCGGTTCGCCGGGGCTGAGCGCAGATTTCAACTGCACGGTGACCGACTCGGCATACGTCCCGCGCATGCTCGAGCGTCTGCGGCGTGATGTGCCCCGGAGCTACGCGGCGCTCCGCTATATCGAGCAGCCGTTCGCGGTCGACCCGGCCGAGCATGATCCGGCGGCCGTAGAGGCGATTGCGGCGCACAAGCCGGTGTTCATCGACGAAAGCGCCGACGACTGGCGGAGCGTAGCGCGCGGCAGGCAGGTGGGATGGAGCGGGGTTGCGCTCAAGAGCTGCAAGACGCAGACCGGCGCGCTGCTCGCGCTGGCGTGGGCGAAGGAGGCCGGCATGGAGCTTGTTGTGCAGGACCTGAGCAACGCCCGGCTTGCGCAGATTCCGCATCTGCTCCTTGCGGCGCATGCGGGAATCGAGCTTGGCGTGGAGAGCAACGGAATGCAGTATTACCCTGACGCGTCGACAGCCGAAGCGCGGGTCCATCCGGGCCTGTATCGGCGCCGCGAAGGGATGCTCGATCTCGGCTCGGTCGGCGGCCCGGGGTTCGGCTATCGCATCGACGAGATCATGAGAAAACAGTGACGGGATGTCGTCCGGGTGAGTTGCGGTCACGGGGCGATGATCGCTGCGCCGCGCCGAGCGCTATGCGCCGGCCACAGCGCGCCGGCGAGCACGCCACGGCGATTACTGAGCAACGGCGTTCGGCTGTTCGCCGAAGAGGAGCTCGGGTGCGTGCTGCAGCACGAGCACCGCGGCGCCCACCGCGGCCGCATCCGAGCCGAGCCGGCCGGTTGTAATAGTTACCGCTGAGAATGCGTACGCCATCGCACGCTTGCGAACCTTCTCGCGCAACATCGCGGCGAAAAGCTCGCTACCGGCGCCGGACTGCCCACCGAGCACAATCATCTCCGGATTGAAGAGGTTCACGAGGTTGCCGATCGCAACCGCCAGGTGCTCGGCGGCTTCGTCCAGCACCTCGACCGCCAACTCGTCGCCTTCCTCGGCCGCCGCGAATACCGCCCCCGCTCCCAGCGCCTCCGGTTGGGCGCCGTAGCGCTCGAACAGCCGTCCCTGCTGCGTACGCCGCAGGCGCTCGCGGGCGCGGCCGGCTATCGCTGGGTCTGAAACCAGCTGCTGCAGGCAGCCGCGGTTTCCGCACGGGCAGAGCGGGCCGTGCGGCTCAATGGTCACATGCCCGAGCTCGCCGGCGCTGGAGTTGATGCCGGTGTATAGCTCGCCGCGATGGATGATCCCGGCAGCCACGCCGGTGCCGATCGAGATATAGATCAAGTCCTCGGTTCCCGTGCCTGCGCCGCGCCAGCGCTCGCCGAGAGCCCCGACCTTGCTGCGATTGGCGACATATACTGCAAGCCCGATCCGTGACTCAAGCATCTGCTTGAGCGGAACTTCGAACCACCCGACGTCGGTGGCGCTTTGAATCACGCCGGTGCGCATGTCCACAAGCCCGGGTGATCCCACTCCGAGCGCGGGCAGGATGCGCTGACTCTGATTGCGCTGCAGCAGCGTTTCGACAGCGCGCGCGAGAGCGTCGGCGGCGGCCTCCGCGCTGCTTCCGCGTATTTCTATGGACTCGCAGTCGAGCGGGCGGGCGTCGAGGTCGGTGAGAAACACGCTCCACTGGTAGTCGCGCATGCGTGCGCCGAGAGCGTGCACGGCGTGCGGCTTGAACTCGAGCAATACCGGCGGACGTCCGCCGGAGGAAGCACCGAACCCCGCCTCCTGCACGATCCCTGCTTGCAGCAGGCTATCGACGAGCAGGCTCACGGTCGCACGACTCAAGCTGGTGAGCTCCGCGAGCCCCGGACGCGAAATGGTCCGCTCGCGGCGCAGGATCTCGAAGACATGAGCTCGATTGATCTCTTTCAGCAGTTCGGGTTGTCCGATCCGCGATGTCACCACGTTGCTCCGAGTACCGCACAATATACGCGAGCAAGCGGCGTGCGTACAGGCCGCGCAGCGCTTTGCCGCCGCTCTATGATAGCTCGATCGGCCAACTTCTGCAACAAATAAGCAAAACTGCCCCCAATCCGACGAAAACCGGGCCCAAAAACCGTTTTTTCAGGCTCTAAAAGCACCGTTCAGCCGTCAACTTTTATTATAACATTGACAAAGTGCCGGACCGGGTCTACGATTGTTAGCGATGAACGGCACGGATGGCAAGGGTAGAGCGCAATCTGCGCGGCCGTACCTGACCGGCTTCACCGACGAAGTCGGCGCCGAGCTCGCGACGCAGATCGAGGTCTGTAAAGCGTTGGGCTGGGACCGGATCGACCTGCGCACCGTCGACGGGGGCAATGTCGTTGAGATCGGCGATGAAGAGTTCGACCGTCTGTGTGAAGAGCTGGCTGCGGCCGGCTTGCGAGTGAGCAGTTTCGGAAGCCGCATCGCGAACTGGAGCAGACGGGTGGATGACGACCCGTCGCGCGACTATCAGGAGCTGGAGGCGGCGATCCCCCGCATGCATCGTCTCGGTGTCCAGTTTATCCGCATCATGAGCTACCGGCCTGAATCGGTGAACGGGCTTCCCCCGCAGGAGGTCGAGCGCCGGGTGATAGAGCGTCTGCGGACCCTGGCCGGCATCGCGGCTGACGGCGGAGTGATCTGCCTGCACGAAAACTGCGATACCTGGGGCGGGCAGAGCTATGAGCACTCGCTCCGTATGCTCGAAGCTGTGGGGTCCGATCATCTGCAGCTCGTGTTCGACACCGGGAACCCGTTCGCGACCCCGGACGTTCGCGGAGAGCCGCCGTACCGCCATCAGGATACCTGGGAGTTCTATTCGCAGGTGAAGCCGCACATCGCGTATCTCCACATCAAGGACGGTGTGGTTGCCGGCGGCAAGCCGGTCTACACCTTCCCGGGTGAGGGCGCAGGCGAGGTTCCCCGAATTCTTGCGGATTTGGCGGCCGGCGGCTACCGCGGCCCCATCTCGATTGAGCCCCATCTCGCGGTGGTCTATCACGACCCGAGCGTGACGGCCGACCCGCGAAAGCGGTGGGACAGTTTTGTTGAGTATGCCGAACGAACCGGACGCTTGTTGAAACAAGCCGGGTTCGCGCTTAATTCGCCGTAGACACGGCTAAATGCGACGGGGGAATGTCCCGGTCGAAGGAGGAGGGTTGATATGAAGAAGCTGATCGTAATGATCGCTGTGCTCGCAGTGGTCGCCGTGGCGATGGTATTCGCCCGAGGCGTCCGTGAAGAGGACCCGGACGTATGGGAGCCCACGCGGCCTATCACAGTCGTGGTTCCATGGGGTGCCGGCGGGTCCACCGACCAGACGGTTCGGCCGCTCGCTGCGGTGCTGGAGGAGGAGCTTGGACAGAGCGTGGTCGTGGTGAACACGCCCGGTGCCACCGGATCGGTTGGAACCGCTGAGGTCCTCAACGCGCGCCGCGACGGGTACACCTGGACGTCCGGTGCGGTCAAGGACCTCGCGACCTACCGCGTGAGAGACCTGCTCGAGACTGATCTCGACGACTGGGTGCTGTTCCTCAGCCTGGCGCAGGTCAATGTGGTCTCGGTGAACAAGGACGAGCCGTACCAGGACTTCGCTGAGCTGGCTCAAGCGTTTCTGGATAGGCCGGGCGAGATCGACGTTGGCACCGCCGGGGTCGGCTCGGCAGGCCACACCGCAATACAGCTGATCAATCGCTATCGGCCGATCGAGTACACCGAGGTGACCTACGGCGGCGGAGCTCCTGCGGTCACGGCGACGGTGGCGGGCGAGGTTCCGGTAACCACCCAGCTCGCCAGCGAACAGGTGGATATGATCCGCGCAGGTGAGCTGCGGCCGCTCGCGGTGCTGTCTGATGAGCCGCTGAAGCTGGAGGGCGTCGACGAAGAGATTCCGCCGATCACAAACTGGATTCCGGAGTTCGAAGCCGCCCCCATCTATTTCGGCATCTTTGTCCCTGCCGATGTGCCGCAGAACGTCATCAACACGCTCGGTCGCATCTGGGATGAGACTATCGTGGGCAACGAACGCTTGGAGCAGCTTGCTCTTGAATCGGCGAGTGTTTTCGCTCCCAAGTGGGGCGAGGAGGCTCGCACCGCGGCGTTCCCGATGGTACAGCTTGATGCGTGGCTCGCCTACGAGATGGGTGATACGGTCATGCGGCCCGATGAGGCCGGGATTCCGCGCCCGTAGCAGTAGAAGGCGATACGCATCGCTACCCGTAGAAAGCTCATTCGCGCAGCCCGGCTCACAGACGGGCTGCGCATTTCGTTGCGCCGGTGACGCAACAGATCTGAGGAGTGACAATGGGTGACAAGGTCAATGAGGACAAGGGCATGCCGCGTGCGGACTTCGTCACCGGCCTGGTGTTGCTCGGGTTCAGCGCCGCGGTCCTGTACTTCTCCGTTACCATGCCGAGGCTCGAACATCGCGGAATCAATCCGCTCTCGGCGCCCGGGGTGGTACCGGGTCTGCTCGGCGTCGTCATCGGCGTCTGCAGCCTCGCCCTGCTGATCCGGGCTGTTGTGCGCGGCGGCTATCGACTTACGCTCTCCGGGGGCTCGCTCGCAGCGTTCGTGAGTAGCTCTGTCGTTCGGCGCATCATCGTGACGGTCGCTATCTGCCTGGTGTATGCCTGGGGTTTGGTAGGGCGGGTCCACTACACGCTCGCGACCTTCCTGTTCGTACTGGTATTCGTGTTGTTCTTCGAGCTGGTGTTCGGGCAGGAAGAACGGCGGTCACTCGCGCGCACGGTCTGGACCGCCACGCTGGAGGCGGCACTGGTGGCGGGTATCGTGTCGGCTGTGTTTCAGTACCTGTTTCTCGTAGCGCTACCCTGAGGATTCCATATGCTGACACAAGGGATACAGCTTTTCGTTCAGGAGCTCTCCAATTTTCTCACGCTGCGAACGCTGTTCGATGTCCTCTGGGCGACGCAGCTCGGGATGATCGTCGGGATGCTGCCGGGGCTCACCGCGACGATGGGCGTGGCGCTGATGACGACGCTCACCTTCCATCTGCCGCCTACCAACGCGGTGTTGATTCTGATGTGCATGTACATCGGTGCGATCTACGGCGGCGGGCGGACGGCGATCCTGCTCAATATTCCCGGCACCCCCGCTAACGCCGCGACGGCGGTGGATGGGCATCCGCTCGCCCGAGCAGGGCGCGCGGGAGAGGCAATCGGGATCGGCACAACCGGGAGCTTCATCGGATCGGTGATAGGAATGCTGCTGTTGGCAACCTTCACCCCGATCATCGGGCGTTTTGCGTTGCGGTTTCAGAGCTTCGAGTTCTTCTGGCTCGCGATCTTCGGCGTGGTGATCAGCGGTAACCTGACTGCTCCCAAGGATCCCCTCAAGGGCTGGATATCGGGCTTCTTGGGGCTGTTCGTAGCGATGATCGGGATGGAGGCCATCCACGCGCATGTACGCTTCTCGTTCGGCCACCGCCCACTTTCCGGCGGCATAGACCTCATCCCCGCGATGGTGGGGGCGTTCGGGTTCTCGGAGATCATCTCGATGATGAAGCACACGCGGGTAGAGCTAATCCAGACCAAGATAGAGCGCGTCATCCCGCGGCTCAAGACGATCTGGGGATTCAAGCGCACCATAACCCGTTCCGGAATCGTGGGGACCTTCATCGGCGCCATTCCGGGAGTCGGTGAGGACATCGCCGCCTGGGTGAACTACGACCTCGCGATGCGCTCGAGCAAGAAGCCTGAGGAGTTCGGCAAAGGGAGCCTGGAGGGGCTGATCGCCTCCGAGACCGGTAACAACGCCGCGGTGGCCGGGGCGATGATCCCGGTGCTGTCGCTCGCGATCCCCGGGTCGGCTCCGGCAGCGGTCCTGTTGGCGGCGATGTTTATCCATGGCGTGCGCCCCGGGCCGCTGATCATGGTGGAGAACCCGGCCTTTGTCTCGAGCGTGGTGGCTATGGTATTTCTCGGCACGGTCGCGATGCTTGTGCTCGGGCTTTCCGCGGTCAAGCAGATCGTGAAGGTGCTGCTCGTGCCGCGCAGCAAGCTCATGCCGATTGTGTTCACGCTGTGCGTGATCGGCGCGTTCGCGATCAACTCGCGCACGTTCGATATCGGCGTGATGGTGATGTTCGGGCTCCTGGGCTATGCGATGCGCGAGATGGACTATCCGGTTGCCCCGATGGTGCTCGGCATCATTCTCGGGGAAATCCTGGATACAAACCTCCGCCGCGCGCTCGTCATCTCACGCGGCGATCTGACCCCGTTCTTCACACGGCCGATTTCGTTCGCGCTGTTTGTAATCGTCCTGCTGAGTCTGGTGAGCCGTACCTCGTGGTTTATCAGCGGCCGGAAGGCGCTCACGGGCGCGATCGTCGGCGCGGTTCGTGCTATGGTAGGTCGTGTTCGCGGGTAAGCGAAGAAGCGGGTGAGACAAGGAGACGACGCAATGCAGGAGCGGAAAGAGTTGAAGGCGGGACTGGTCGGGTCCGGGTTCGCGGCACGGTTTCACTACGAGGCCCTCGAGCGCGTCTACGGGCTCGACTGCCGGGTGGTTGGGGTCTACTCGCCGACGGCCGAGAACTGCCGGCGCTTTGCGTCGGAGCGCGGAGTACCGGCGTTCGACAGCCTGGAAGCGTTGGTAGAGCAGGTCGACGTGATGCATATCTGCACGCCGCCGTCCACGCACGAACCGGTAGCCTGCGCGGCGCTCGCGGCCGACCGAAGCGTGATCATCGAGAAGCCGTTCACCGGCTACTTCGGTGAGGGTAACGAGGATTTTGACGGTCGCACCTTCGACCGCGAGCGCGGCCTGCATGGCGCTCTTGCGAGCGTCCAGCGCATTCGCGAAGCCGAGCGGCGCAGCCGCGGAACGGTCATGTACGCCGAGAACTGGGTCTACGCCCCGGTGATCCAGAAGGAGCGCGAGGTCCTGGAGAAAACCGGAGGCCAGATTCTCTGGATTCACGGCGAGGAAGCTCACTCAGGCTCGCACTCGCCGTACTACGGCATCTGGAAGTACTCCGGTGGCGGAGCGCTGATGGGCAAAGGGGTGCATCCGCTCACCGCCGCGCTCTATCTCAAACAGGTGGAGGGGCGCGCCCGCACCGGCAGCCCCATCCGGCCGGCCGCGGTCAGCTGCCGTACCCACCTCATTACCGGCTCGGAACAGTACCGTGACGCCGGATACCTGCGCACCGGCTACCAGGACATCGAAGACTTCGCCGGGATACACGTGACCTTCGAGGACGGGATGTGCGCCGATGTATTTGCGAGCGAGCTCGTGCTCGGCGGGGTGCACAACTGGCTCGAGGTCTGCGCCAACAATCATCGCACCCTCTGCAACATCAACCCCAATACCGCGATGCAGACCTACAACCCGGAAGAGTCGCAGTTCAAGGACATCTACGTGGTGGAGAAGACCGGTACCAAGCAGGGCTGGGCGTTCACCTCGCCTGACGAAGACTGGTTCACCGGTTACCAGCACGAGATGCAGGCGTTCTACCACGACGTGGCCTTGGGGCGCGAGCCGGAAAGCGGCAGCCTGCTCGGCGGCGACACCGTCGCTACGGTGTACGCCGGCTACCTGTCCGCCGCACGGGGCGGACAGGAGGTTCCCGTTCCGCGCGTGGATTGACCGGCCGGGCCGTACGCAGGTCTGATGCGCACAGCACTGTTCACCAACCAGCTTGCGATGCTCCTCTACGGGGTGTCGGCCGTGTTGATCGGGCCGACCCTCCCGGGCATGATCGCGCAGTTTGAGCTGTCGCTCACCGCGGCCGGGCTGATTGGAACGCTGCAGAACGCGGGCGGCGTGGCCGGCGCGGTCGGGGTGCTGCTGCTCGCCGACCGCTTTTCGCGCCCGGCGACGATCCTGATTTCGTTCGCGCTGCTCGGCGCAACCCTGATCGCGATCGGTACGGCCGACCGCTATCTGACTCTGGCGGTGGCGTTCGCGGCCTCGGGGCTGTTTATCCGCATTGTCGACGTAATGCTCAACGCCCACACCGGCGACCTTACACCGGGGGACTCCGGCAAAGCGCTGAGCGCGTTGCACATGTTCTACAGTATCGGGGCATTTGCCGGCCCCATGGTGGCGCGCGCACTCATGCGCTCGGGTATGAGCTGGGCGGGCGTGTATGTTGTAGTCGGTGTGCTGTACTTCGCGGCGCTCTTTGCAACCGTCGGCTTTTTCCGCGGCTACCTTGCCTCCGGCCGACGCTCGCCGCAGCCTAGGAGGACAGCCGAGGCGCACCGACAGGCAGTAACCGGGGGGCGGCCGATCGTCGTGATCGCCGTGCTCAGTTTCGTACTGTTCTTCTACGCGATGCATCAGATCGGGGTTGTCGCCTGGCTGCCGTATTACCTTGAAAGCGGCCGCGGAGCGAGCTCCGACCTGGCGAGCGTGAGTCTCTCGGCGTACTGGGTAGGCATCATCGGCGGCAGGTTTGCCGCCGCCCGCGTCGTTGCGCGGGTGGGAGCGGAGCGCATCCTGTGCGCCGGGGCGTTCGGGGGTGCGGTTGCGGCCTCTGCGGGTGTTCTGATGCCTGCCGCGGCTGCGGCGGTTGGGTGCTTTGCGCTTGCAGGGCTTGCGAGCGGGGCGACGATTCCGCTCGCCTACAGCGTAGGGTACCGCGCGCTGCCGGAGCGCACCGGGAGCGTCACGGCCTGGATGTCGCTCGTGATGCTTGGCGGCAAGGTACTCAGCCCGTGGCTGGTCGGTGCGCTGGCCGACCGGGTGACTCTGGTGTTCGCGATGATGCTGCCGGCGCTGGTGCTGCTCGCAAGCGGAGCCCTGGGGGTGGTTGTGCTCCGGAAGATGCGACCGGTCTCCGGGTTCCGGGGCGTCGCCATAGCGCCGTAGCTTGACACCCGGTCGCAAATAGTTGACAGAGAAGGTTCGGGCGGGTAAGCTAGCCGTTGTTAATTGCATGCAATAAATGACGGAGAATGACGGGCTGGGATGATGAGAGCGGGGAGGCGATTGTGGTGCAAGCGAGTAGCCCGGTTGTCCTGGTGACCGGCGCGAGTCGGGGCCTGGGGCGCGGGATTGCAGTGAGCCTGGCGGGTGCAGGGTACTCGATCGCGATTAACTATGCCTCGAACAGCGCGGCGGCCGACGAGACACTCGAGCTCTGCCGGCAGGCGGCGCGGGAAGGCACGCCCGGCGCCGTACCGGGCGACCGCGCGCCCGGCGCCAACCGGCCCGAAAGCACCGCCCGTGAGGCCCCCCCACGCACGGACGGCCCGCTCGCCGGCCCTGAGTTTGCGGTGTTTCAGGCCGATATAGGCGCGAGGGAAGACCGCGAACGCCTTGTCGCCGAGGTCTGGGACCGGTTCGGCGGGATAGACGGGCTCGTGAACAATGCCGGCATCGGCCCGGCCGAACGGCTCGACATTACCGAAGCGAGCGAAGAGTCGTTTGAAGCAGTGCTACGCACCAATCTGACCGGGCCGTACTTCCTGACGCAACGCATCGTGCGGCGCTGGCTGGGGCTGGGCGAAAACGTCACGCCTGAGCCGCCCAACCGCATCGCTTCCGGGGGCAAAGTCGTGTTCGTGTCCTCGATCTCAGCCGATACGGTGTCGCTCAACCGGGGCGAGTACTGTGTCTCTAAGGCCGGGCTGGCGATGACATCCAAGCTGTGGGCGGTACGGCTCGCCGAGGCGGGTGTGCAGGTCTACGAGGTCCGCCCGGGCATCATGGAGACCGACATGACTAAGCGTGTGAAGGCGAAGTACGATGAGCTGATCGCCGAGGGGCTCGTGCCGCAGCGCCGCTGGGGCCGGCCCGAAGACACCGGCCGGCTGGTGCGCGCCATCCTGGACGGCGACCTTGCTTTTTCAAGCGGCGCGGTAATCTATGCCGACGGCGGCTTTCATATCTCGCGGCTGTAGCGCGGCTGCAGTACGGCTACGGTACAACACCGGCGCGGGCCGCAAACGGCGCACCGCCTGCGCTCAAGGAGGGTCCAGGTGAACGACCTCTCGCGATTATGTATTCACACCGCAACCACCAAGCCCTGGAGCATCGAGATCGCGATTGAACAGTACGCCCGGGCCGGGGTCGGCGGCATCACCGTGTGGCGCGATGCGCTTTCCGGACGTGACCCGGCTGCGGTTGGGCGCCGGATCAGCGATGCGGGGCTCGAGGCGGTAAGCCTCTGCCGCGGTGGGTTCTTTCCGGCAGTCGATCGCGGGGTACGCCGCAAGGCTATCGAAGAGAACCTGCGGGCGGTGGACGAAGCGGCGGCGCTGGGGGCGCCGGTGGTGGTACTGGTCTGCGGCGCCGACCCCGAGCAAGCGCTCGAGAGCTCGCGCGAGCAGATCGCCGAAGGCATAATCGCGGTCAACGAGCGCGCCCGCGAGGTCGGTGTTCGGCTCGCGGTCGAGCCGCTGCATCCCATGTATGCCGACGCCAAGTCGGCGATCAACACCATGCAGAGCGCCAACGATCTCTGTGACCGGGTGGACGACCCCAACGTGGGAGTCGCGGTCGATGTGTACCACGTCTGGTGGGACCCCAACGCCACGGCCGAGATCAAGCGTTGCGGCACCGCCGGCCGGCTCTTCGCGTTTCACATCTGCGATTGGCGCGTTCCAACCAGCGACCTGCTGCTGGACCGCGCGCTCATGGGCGAAGGCTGCATCGACGTACCGCGCTTCCGGCGCATCGTCGAGGGAAGCGGGTTCGACGGCTACCGTGAGGTCGAGATATTTTCGACGCGCTACTGGAGCATGGACCAGTCGAGGTATCTGGAGATGATCATCGAGGCGTACCGACGCCACGGGTGAGTAACGCAAACCGCAAGGGGGAGCGCAATGGAACGCACAATTGGGATCATAATGAACGGGGTCACCGGCCGGATGGGAACCAACCAGCATCTCATCCGCTCTATCCTTGCAATCCGCGAGAACGGCGGGTTGCCGCTCTCAGGCGGTGAGGTTCTGATGCCTGAGCCGGTGCTCGTCGGGCGCAGCGAGAACAAGCTTGCGCGGCTTGCTTCGGCTCACGGGGTCGCCCGCTACACCACCGACCTCGACGCTGCGCTTTCCGACCCCGCGAACGAGATCTACTTCGACTCGGCGCTCACGCAGCTCCGCCCCGAGGGGGTGAAGCGCGCGATCGCCGCCGGCAAGGCGATCTACTGCGAGAAGCCCACCGCATTGACCACCGCGGCCGCACTCGAGCTGTATACGCTTGCTGAGGAGGCCGGTGTGAAGCACGGTGTCGTTCAGGACAAGCTCTGGCTCCCGGGCATGCTCAAGCTCAGGTACCTGCGCGACTCCGGTTTCTTCGGGCGCATGATCTCGGCGCGGATGGAGTTCGGCTACTGGGTGTTCGACGGCTTTCACCAGCCTGCCAATCGGCCGAGCTGGAACTATCGCAAGGAGGACGGCGGGGGGCTCTTCGTCGATATGTTTCCCCACTGGCGCTACCTTGTGGACAATCTATTTGGACCGGTGAAGGCGATCTCGAGCGTCGGTGCGATCACGATCCCCGAGCGCGTGGATGAGGGCGGCGAGCGTTACCGCTCAACCGCCGAGGACAGCGCGCACGTAACGCTCGAGCTCGAAAACGGCATGCTCGCGCAGATCAACTGCTCGTGGCAGATCCGCGTACGGCGTGAGGAGATTCTGCAGGTGCAGGTCGACGGCACCGACGGCTCGGCGGTCGCGGGGCTCCGCGACGCCCGCATCCAGGACGAGGCCGCCACACCCAAGCCGATCTGGAACCCCGATATCCCCAACCCCATCGACTTCTACGCTGGTTGGACGCTCCTGCCCGACCGCGATCCGTACAAGAACGCGTTCCGCGTCCAGTGGGAGCTCTTCCTCAAGCACTGCACCGAAGGCGCTCCCTTCCCGTGGGATCTGCTGGAAGGCGCGAAAGGCGTGCAGCTCGCCGAGCGCGGCCTGCAAAGCTGGCGCGAGCGCCGCTGGGTTGACGTCCCGGAGCTCAAATAGCAAAGAACGTCAGATACGGGCCTCCCTCGGCGAGCCGCTTGAGATATACCGCAAGCTCCATCAGGTGGTAGTCTCCCCACATGCACGACTCACCGTTGGCGATTGCGCTGCCTTGCGGGACGTGATCCCAACCGTTGGGCTGATGATAGATAGAGTGTAGAAGCATGCCCTCGTGGCCGGGGTCGGTGGAGAGGTACGGCTCGGCGAGGAGCGTTCGCGCGATCGTCAGCCCGGTCTGGAAGTAGCGCTCGCCCTGTTCGGTGAGCCCGTTGCGGCTCAGGTAGCGGCCGAGACGCAGGTAGCCCTGGGCGCAGATCGCCGCTGCCGAGCTATCGACCGGCTCATGATCGTTGTACGGGTCCGCCGGCCGGTCGAGGTAGCCGGGCATTTCGCGGAGCCCGGGGGCACCGGTGTCCCAGTAGGGCACCCCGTCGGTGGGAGTGTTCTCGATGTAGTAGTCGGCCACCGCCTCGGCGGTCTCGCGAAAGCGCGTGACGACCGCTTCCCTGGTTGGAAGCTGCGCGAGGCCTGCCGCCTCGATCTCCTCATCTTCCATCGTTTCCAGAAACTCAAGCTCCTCGGCGAAGCCGCACAAGATCCAGGATAGCCCGCGGGTCCAGGTGGTGAACGGCGAGTAGCCCTGCTGTGTGGACGGGCAGCGGTAGACGCCGTTGGTGACATTGAAGATCGACTCGTGCACCACCCGGCCGCGCACGTCGTAGCGGTCGCGGCCTTCGCCGAAATAGACGTTGTAGCGCGCGGTAGCCTCGGCGTGCTGCAGGTAGCGGCGCAGTAGCGAGATTCGCTCGTCCTGCTCGCCCATCAGCACGTGGCCGAGCCGGTGGCCGAGCGCCAGCACGCGCACCGAGCGGATCGTGTCTGAGAACAGCGAATGCGGACCGTTGAAGGTGTGGATGAACCCGAGTCCGTCGGCGGTGGGGGTCCAGCGTGCGGCCTGGATGGCGCCCGAGAGCTTGATCGCAAGCCGATAGAACTCGCGCTCCCACTCGTCTTCCGGTATGCGGCCCTCGCGCATCAGACGCAGCAGGTTGCCGTAGGTGCTCACATTGTTGAACCCGTGGTCGTGCACCCCGATGTGGCTCACGTGTGACGCCATGTATTGCACGGTGGCGCGCCGCCCGAGCGTGAGGAACTGTTCGTCCCCGGTAGCGTCGAACTGATAGACGGCGTTACCAAACTGAAAGCCCTGCGTCCATTCGGTCCAGCCGCGTGATGTATAGCGTCCGGCGACGGTGAAGACCGGCGTGCCGTCCTGCGGATTCCAGCGCTTGTTGAGTGCGAGGATCTTCCCGCCGGCGAGCTCAAAGAAGCGCTCGAGCGCGCCGGTGAGATCCCCGGCTGTGATCTGCATCTCGGTCCTGATCATGGTTCTCCTCTCCTTTTTTTGTTGCGCCCCCTTCGGGGAGGCCCGTCGGGGCGGTCCTTCAGGGGCGCATGCCGCATCGTGTTCCCGTCTTTACCCGCGCCTACCCGGTTCCGGAGCCGGTGGCGTGCGCCCGGTTCGGCCGAGGTGCAACCGTGGCGCCCGCCACCACCGCACCGGGAACCTGCAGCTGCAGCGGCTCGTCGCTACGCTCGATGATTCGCTCCCTGAGCCATGTCCCTGCGCGTCGGCCGAGCTCGGCCACGGTGAGATCGACCGTGGTAATCGGCTGCGATACAAGACTCCGCACCGGTGAGTTGTCGAACCCGGTCAGCGAGAACGCCTCCGGAATCTGAAGGCCCATGCTCAGCGCGCACTGGTAGATATAGACGGCCACCACGTCGTTGAAACACATGACGGTGTCGTAGCCTGTCGCGAGCAGCCGTTCGATAAACCTCGGGGTAATCTCGCCGAGCGAGCCGAGGTCCCAGGTATCGTCCGTCGAGAACCGCACGCCGCGCGAAGCGGCCGCCCGCAGAAGCCCGTCGCGACGCAGTTCCGAAACCTGCGGAATGGCCGGCAGCCCGAGAAAACACGGCCGCGGATGCGGGTCTACCTCGAGCACGTGCGCAAGCAGGCGCTCCATGCCCGCGGCGTGGTCGGACGCTACATAGTTATGGTGCGAATCGATGCGGTTGATGAGCACTACCGGGACCCGGCGATCGTCTATGGCGGCGAGGAGCTCCGGTGTAGGAGTTGTGAAGCCGAACACGCACGCGTCGATTTGGCCGTGCTTCTTGTGCTCGAAGATCGAAGCTCCCGAAGTGTCGGTCAGGGTGATCACATTCGCGCGCACCTCACCGAACCCGGTACGCAGTGCGTGGATAAACTCCGCCGGGTCGTAGAAGAGGTGCAGGTAGTTCTCGCCGCCGAACGGGAGAAACAGAGCAACGTTCAGAATGGCGCGCCCGCGATGACGGCGAATGCGCCGTTTCAGGTAACCCATCTCCTCGGCGGTCCTGCTGACGCGCTCGCGGGTATCCGGGGTCACCAGATTCGAATGGTTGAGGGCTCGGGACACCGTGCCGGCTGAGATGCCGAGCTCTCGGGCGATATGATAGATCGTAACCGGACGCTGCTCCCCAGAGCCTCCGTTCTCGTTGTGCCGGCCGTCGGTAGCTCTGCTCACGCTGCCCTCACCACTCCGTATTGATTGCATGCAATTAATCGACCGCCACAGTGTACGACGCTTCGCCGGCTCTGTCGAGCACGGCGCGCTCCCTTCGGCAGCCCGGCCATCGGGACAAGGGCACCCACGCAGGGACGCCCGGTTGTTGGCAGCGCGAACGGCGTCGGCAACACTCGACGCGCGTGCCCATCCCGCGCCGCCGAAACCTTGACACGAGCGCGCATCTCGCACAGCATCCTATCCGTCCGCGCGACCGCCCGCATAACCGCCCGCGGGCAGCGGGCAGCGGGCTGCGGGCTGCGGGAACACGATATCGAAGGGAGAATCGGCAATGGAGTATCGACGATTTGGAAAGACCGGCTGGGATGTGTCTGAAGTTTCGCTTGGAACCTGGCAGCTTGGCGGCGGCTGGGAAGGTCGCTTCGACGATGCGATCGCCGATCGGGTGCTCAACGAAGCGATCGACAGCGGCGTCAACTTCCTGGACACCGCCGACGTATACAGCGGCGGAAAGAGCGAGGCGGCGGTGGGGCGCGTGGTGCGCCGGCGCTCGGAGCGCGTCTACGTCGGCACGAAGTGCGGACGCCGGCTGCAGCCGCACACGGCCGAGACCTACACTCCGGAAGCGTTGCGCGGCTTTGTGGAAGACAGCCTGCGCAACTCGGGGCTGGAGTGTCTCGACCTGATACAGCTCCATTGCCCTCCAGCCGATGTCTACTACCGGCCGGAAATATTCGAGCTGTTCGATCGGCTGCGGGACGAGGGCAAGATCGCGTTCATGGGCGTCTCGGTGGAGAAAGTCGAAGAGGCACTCAAAGCGATCGAGTACCCGAATGTGTGCACGGTGCAGATAATCTTCAATATGTTCCGCCTGCGCCCGTCCGAGCGGTTCTTCCCATTGGCCGCCGAGCGCGATATCGGCGTGATCGTTCGCGTGCCGCTCGCAAGCGGCCTGCTCTCGGGCAAGCTCAGTGCAAGCACCAGTTTCGCGAAGGACGACCACCGCCACTTCAACCGCGAAGGGGCCGCATTCGACAAGGGTGAGACCTTCTCCGGCGTACCGCTGGAGGTGGGCCTTGAGGCGGTTGAGGAGCTCAAGGAGCGTCTGGGCGGCTCAGCGCCTCTGGTGCAGCTTGCGTTGCGCTGGATTCTGATGTTCGACGAAGTGAGCTGCGTTATCCCCGGTACCACCAAGAGTGAGCAGCTGCAGAGCAACCTGGCCGCGGCCGAGCTTCCTCGGTTGAGCGCCGCGCAAATGCAGGCGGTGCAAGCGGTGTACGACCGGCATATCCGCCCCCTGGTGCACCAGCTCTGGTGAACAGCGGTCGGCCGGACGCGAGAGTCTGCACGCAAAGCAGCCGTGGACTGCCGCAGTGCCGCGTGCCGCCGCGGGGGCCGGCGTGCCGCCGCGGTTAGTCGCCTGCTTCGTAGCGTTGGTAATCCTCAGGGGCTGAAAAGCGGACGCGGTCGGGGAGCTCATCGAGCTCTTCGACCAGTTCGTAGCCCTGTCCGGAAGCGCGGTCTTCAAAGCGAATTGGAACCGCTTCCGGCATGCGCAGCGTAATCGCGGCCTTAAACGAGTAGGTGAAGCCGCCGGGAACCTCCACCTCACCGTCGACGTGGTAGAGCACAGTATCCTCGGTAATCGCCTCGTCGTCCTCCGGGAGCTCGCAGCTCCACTGCAGATAGGCGCAGGGGTGAACCGGGTGGTTAGGGGGCAGCACCAGCAGGAGGTGCTCAACCGCAAACGGGTAGATCTCCTCATCGAGTAGGAATACGCGGCTGTAACTCCGGAGCGAGTCACTCACGCTGAGGATCAGGGGCGTTTCGGCGGACAGGTCGAAGATGAGCTCGTAGGTGGGGGCATCGTCAGGAACCGCGGGCTCAATCCAGATGCGCTCATCCGACACCGCGTAGCGGTAGGCGTCATGCCCGACCTCCTCGCCCAATGGGTGAAGCTCCACCGAGCGCGGTTGCATCAGGCTCCGAGTAACCGCCTGCGGGTCCGGCTGTGGGGTGTCGCCATTCTGCGCTGCCGCGAAGACCGGCAGGAGCACGAGCGCAAGAACCCCGAGCGCAACTCCGCGGAGCGCCCGTGCGGTGACGCGGCGCCTGGCTGCAGAGGCTGCGGCGCTGTGCCGGTCCGGCGGCGTGGTGGTAGCTCGCTGCGGTTGTGTGCATCTCATCATGGCGCCGGATTGTACCACGTATCGGGGCAGGACGGAACCGGCCCGCGAAGCAGCGAAGCGGCAAGCGAGAGCTTTCGTGCCCGGTTGTGCCGGAAACAAAGGGGCTCGTATGCTACGCGCTTCCCTCCTGCTGCACCCAACGGTCTACGGCTTCCACCAGATCGCGAACGGCTTGAGCATCGTGCTGTGCGGAGTTCCGCACCTTGACGAAGCGCAGATCCAGGTACTCATGAGCCAGGACGTTCCGCAACGCCGCCAGGGGCTTGAGCCGCCCTCCAATATGGGTTAAGCCGGGTACGGTATCTATCAGTTCCAGGATCTGCCCGTAGGTTTGCGGCACCGTACGACGCTCAGTTGCGAGCACAATTTTGGCTGCATCGATGGCTGCATTGATCAGCATTTCCACCCAGCGGTCAAGATTTCGTCGCATGGCGCGATTGGTTTGATACTGCTGCAGTGACACCTGCTCGAACTGCGGCTGGTCTTCCAGCTCTTCGCGGATGAACTCCAGAATACGCTGTAACCTGCTCCTGTCTATCTCCGAGAGCGACGCGCTGCGAGCACGGATTTTGCGAAACTCGCGCTCCAACTCCAGAAAGTCCATCGCTACGGTCGTGACGGCAAGACAGTGGCGACTGTGTATTGCTCGGTCGCGAATCAACACGGCCCGGCCGGTGAGAAGAGCCGCGGCAGCGACGGTCGCGGGGGGTTCGGTTGAGTATCAAAAGGTCGACGTTCCTGTTCGTTGCCCGCTCAAGCGCGACCTGCATTCCAGGCTCGTCCAAAAGAACGCGGTCTGTTTCAATCTCCAACGCGCGGCGGACCGCATCGAGATCTACACCGATCTGTTCGCTCTGTTCCACCCTGCCATAATATCACACCCCGGGAGAGCGGTTAATCGGTGAACAAGCAACGAGCTTCGGCTAACCGCGCAACCAGTTTCGCACCATTTGCTATAGCTTGAAGCGCAGCACCACCTCGCCGGTTTCCGGATCAACCTCTACGCTCTTACGGTCCGAGGAAGCATCGAAGAGCGGCTTTCCGGTCGCCGCACGTGTGAGGCTGTTGAGAAACGCCATGCCCTGGTTCAGGACGGCCTCGAGGTCTTCAGGAGACATGGTCTGTGTGCCCGAAGCGCTCTGCCCGCCTTCCGCCGGCTGCACCGCGGACCCTGCAGCGTCGGCCAGGTCCGCGGGTTCGGTTGGGTCGGGCGCCTCGCCGGCCTCCTCTTCTTCGACGTCTACCTCCGCCCTTTCCGGCTCAAAGAGCCGCGGGTTGAGGAAGTGCGGGGTCTTCTCATCGAGCTCGACCGGTTCCGGCTCCCGGCCGCGCCGGTCGTGCGCTATCTCTTCGGCGCCGAGCTCGTCTCCGAACATGCGCCGCAGCTGTTCCACGAAGCGGTTCTTCTTTTCGCGGCTGAAATCGACCTCGTCAGCGGTACCGTCGATAACCGCGTCGAACAGCTCCTGCTTCAGGCCGATGCCCGCAAACACCCGCTCCTCAATCGAGTTCCGGGTGATGAGGTTGATCACGTTGATCTTGTTGCTGCGCTGCCCGATTCGGTGAATCCTGCCGATGCGCTGGTTCAATTTGGCCGGGTTCCACGGGAGCTCAAAGTTGATGAGGCAGTCGGTGTTCTCCAGGTTGAGCCCCACGCCGCCGGCGTCGGTGGAGAGAAACACCATGCAGTCGGGGTTCTCGCGGAACTCGTCGATGATAACCTGTCGTTTTTCCGTGGGGACCTTACCGTTGAACTCGACGAAATCGATCGCGAGCTCAGAGAGCACCTTGCCGATCAGGTAGCTCATGGTCGTCCACTCGGTGAAGATGATGAGCTTGCGCCGCTCCCCGATCACGAGCTCCTTGAGTATCGACACCAGCTCCACCAGCTTCGGAGACACGTTGCTCTGCTTGTCGATCAGGTAGGTGGAGTTGCAGACCATGCGCATGCAGATGAGGATCCGCTGAATCATCTTGAGGTCCATCGGAGTGAGAAACTTTTTGTTGATGATGGCCAGCAAGCTCGTCATGTATCCCTGGTGTACCTCCGCCTGCTCGGGAGCGAGGTCAAGGTAGTAGGTGTTCTCGATCACGTCCGGCAGGCTGTCGAACACCTCGCGCTTGGTGCGCCGGATCAACAGCGGTTTGACTTTCTCGTGGACGGCGTCGAGATTGCGGTAGCCGAGGATCTCGTTCTTTTTCGTCCGGCTCATCGAGTAGTGGTTGGCCGCGAACGCCCACAGCGGGGTGAGGAGCTCGGGGTCGGAGAACTGCACGATCGCATAGAGGTCCTCCAGCTTGTTCTCGAGAGGCGTGCCGGTCATCACCAGCGAGTGGCTGCGCGGGACGCGATTGATCGCCTGGTGCGTCTTGGTCTCGAAGTTCTTGATGCGTTGAGCCTCGTCGAGCACGACAAAATCTGGGCGCCAGTCGCGCACGGTGCCGATATCGCGCAGCAACGCTTCGTAGTTGGTGATCTTGAAGAATGCCGAGTCCTCGTGGTACGCCCTTATGCGGTTAGCGCGCGAGCCGGCAATGATCTGTGCGGTTTCGTCGGTAAACTTCTCGATTTCGCGCTTCCACTGGTTCTTCAGCGACGCGGGACAGACGATGAGCGTCTTCTCGATACCGAACAGCCGCCGCTTTAAAATCGCCGTGGCGATGGCCTGGAGCGTCTTGCCCAGTCCCATCTCGTCGGCTACGATCGCGGCCTTGCGAAACGCCGCGAAGGTTACCCCCTCCTTCTGGTACGGGTAGAGCTCGATCTTGAGGAACGCAAAATCGTCCTTGAACCTCCTTTTGAGCGCAGCGGCTTCCTTCTCGAAGAACATCTCGTCCATCCGGCGAAGCAGGCGGCGGTCAAACTGCATCAGCTCCGGAGCTTCCGAATACTCGCTGAAGAGCTCGAACAGCCGGTTCATACTCTCACGGGTGTAGATTCCCTTCTCGTTGAACAGCGCATCGATCCGCGTGCGAAGCTCCGGGTCATCGACGCGCTCGTAGAAGCATACCGGCTTTTGCAGCCGCGAGCTCCAGGTCACATGCACGAAAGGAAAGACCTCGCCGGCCGCCTGGTCGCGAAGCAGCTCGTCGCGGGAGAGCTCGGCGAACGCGAAGATCAGGTGTTTGCAGATATCGAGATGGTTCACGGCAAAGTCGGGGCAGGTGCAGTGTCCCCGCTCCTCGTCCGCGCTGTACAACGTGACGGTGTACTCCCGTCCTCGTGCCGCGCGTACCGTATGCCGTCCCTTAAACAGCTCTCCCGGGATGAGCGTGAGGTCCTCTTTCTTCGCCCGATCTCTGCGGGACTGCAGCGCAATCTGTTTGATCTCCTCCGGGGTGAGGTGCTCCTGCGGGATCTCGCCCGCACGCTGCAGCGTATCGGCATCGGCGGCCGAGGCCTCTGCAGCGCTTGGCTTTTGTTTGGTGCGCTTGGTGCGTTGGGCGATATCCAGAAACGCCGCAACGACGTGCTTACACCCCGGGTAGGGATAGGGACAGGTGCAGGTAGCCGACAGGGATGCCGCCTCGGGGTTTTCGGCAGGCTCCTGCCGGACTGTTACCTCGTACTCTCCGTAGTTCCCGTCGAACACGTAGCGGTAGGTGAACTCGCCGGGGTCTGCGTTCACCAGGGTGTAGTTGCCAAGTAGGAAGATATTCTCGCCGCGCGAGAATATGGCCGGCGTTCGGGCCAGATCGTTACGGATATAGGCGATGGAAAGCTCGTTCACGGTGCCTCCTTTCTCCTTGGACGCTCAGCTTATTCCATCGTTTGCCGCAACAGCAAGTGCGTGGTAAGATGTAAACTTGGACGACAGAAGTGATGCTCAGGAGTTTCGTTGATGATTAACGCCCGCGAAATTGCCGCGCTGCGCGATGCCATGCGAGCGGTCCACGCCGAAGGGGAGGTCCCCGCCCTCGTCACGCTGCTGCAGGTTGACGGGTCGGCGTACCGCAGACCCGGTGCGAAGATGCTGGTGCGCCCGGATGGGGCGACCACCTGTATGATCTCCGGCGGCTGCCTGGAACCGGAGCTCGCCGAGGTGGCTCGGGAGGTATTGGCGTCCGGGAAGCCACGTCGCGTTCGCTACGACCTCAGTGAAGAGGAGGTGTGGGGACTGGGCCTCGGCTGCGGCGGCGCGATTGACCTATATATTGAGCCGCTTCATCGGCAGAGCGTTCCGGCCCAGTGGGTAGAGCTCCAGGCTGCCGGCGCTCCGGCGGTGCTCGCGAGCATGTTCACCAAGAACGGTGCGACGCACCGGCTGTTCCGAGGGCCGGCGCCGGCCGGGAACGGCGGCAATTCGGGATCGGGGGAGCCGCTATCGGCTGAGCCGATGAACGACCGAGTTGCAGCCCGCGCGGCGCAGCTACTTGAGGCGGGAAGCTCGGCGTCGAAGCTGGAGTCGGTCGACGGGCACGAGGTGTTCTTCGACCTGAGCACGTCCGTCCCCGAGCTCGTGTTGTTCGGCGGCGGTCCCGGCGCGGTGCCGCTTGCAGCCCGGGCGGTCGAGATTGGTTTTCGCGTCATCGTGGTTGACCCCCGCACCTCGGTCGCGAACACGGCAAGCTTCCCGGATGCGGAGATCGTGGCTGCGCATCCGGAACAGTATCCGGAGCTGGTTCCGGTATCGCCCCACAGCCACGTCGTAATCATGAATCACCACCTCGAGCGCGACCGCGAGGCGCTCGTCTACGCTATAGAACACACGCCCGCGTACATTGGTGTGCTTGGGCCGCGACGGCGGTTCGAAAAGTTGCTCGATGCACTCGAAGCCGAAGGGCGTAAGCCCGATGAGGATGCGGTTCACCGGGTACATAACCCGGTCGGGCTCGACATCGGGGCGGAGGGACCTGAGGAAATCGCATTGAGTATCCTGGCAGAGATTCTCGCGGAACAACGCGGGCATAGCGGAACGCGGCTGATGGACAAGGGCTCGGGCATCCACGAGCGCCGCAGCAGCCGCGTCCATGGCCGCGCGCACAGCGGCACCGCCGCCCAGGGCCGCAGCGCCGCGGCGGCACAAAACTGAACCTGCGAGGTGGAGTGTGGAGCACCGTAACGCGGAGCAATTCATGCGCGCTGCGATCGAGCTTGCAGTGGAGAACGTTCGGGCCGGAAACGGGGGGCCGTTCGCCGCGGTGGTTGTGCGCGACGGGCGGATCATCGCCGACGGCACCAACACCGTGACAAGCAGTTTCGACCCTACCGCGCACGCCGAAATCAACGCTATCCGCAACGCCTGCCGCGAGCTTGCAGACTACCAGCTGCAGGAGTGCGACATCTACACCACCTGCGAGCCGTGCCCGATGTGTCTGGGAGCACTGTACTGGGCGCGCCCGCGCCGAGTCTATTACGCGGCCACACGTGATGATGCAGCGGCGGCAGGCTTTGACGATGCCTTTATCTACGAGGAGATTCTCCGCAGGTGCGACCAGCGCAGACTGCCGATGCAACAGCTCCTGCGTGATGAGGCGCAGGCCGGCTTCGAAGCCTGGAACGCCAAGGCCGACCGGGTGGAGTACTAGTCGCAAGGTCGACCAGGCAAAGTATTAGTCGAGTGCCGGCTCCTCATCCGGTGCGATTTCGAGCGTGGTAAAGGCGAACGCTTCACCGTCGAACAGCCCTTTATCGCTGAGCTTGAGCTTGGGGATCACCGGCAGCGCCATGAACGAGAGGGTCATCAGCGGCGAACGCAGCCGTGAGCCTAGCGCGTTGGCCGCCCGGTCGAGCTCTTCGTACCGGGCGGCGACGGCATCGCCCCGCTCGGCGGCCATAAGGCCCGCTATCGGCAGCTCGAGGCAATCAACCTCCTGCGGCGATCGCGCGACCGCCACGCCGCCGCCCACCCCCGCGACCGCGTCGATGGCTGCGAGGAGACTCGCGTCGTCGGCCCCTACCGCAACCACATTGTGCGAATCGTGCGCCACCGACGAGGCTATTGCTCCGCGTTTCAGCCCGAAGCCGTGAACCAGCGCCACGGCCGGGGCCGCCTCGCTGTAGCGATTGACCACCGCGATCTTGAGAAGGTCGCGCGCGGTGTCCCCTTGTAGCGTACCGTCACTCCCGATCTTTGGCTCCGAGAACAAGCGCTCGCCGGTTATGAGCTTGCCGTCGTAGGCCTCGATGACGCGCAAAGTGCGGTCCGGCGAGGGGCTGAGCCGTAGGCTCGACGGCGTGAGCTTGCAGCTGCGAAACACATTCGGCGTTTCCGGAGTAAGGTAGCCCCATAGTGGTTGGCCGTCGCGCGCCGCGCAGGTTCCATCGAGGTAGGTAGCCAACGGGCGAAACTGCAGCAGGTCCTCGACCACTACAAACGATGCACGGTCTCCGGGCCGGAGCAAGCCGGCATCAATGCCGTAGTGTCGTGCGGGGTTCAGGCAGGCGATCCGCAGTACTGCGATGGGATCGGCGCCGAGGGCGACCGCGCGGGCGGCAATGCTGTTGATATGGCCGACGAGAAGATCGTTGGGGTGTTTGTCGTCGCTGCAGAACATCAGATGCTCGGGCGCTTCGAACAGAAGCGGTGCAAGTGCGTTGAAGTCCTTCGCGGCCGACCCTTCTCTGATCAGAACCCACATCCCGGCCGCTAGGCGGTCGCGCGCCTCTTCCAGGGTGGTGCATTCGTGGTCGGTGCTCACACCGGCTGCGGCGTAACGCATCACCGCCTCGCCGCGGAAACCGGGCGCGTGGCCGTCGATCGGTTTTCCGGCTCGGCGGGCGGCGCGCAGCTTGGCGAGCAGATCCGGGTCGTCGTTCAGCACGCCGGGTACGTTCATGACCTCGCTGAGGTACCCGATCTCCGGGCGGCTAAGCAACCGTTGCACGGCCTCAGCGTCGAGCACCGCGCCGGAGGTCTCAAACGAGGTAGCGGGAACGCACGAGGGGGCGCCGAACAGGATCGTAAACAGCGGACGCCGGGCGGCCTCGGCGATCATGTACTCCACGCCGGCGACGCCGAGGACGTTAGCAATCTCGTGCGGATCGGACACGGTGGCCACGGTGCCCTGCACTACCGCCCAGCGTGCGAACTCGGCCGGCGGCAGCATGGTGCTTTCCACGTGGATGTGCGCATCGATGAAACCGGGGATCAGGTAGCGCTCGGGGATGTCTGCGCGTGGCTCGAACTGGGCGATCCGGCCTTTGGCTATGTGCAGCACACCTGGGGTTATTCTGCCCTGCACCACGTCGACTACATGGCCGGCTACCGAGTCCGGTTCGTCCGAAAGACCTTGCTGCGCCGCGTTCACGTGTTGTGCACTCCTTGACCTCGAGACAGCCGGCGCGGTGCGGCTGAAGTCACCGGAAAGCCCGCGCCGCCTCGAAGAGTAGCTCAAAGATAGCGTGGCCGATCACGAACTGTAAAGGCTCTCCACCCCGCGTTGCGCAGTGACGATGTCTTTCAGGCCGTTTCCGGTCAACAGAACCACAACCTGTTCGTCGGCAGCGATGCTCGTGCGGCGGCGCAGGTAGCCCGCAAAAGCGGCGGCCGCAGCCGGCTCAACGAAACAGCCGCTCGTCGCCGCGAGACGACGCTGTGCGTGCAGGATCTCCTCATCGGTTACCAGGACCGTCTCGCCGCCGTGGCGTCGCAGACGCTCGACGGCAAAGTAGCCGGCTGCCGGCACTCCTACGCTGATAGAGTCGGCGAGAGTGTCCGCCGAAATCGGTTCCTCAAACCGGCCGCGCTGCAGCGCGTGGGTAATCGCGGCGCTCCGTTCGGCCTGCACGCACACGACCTGCGGCATCCGGTCGGTCAGACCCAGTTTCCGAAGGTCCTCGAAACCTTTGTAGACTCCGCTGATGATAACGCCGTCGCCGGTTGGAACGAAGACGTGGTCGGGAACGCGGTCACCGAGTTGGCGAAACAACTCGAGCGCCACCGTCTTCTTGCCCTCGATAGTGAGCGGGTTCTCTCCGGTGTTGCGCGAGAGGGCGGTGTGGCGGCTGAGGTATTCTCGGCACAGGGTGAAGGCTTCGTCGTAGGTGCCGTCCACCTTCTGCAGGTCGGCCCCGTACTGCATTGCCTGCACCAGCTTCGCCCCCGGCGCCGATGCCGGCAGGTAGAGGCGGATCTGTAGTCCGGCTGCGGCGCCCACTCCGGCCATTGAGCTTCCGGCGTTGCCGGTGGACGCGACCGCGATCTGCCGAATGTCGTGCCGGCGCGCAAACGCGGCCACCAGGAAGCTCGCGCGGTCTTTCAGCGAGCCGGTAGGGTTCAGCCCGTCGTCCTTGAGAAACAGTCCGGGGGCCTGAAGCTCCCGCCGCAGGCGCTCGGGGCGCCAGAGCGGCGTGTTGCCCACCGGGATCGCCGGAAACCAGCGGCGTTCCACCGGCAAGAGATCGATGGGGTCCCAATCGGCCTTGGGATGCCCGCCGAGGTCAACCTCCAGAATCCCGCGCAGCGGTCGCAGCGGCTCCTGCAGCGCAGCGCAGTGATCGCATCGCAAGCGTCCCGGTTCAATCGCGTAGGTGGCGCCGCACTCGCTGCATCGATAGTGAAAGGTCATCGCCCCTCCGTATGCCGTTTCGCCGGCGGAGGCTCTTCGGTCCGGCCGGACTGCGGAATGCTATGGTCCGGATCAAGGTCATTGTGAGTCACGATTATAAACCACGATTGTAACTCACGATCGAGTCTTGGACCAGCACAGGCGATGTCCGAACGGGTTATAATTGCCGGAAGATGGCAGTCCCGACAACAGTGCCGGTTGCGGCAACAGTGATCATTCCCGCCGCGGGGCGCTCGGAGCGCATGGGCCGCTTCAAGCCGCTTCTACCGTTCGGAGAGGGCCGGCTCGTCGATCAGGCGATCGCAAACGCTCGGGCCGTCGCTGAACGCGTAGTGGTCGTAACCGGGTACCGCGGCGATGAGCTTGAGGCGCACCTTGCACGCCGCGACCGGCCAACCGGCAACGACCGTCCAACCGGCAGCGACCGTCCAACCGGCAGCGACCGTCCAACCGGCAACGCCGGGCTGCGGGTGGTACGCAATGAGCACTGGCGACTCGGCATGCTCAGCTCCATCCAGCGCGGCGCTCGTGAAGTTGAAACCGAGTACTTCTTCGTTGCCCCGGCCGACATGCCGCGCCTCACGCCGGATATCTACGCCGCCCTCCTGCAACCGCCGCCGCGCTACGCCGCCTTCCCCGAGCACCGTGGGCGCCGCGGCCACCCGGTTCTGATCTCGGCTGCAGTCATCCCGCGGCTGCTCGCAGCCGAGGTGAAAGCGCTCGGCTCGATGCGCCGCTTCCTCGCCGACTACCCCACCGAAACGCGCAGCATCCCGAACGACGCCATATTTCTGGACCTGGACACGATCGACGAGTACCGCGCCGCCGAAGGCTGACATCCGAAGCCGCGACGGTCAAGCGCCGCGCGTTAACCGCCAAACCCGCCGCGCCCCGCCAACCTCCGCGCGTTAACCGCCAAAACCGCCGCGCCCCGCCAACCGGCACGCTTCAATCTGCCTGCCTCAATCTGCGCGCTTCAACCGCTGCCGACCACGCGCGAGTATCGCTGCGCGGCCAGGCGCTCGAGCGCGATGCGCGGCTTCTCGACGCGTGACAACAGAATTAGCGCGGCTATGATGTAGGGCTTCCAACCGGCCTCGCGGTAGGTCGTGAGCCGGTAGCGCTCGAAGACTTCGGCGCTTACCTCGCCCTGTGAGCAGCTCACGCCGCTGATATCCGCCGGCAGGCAGTGCATGTACAGCGCGGTACCGCTGTTCGTGCGCCGCATCAGCTCGTCGTTGCATTCCCATTCGACATAGCGGCGGTTGTTTTCGAGACATTCCTGTTCAAGCTCGGCAAGCCCGGCGGTGTCCTGGGCGGCGAGCAGCTCGGTTCGCTTCTGCATCACTGCGTACGGGGCCCAGCTCTTAGGATAGACGATGTCGGCGTCCTCAAACGCTTCGGCCATACTCTCACTGCGGCGAAAGCTTCCGCCGGAGGCGGCAGCGTTAGCGGCGGCGGTTTCCTCGATCTCAGGGATGAGGTTGTACCCGGGCGGGTGGGCCAGTGTTACCTCCATCCCGAACCGCGTCAGAAGCGCGATGATGCCCTGCGGTACCGACAACGGTTTGCCGTACGACGGCGAATATGCCCAGCTCATCGCGAGCTTCTTGCCACGCAGCTGATCGAGACCGCCGAAATGCTCACGAAGGTGCGCCAGGTCCGCGAGACTCTGGGTAGGATGATCGCGGTCACACTGCAGGTTGACCACCGTGGTGCGTTGCGGCAGCACCCCCTCGCGGTAGCCTTCCTCGAGCGACTCGCCGACTTCACGCATGTATTCGTGCCCGGCTCCAAGGTAGATGTCGTCACGAATGCCTACCACCTCGGCCAGAAACGAGATCATATTGGCGGTTTCGCGTACCGTTTCGCCGTGGGCGATCTGCGAGCGGGTTTCATCGAGGTCCTGGATCGCAAGCCCGAGCAGGTTTGCTGCACTCGCGAAACTGAAGCGCGTGCGCGTGGAGTTATCGCGAAACAGCGAGACCGCCAGGCCGCTGTCAAAGACACGGGTACCCCAGCCGGCGTCACGCATCTGCCGCAGCGCAGCCGCCGTTTCGAGGACGCTGTGGAGAGCCGCGTCGCTATGCTGCCAGGTCAGCAGGAAATCCTTCTGGTACAGCTCGCGCGTGGCATCGTGGTTGACCCGTTCGAGGTATGCACTCAGATCATCGGTATTGGCCGGCATGGGGAGTCCTCCCGGAAATAGTTTGCGTGTACGGCTGAATCATACGAAAGCCTGCCCGGTTCTGTCTACGACCGCTCCCGAACCCGACGCCCTGCGCTCTCCCCTACGACTGCCCCCCACGTCCTTGGTCGCCCCCGCACAAGTGCCGTGATCCTAAGCGTCGATCGGCACGCGTACTGTGAACCCACGCTCCGGCCGACACGCGTGCCACAAGCTTTGTGCAACCATCGAACTGCGCGATCCAACGTTTGAACAAAAGCCGCGAATGGCGTACGGTGAGCCTCATACGCGTCTCGAGCAAGAGGGGGTAGCATGATTCACGTATCGATGAACCGCGAAGCGCGCCGGCGCAATGTCGAGCTTTGCAGGCGACAGGGTATCGTCCTGCCGACGCTGGAACAGCAGAAGCATCCCGAGCAGCTTGATCCGGAGCTGCAGCGCAGAGTTGCGGGGGTTGGGTTGTGGGATCTCAACCCACTGAACCTCTTTCGCATCACTTGGAAGAACGAACCGATGCACCGCGGAGGCGGATTCGGTCCGGTCAACTACCTTGAGCTTCCGCCGGAGCTGACCGGGGTGCGTGCGCGGGTCATCGCGTTGGTGGGTCGATGGTTTCCGACCGGCGCGCACAAGGTGGGTGCAACCTATGGGTGCCTTGCGCCGGCGCTGGTGAGCGGAAGCTTCGACTCCACGCGGCAGAAGGCGGTCTGGCCTTCAACCGGGAACTACTGCCGGGGCGGCGCCTACAACGCAGCCCTGCTTGGATGCGAGTCGGTTGCCATCCTGCCGGAGGGCATGAGTCGGGAGCGGTTCGAATGGCTGCAGCAGACAGCCGGCGAGATTATCGCCACCCCTGGAACCGAGAGCAACGTCAAGGAGATATTCGACGCCTGCAATGAGCTGCGTGCCGAACGGGGCGATGAGGTGATGATCTTCAACCAGTTCTCCGAGTTCGGCAACTATCTCTGGCATTATCACATCACCGGCTCGGCGCTGCTGGAGCTCCTCGAGCTTGAGCTCCGGCCCGGGCAACGGGTCGCCGGTTTTGTAGCCGCCACCGGCTCCTCCGGAACGCTCGCGGCGGGTGACCGACTGATCGACGAATATCCGGCGACGATGGTCGCCGCTGCCGAGGCGCTCCAATGCCCCACGCTGCTCGAGAACGGCTACGGCGAGCACCGCATCGAGGGCATCGGTGACAAGCACATTCCCTGGATCCACAATCTGCGCAACACCGGGCTAGTAGTCGGGGTCGACGATAACGACACCATGCAGCTGCTGCGGCTGTACAACGAGCCGGCTGGGCGCCGGCATCTGGCGGAGCGAGGGGTTGCCCGCCAGGTCGCCGACCAACTGGAAGCGGCCGGGATATCCGGAATCGGCAACATCGTGGCGGCCGCCAAGATGGCTCGCTACCTGGAGCTGGATGAGGACGACGTCGTGCTGACGGTGCTTACCGATTCCATGGACCTGTACGGGTCGCGACTTGCGGAGCTGCGCGAGGCTTACGGGGAGCTCTCTGACGCCGATGCCGAGCG
>PUPD01000124.1 GCA_003552985.1 Spirochaetaceae bacterium
GGTGCCCTCAGTGTTGATGGTGCGGATATGCCTTCAAAAGGAGTCCGACACACCGGTCCGGTAGAAACCGCCCGCCTTCCGAACCGGCTCAAGGGTCATACAAGCTGCCGGTGAGCTGCTTGCGCCACGGTATCGACGATCTTCTCGTCGTCAAGCATCGCCGCCTCCTCCAGCACTCGCGATACGGAGTTGGGCACGTCGAGTGAAGTGAGACTAAAACACGGCGCGTCCAAGAAGTCGAAGTAGCGCGCGCTGACGATCGCAGCCAAACGATTGCCTATCGACTGGCCGCCTGCAGCTTCTTCCACAATGACGACCGCTCCGGTTTTTTTTAGGGACTCTCCCACCAACGCGACATCCATGGCTGGAAAATCCAAAGTCTTCAGATCGATGAGCTCCGCTGAGACATTCGCCTTATCGAAACTGTCTCGCAGCTGTATCAGTCGGTGCGTCATGTAGCCGTACGAGACAACAGTGACGTCGTTGCCGGGCTGAATCACCTCCGCTTGTCCGAACGGGAGGCAGTAGTCGAGGTCGTCTGCCGGTACATCGAACTTGGTCTTGTACAGAGCGTGATGCTCCAAGAAGACCACCGGATCATTGCTGTGCATCGCGGTATTAAACAGGCCGATGTAGTCAAACGCATTTGCCGGTGCCACGATACGCAGGCCTGGAAACAAGGCGAACAATCCCACCGGGTCCATCGAATGCTGCCCGCCGTAGCCACACCCTATGGCGATCCTCGTCCGTATGACCAAAGGCACGTCGGTACTCCCGCCGTACATGTGTCGAGCTTTCGCAATCTGGTTGAACAGCTGGTCTCCCGCGACTAGGGCAAAATCCGGGAACATGATCTCGATAACCGGGCGCATACCGGACATCGCGGCTCCGAGCCCCAGGCCTGTAAACCCGGCCTCGGAGATCGGGGTATTCAGAACCCTGTCGGGGAACCGTTTCGGCAGTCCTTTGGTCGCCCCATATGCCCCACCACCGAAGCTGGCGACCTCCTCACCGACAACAACAACCCGGTCATCCTGTTCCATCCATCGGCCGGTAACCGCGGAAATGGCGTCGCTATACGCAACGTGATTAAAGCGACTGAACTCAGAGCGTTGCGCATAACGGAGGCTGATCAACTCCGAGCCATCGCTGCGTACGCCCTCCTCCGCGCTCTCACGTTTAGGCCATAACGCGGAGCGAACGGTACGCGGGGGTCCGGGGTCAGTACAGTCGTCAACAGCCCGGCGAACGCACTCGGCGGCCTTCGCCTTGATCTGGCTGATCTGCTCGTCGCTCATCAGGCCGCTATCCCGCAACGCCTGGGGAAACACCACAAGGGCGTCCTTGTTCTCGAACTCTGCTTCTTCCTCTTTTGAACGGTACCCGAACGCACTTCCGGGGGTATCACCCGCATGATGGTACTTTCGATAGCAGAACGCTTCGATGAACCACGGCCCCTGTCCGTTCCGTATCCCGTCGACAGCCTCTCGAGTAGCGGCGTAGAGCCCGACGGCGTCATAGCCGTCTACGACGATCCCGTTCATCCCGTACGCATTAGCACGCTGCGACAGTATCTCGACAGCCGTCGCCTCATTCGCATGCGTGCCAACAGCATACAGGTTGTTCTCGAGAAAAAAGACGATCGGAAGCTGCCAAACTCCGGCCAAATTACAGGCCTCGTGGAACGCCCCGATGTTAACCGCTCCATCGCCAAAGTAACAGACGACAACATTGCCGCTGTTCGAGCGCTTCTCCGCAAATGCCGCCCCAACAGCAATCGGTATACCGCCTCCTACAATCGCGTTGGTACCTAACACTCCCGCCTCGAGATAACGCAAGTGCATCGAGCCCCCGCGTCCCCCGCAATAGCCGGTAGACAATCCCATGATCTCAGCGAGCGTCTTTGTGACTGCGTCCTGCCCTTCGGCCGGCACCACTTGGACTCTGGGATCCCACGCCTGCTCCAGCACGTAACTCATTGCTTTGCTCAGAAACTGATGATGAGCACGATGACTTCCGGTTATCTTGTCGCCGGGCTCAATGGCGCGGATAGAGGCCGCTGCAACGGCTTCTTGTCCCACGCTGGTATGCACCGGTCCCCATACGCATTCCTCCGCCTTTAGTTCCAGCAACGCGTGTTCGAAAGCGTTGATGAGATACATGTCGAACAGCATCTGCGCAGCTCGCAACGGGGGTATCAGATTAAGGTCTTCAGGTTCAGACGTCCATTGCTCCCATCGTTCTTCTACGGACAATTGCTTATATTGCATACTCTCTTCTCACTCCCGCAAACGCTGGCGGGTTCCCGTTTGAGCTAGGATACGCCCCTCGGCCGCTATCAGTTTCTTTGCTTCAGCATACCATGGTTGTAGATTGGGGCATGCAGTATAAAGTAGTCCAGACGGGAGTTCAACTCGCACAGGCCTCGTGCCAGGGCTCGCGCAGATGCCACTAAACGTCTGACTAGTAAACGCCTGTCTAGTACTAGACGCTATCCGGGAGAGCATGGAACACTCCCTCCTAGATCGACCACTGGGAGGGACTTGATGAGAAGTGCGAACATCATTGATCATTTCGGCAGTATGCCGGACCCGCGCGAAGATAACAGGCGACATA
>PUPD01000275.1 GCA_003552985.1 Spirochaetaceae bacterium
AGTTGAGCGGCAGGAAGGCCGAGTGAACGCGAGCGCTGTGGGCATGGATGAGCCGCGCCACAAGCCCCTTGCCGGTGCCGGTCTCGCCGCGCACCAGGACTGAAACGTCGTACTGCGCCACCCGCACCGCCGACTCGAGCACGGTCCTGAGCGATCTCGCGTGCCCCACGATCTGCACACCGCCGGTGTTGAGCCAGGCGCCCCGGCCGTTGCCCTCGCCGGTGGGGGAGTCGCCTGGGGCCGCGGATTCGCCGGCGGCGGCGGGCTCACGGGCCGCCGACTCGCGGGCAGCGGGGACACCGCCGCCGGCGGGGTCACGGGCGGGGGCGGGCCGGCCTGCCTCGGCAGCCGGGCCGGCACCTGGAGGCGCGCCTGCACCTGCAACGGCCGGTGTGCTGCCGGGCGCCGCGGCGCGCACTTCGGGAAGCACGCCGGCGTCGAGCCGCACTTCCTTCACTTTGTAGATGCCTGCGGCGAAGCGGGGCGGCACCCCCTGCAGCAGGGTTGCCTCAAGCTCTCCGGAGCGCACCAGGAGGAACCAGGCGGTCTGCATCTGCGGCGTGCCGGGGTCAAGCAGCACCGAAACCTCCGGCCTACGATGCGCCATTCCCTCCAGCACCTTCGCCGCCGCACCTCGAAGCGCGGTGTAGATCTCTTCGTAGTCGACCGGCGAGCTGAGCTCAAAGTTCACGAACGAGAACTGCACCCCCGGGTCGTCGGCGGCCACAATCTCCTGCACGCTGCGTGCGCGCTCCAGGTACTCGCTGCCGGTGCAGAACAGCACCACGCGGTCGAACTTCCGCGTCTCCAGAAGCGACAGCACCGGCCCGCTGTCTTCCGAGCCCTGCGGATGAGGATCTCGATAGCCTACGAACGACAACAAAACTCGCAGCGCGCCGCTCATACTAAACCCACTATAATCGACCACACTGACTATTGGCAAACCGCGTGCCGAGCTTTTTGGGAGAATTGTCCCCGGTTTCACTCCGCGCCTTAGTCGCGACGCCGGACGCCGCCCGTGCCTCGCCCGTGGCGCCTGCTCGCGTCCGTAAATCGCTACCTAAGAGACAGATGGAGACCGACACAAGAACGGGCGCGCGGCTCTATGTGTCGGGGGTGCGGCATGGCCGACCGCGTGGCGGAGCGCCGGATCACGCCGCTGTGTGACCCCGCCCGGGCTCGGGCGGGCCGGCTCAGATCGCCGAACGTAACCGCAGTTACGCTCAGACGGAACGGCAGTTACGTTCAATCCCCGTCGTCGGGCTCTCGCCTGGATGCCCGGCAGAACACCTTTCCGCCGCCTCGCTCGTTAAATCGTTCTCGCATCGTCTCTTATCCTCAACGCGCCCGCATTCAACCGGCCGACCTGCACGCCTCGGCCCACAACGGCACAGGGATTGCAACCTCACCGGCGGAGGGCCGGCGCCGGCGACTACTGCACGAGGTATGGACGTGAGGTACGCATTGCAACCTCGCGGGCGGAAGGCCGGCTCCGGCGGCAAAAGACCGCGGGGCCTGCCGGTGAGGTGGAGGAGATCAGGATGCGGGGAAAGAGGATGCTTCGGAGATCAGCGGCCTGGGTTGCAGTCGCTTCGCTCATAGCGGCCGCAGCGCTCTGGGTTGCACCCGCCGACGCGCCGGCGGCATTGCCGCTCAGCAGAACGCCGGTGCTCACCGCGGTGGGGCTTGCGGCCGCATGGGTGCATCTGCTCCTCACGCCTGGGTATCGCCGCCTGCCGTTTTGGTGCGCTGCCGGGGCTGCTACCGTCCTGCTGCTTGCCCCGGCCGGTTCCGGCTTTGGCTCCGGGCTCATTCCGCTCCTTCGGCTGCACCCCGCGGTCATGATTATCGCGGGTGCTGTCTGCTTTGCGCTTGCGCGCGTGGTAATGCGGCGCCCTCGGATTAGCTCACGACGGTTCACCTACGCATTCGCGGTGCTGCTGCCGGCGGTGCTGGTTGCGGCCTGGCACCTCGTCCCGGCTCCGGCCGAGCAGCCGACGCCCGCGGGCGAGCACCTCTCCATCGACGACTGGCTCGCCCTCCTGGACCCCGCCTACGAGGACTATCGCGACGAGGTAAAAGATTACCTTGACGAGGCGGCCGAGGACGATGATCTCACACGCGAGAAACAGGAAGAGCTTGTCCGAAAGCTCAATGAGCGCATCAGTGCACTCGAGGCCGAGATCGAGCGCTTCGATCGCATGAGCGCCGAAACCGAGGCAGACCAGGAGACGCTTGAGCGGCTTCGTCGCCAAATTGAAGAGCTCGAATCGAACCGCTACTCAGAAGACGACTTCAGGCGCGTAACCTCATACGCCGAAGCGGTGCGCCCGGAGGTACCGGTGGTGCGAGACTTCGCGGTGGAGATCGCTTCGGAGTATCCCGGCACCTACTATCGCAGCCCTGGTGAACGCACGCCCGGCCGTCACGGTGTCGAGCAGGTCCTCGCGATTCAGCAGTACATCGTCTCTGAATGGAGCTACGTCAACGATCCATTCGTGATACAGGACAACTACTACTCGCCTCCTGAGCGCACCATCGCGCTTGGTCTTGGAGGCGACTGTGTGGATTACGCCATACTCGTAGCCTCGGCAGTTGAAGCGATCGGCGGGCGGG
>PUPD01000107.1 GCA_003552985.1 Spirochaetaceae bacterium
ATGTATACATTGGAGGAGATCCATGATTCGAACGCAGATATACTTGACCGAACGAGAGCGCGCCGGTCTCGACAAGGTATCACAGGCCACCGGCAAGAAGCAGTCCGAACTGATTCGGGAAGCTGTGGACAGATTTCTGGATCACGCTGAAGGAGCTCAACGCGATGCCATCTTGCAGGAGGCTGCCGGCCTGTGGCGAGAGCGCAGAGACCTGCCCGATTTTTCCGCAGTTCGGCGTTCGTGGAATCGGGGCTGAGATAGATGCAGAAGCCCATTCTGATCGACACGGATGTTTTGGTGGACTATCTGCGCGGCCTCCCCAAAGCGGTTGCACTGGTACAGAAAAACTCTATGCGGATCATTCTGCCAAGCATCGTGGTGGCCGAGCTCTATGCGGGCGTCAGGGGTGAAGAGGAACTCGCTGCGCTTGATCGCTTCGTAGGGCTCTTCCGGATTGTCCCTATTTCAACAGAGCTCGCGCGCGCCGGAGGGCTCTACTCGAGGGACTACGCGAAGTTGCACGGTGTCGGTTTGGCCGACGCAATCATAGCGGCAACTGCTGACGCCGAAGCTGCCGATTTGATCACTCTCAACACAAAGCATTACCCGATGTATCCCAGCCTGCAACCGGCGTACCGCAAGACGACATGAGCCCAACGAGGGGCCGTCAGAAGCTGCTTGTGACATCAAGCGCATCCAGCGTTCCAGTCCGGGCAGCTGTGGGCACTCCTGCCTTTGAGCTACGGCCCCCGCTGATTCAGCACGAATCTGACGTGATCGATTGTGCTACATAAATCGGCCGCTATCTGGTATTCTGTCAGAGGACGGCTGGTTGCCGCCTAAAGTGATCAATTCTACGGCGCTGCACGCTATGGAGAAATATGGCGAAACGGGTGCTAATTGTCGATGATGAACCGAATATCATAGAGCTGATTCGGATGAATCTTCCGGCCAGCGAGTTTGAGGTACTGCCGAGTTACGAAGGTCGAGCCGCGATTGCAGCAGCGCTTGAGCAACGACCGGACCTTATCCTCCTTGATATCATGCTGCCCGACCTGGATGGCTTTGAGGTTCTGCGGGCTCTTCGCGCGCGGCCTGAAACCGCGCGTATACCGGTCCTGATGCTGACTGCGCGAAGCGAGGAGGCTGACAAGGTCATCGGCCTTGGTCTCGGAGCTGACGACTACATCACCAAGCCCTTCGGGCTGCGTGAGCTTGAGGCGCGCGTGCGCAATGCACTGCGACGAAACGCCACCGAAGCGTACCTTGGGGGTTTCAACGGGATCGAAGGCAGCTCGACCACGAAAGTCCGCGTTCAGGACCTCATTATCGATGTTCAGAGCCGTGAAATCACCAAAGAGAACGTTGTGCCGGACCTTACAAGAACGGAGTTCGCGATTCTGCATCATCTCGCGCTTCATCAAGGGCAAGTCGTTTCACGCCGAGAGTTGCTTGGCGTTATCTCGGGCGATCACGATGACAAGGATACACGGGTAATCGACGTTCACGTACGGAATCTCAGAAAGAAGCTCGGTGATCTGGACGAGAATCCTCGCTACATTGAAACGGCTCGCGGGCTTGGTTATCGGTTCCGCAAGGGCTCGGAATGAAACGGAAGCTGCTCCTGAGCTACACATTGATACTCCTTGTGGGGATAACGACGACGGGAGGGTTATCGTTCGGCTTCATCCGCAACAGCCATATACGAAATCTGGAAAACACCCTGATCAGCTATGCCGGCTTGATTACCGAGAGCCTCGAGATCGAACAGCAAGCTGAGCGGTCGCGTAACTTGTTTCTCCTGACACAGAAGTTTGCCGACCGCACCGGGGTGAGGGTCACACTCATGGACATAAGCGGTCGAGTACTCGCCGACTCAGCAGACAACAGCATCATGTTTGCACCACAGCACCAGCATCCGGAGTTCACCCTTGCGATGCAGCGTGAGACCCAGGCGGTTCAACGCTTCGACGATAACACCGAACAGATGACAATGTTTCTAGCTTTGCCGCCGCAGGAGTACATGGGGCGTCCCGTAATCGTACGGCTTTCCGATCCGATGGAGCAGCTGTTGCAGGAAAGCCTGGTGTTTCTGGGCTATATATCGTTGTCCACTGCTCTCGGTCTCATCGTCGCGATGATATTGGCGCTGGCGACGGTACGAAGCATTGTGCGTCCCGTGAACGAACTCACTATCGCAGCAAAACGCGTTGCCGCAGGAGACTTTTCGGCTCGTATTGTGGTCAATACCCGCGACGAGCTCCAGGAGCTCGGTGACACCTTCAACTACATGGCCCAGGAGTTGAGCCGTACGGTAACGACCATTCGACGCCAGAACGCCGAGATGGACTCGATGCTGTCCGGCATGACCGATGGCGTGTTGGCGGTCGATGCGAGCGGAGAGATTCTGCTCTCGAACTACGAGCTGGAACGGTTGTTTCCTCAACTCAGGAGCGAATCGACGCGGCCGCCCGTATCGGAGGTGTTCTCGGGCGTGCCCGAGGTTCCACAACTGGTACACGAAACCTTGCACGAGGGCCAGGCGATAACGCGAGAGATCACCGTTGAAGCGAGCGGCGCGACCCGCGTGCTGCGAATCAAGAGCTCACTGATGCGCGAAAGCGAGCGCGAAAACAGCATACTCGGTGTGTTCCTGCTGGTGCAGGATACAACCGAGATCCGAAAACTCGAGAACATGCGCAAAGAGTTTGTTGCCAACGTCAGCCACGAGCTACGAACTCCACTGACTCTGATCGCCGGTTTTTCCGAAACACTGCGCTCCGAACAACAGCTGACAGCCAAAGACCGTAGCACAGCGTTGCATGTTATCGAGCTGGAGACGGAACGTTTGAAGCGTCTGATCAACGGCCTTCTGAGCCTGTCGGAAATCGAGAACATCGATACTAAAGCGCAGTGGAAGTGTCTTGATCTTTGCCGGGAGGCCAACGAGGCGTTGCTATTGATTCGGCCATTGGCAGAGAAAAAGAACATTGAACTTCACGCACGAATCGAGCATTCGGCACAGGTTTATGGTAACCCCGATTGGATACGCCAGCTTCTGGTGAATCTACTCGAGAACGGCGTCAAGTATACTCTCGACGGCGGCACTGTGGAACTAAGCGTGGAAAACGGACAAGACTCCGTGATAATCGCGGTACAGGATACCGGCATCGGGATACCGCCGGATGAACAGGCGCGAATCTTTGAGCGCTTCTACCGGGTGAACAAAGACCGCGGCAAAGATGCAACCGGCACCGGCCTGGGGCTAACGATCGTCGAGGAGATCACGACCGAGCTCGGAGGCGTGGTGGAAGTGACCAGCGAACTCGGGCAAGGCTCGCGTTTCGTCGTTCGACTCCCTTCCGTAACCACCGCGTGTTAACATTCACTTTACACAAAGCTCTAGAAATTTCACGATTCGGAAGCTAATAGCTCGCGTCTCCGTGCTGATGGGACCCTAATTTCCGCATTACAGTCAATTTTGAGGCTAATTTGTCGCAATTTTTACTTGCGGGCAGGATACTTCCGTGCTAACGTTGTCTTCATCGAACGTTTACATTCGAAAAGTAACGGCGGATAATCGATGCGGACTCCACCAGCTCGTCGAGGTCGAATCAAGATCATCATCGTACTTGGGGGGCTGTTGCTACTAGCGGCGTTCGCAATACCTCTCCGCAACATCGTGCAACACCGTTCTGCGCAAGCGTATCCGGTTCGCGCGGTAGAGGTAATCGTCAGCTTCAAAGCAGGTGGCGGAACCGATATCGGCGCGCGGGTTTTAGCCGGGTACCTGTCGAATGAGCTCGGACAGCCGGTTAAAGTGCGAAATATTGAGGGCCGAGACGGCGAGGTCGGATATGCACGGTTGGCGTCGGCGCGCGCCGACGGATACACCATAGGCTTCATCAATCTGCCAACCTTCCTCAGTCTCCCGATGCATCGGACAACGCGTTACGAAGTAGCAGAGATTGAGCCCGTAGCTAACTACGTGCTCGATCCCGCGGTGTTAGTGGTTCGAGAGAGCGAGGAATGGCGGAGCTTCGAACAATGGCTGGCGTATTCCCACGAGAATCCCTACGAAATGACGGTCTCCAATAACGGAGTTGCAGCGTCCAATCATATTGCAGCGTCGCACTTGGAAGAGGAGTCGGGAGTTCAGCTTACGCACGTACCGTTTGGCGGAACCGCTGACATGCTTCGTGCGCTAAACGACGGATATGTTGATGCATCGGTGGCGAAAGTCAGCGAGGTCATGGAGGCTGTGCAGGAGCGCCGGAAGCGAGTGTTGGCCACGTTTACCAACGAGCGACACAAGGCCTTGCCGGAAGTTCCGGCACTGCGCGAGTACGGTTTCGATATTGTGCTGGGATCGGCACGAGCTCTGGCGGTGCCGTCCGGCACGCACCCGCTGGTAGTCGAAAAGATTCATGGGGCATTCTTGCGGGCGTTTGAGAACCCTGAACATCAAAGCGAGGCGAGTGCGCGACAGTTGTCCTTACACTACATGGGTGGCGAAGAGTTGGCGCAGTACATGCGCGAGCAGGAAGAATTTCTCAACGAAATACTGCCCCGAATCGGGCTGTGACTTGGGTAGGGGCTGAGTGAAAAGGAGGGTTTGCAATAGGTACGATACACAATGCAAAAGGGAGCGCGAATCAGACTCAGACAAGGTCAGTTTTCGGAAATCTAAAGGAGGACGAAGATGCAGAAAGCAGTGCGAATCGGTACGATTTTTTTGATTCTGGTGCTGCCGGCGACAATGGTTTTTGCCGGCGGAGCAGCCGAAGAGGACGTGGAGTGGCCGCAGCGCGATGTGCGGTACGTGATTCCATACGCCCCGGGTGGACTTAGTGACGTTACCGGGCGCCTGATAGAGCGCACCGTACGCGAAGAAGGCCTGCTCGACGACGTGTCGTTCGTGATAACGAATATTGAAGGGGCCAGCGCCGGAAACGCAATGGTAGAGGTCCGTGACGCTGCACCGGACGGTCACCTCTTGCTACACCATCACACCTCGTTCATCTCGCACGTAGCCATGGGGGTACGCGACTGGGGCTATGAGGAGTTCACCCCGATCGCCATGTTGTTCGAGGTACCCCAAGCGGCATTCACGCTGCCGGGCAAGTACGACTCACTCGAGGACTGGATCGAGTACGTACGCGCTAATCCCGGCGATACCACGTTCGCGGGCAGCTCGCTCGGCGGCGGTACTCACTTGATGGCCGAGATGATGCTCGGTTCAGCCGGTATTCGTGACGATCTGCACTATGTCGCGCACGGCGGTGGTGGACCAATGACCGCAGCGATCTACGCCGAGGAAGATGAGATGGCACTTACTCAGCTTCCCACGGTCCTGAGCGATCATCTCAGCGGCGACTTGGAGATTGTTGCGGTTTCTTCGGGTGAACGCGTGCCCTCGCTGCCGGATGTCCCCACTTTTGACGAGCTCGGTCTGGAGGTGCCGCTTCAGACAAGCCATCGGATGGGTGTATGGGGACCGCCGAACATGCCGCAGGAACTCGTCGATCAGATTTCCGCGTTCTTCGAAAGAGTTGTGAACACCGACACATTCCAACGACTGGCGGACGAGAACGGACTGTTCGTTCGCTATGAAGACGGAGAAACACTGCGCCGTGCTTTCGAGCAGGACGAGGAGATCATTCTGGGACTTGTCGAGGAGTTCGGTCTGAACTGAGGGCCGTAAAATCGGAACGGGCCGACCCTCCCGGTCAGGCCCGTTCCGAGGTTGTTCTGAAGACAGAGGAGGAGGCTGGCGATGAGCTCGCGGGAAGTTACGGTGAACAAGAGTTTCCTCATCAAAATGGCGATAAACGTTGCGATCGTCGCTATCGGCGTCGTATTCGTGGTTGGGTCGTTTGACGTTAGCCCCGGGTTTCAGCAGATAGTCGGTGCCGATCAGTACTCGCGCGCGGTCGCGTCATTGCTGACCGTCCTTGGGATTTTGGGCGTGGGGCGAGCGGTACTCGACTATCGCAAGGGCGCGTTCGATGAGGAAGAGTTGAAGATCGTGGTGGAGATGCGGCGTGCCGGGAAACGCATCGGCGCGTTGTTTCTTCTGTTGATTCTGAACATCTACTTGATAAGGATCATCGGTTATTTCGAAAGTGGGTTCGTATTTTTGACCTTAGCAATCTTTGTACTGGGCGACAAGACGCGCAGGCGCTTTCTGCAGGCGGTCGCGTTCGCTTTATTGATTACCGCGATCGTTTACGTTGTTTTCGGAGTCATGTTGAATATCTACCTTCCACGCGGACTGCTCATAAACTGAACGCATTGTGCGGAGCGTATATCACGGTAGGGCCATCGAGCCCACTTAAACGGATAAGGAGGTAACCGTACTTTGCTTAGTAACTTACTGTTGGGTTCCGAGGTTATCTTTCAGCTGCCGGTCTTGGCTCTGCTGCTCATGGGAACGTTCCTCGGACTAGTGTTCGGCGCGATTCCGGGACTAACGGCGACCCTGGCGCTCATATTGCTTCTGCCGGTGACGTTCGGCATGGAGCCGGCGGTCGGCATGGCGGTACTTGGAGCGTTGTACATTGGGGGCGTATCGGGCGGCAAAATTCCGGCGATTCTCCTGAACATGCCGGGAACTCCTTCCTCAATTGCAACTACGTTCGACGGCTATCCGCTGTGCCAACAGGGATACCCGGGCAAGGCTTTGACGTACGCGATCGCATCATCGTTTACGGGTGGCATGATCAGTCTCATCGCACTAATACTACTCGCGCCGTCTTTGTCTCTTATCACTTTGCGCTTCCAGAGCTTTGAGTACTTCGTACTGGGAGTATTCGGCCTCACGATCGTCGCAAGCACGAGTGGAAAGTCGGTCATATACGGATTGACCAGCGGCACGCTCGGCCTCGTTATCGCCACCATTGGGGGCGATCCCCTCTCCGGCGTCACGAGGTTCACATTCGGAATCCGCGCACTTGGCGGCGGGGTTGAGCTGTTAGTTGCGATGATCGGGCTGTTCGTGATAACCGAGGTCTTCACTCAATGCGCGGACGTGGACAAGAAGTACTCGTTTTTCTCGACCGGTCTGGACTCAATGAAGCTGAAGCTATCGGTGCTGAAGGGCCAGGCAAAGAATCTGCTGCGGTCTTCCTTTATCGGACTCGGCCTGGGAATGTTGCCGGGTGCCGGCGGAACGGTGGCAAGCTTCATCGCCTATGATCAGGCGCAGAAAGCTTCTAAGACGCCTGAGGAATTCGGCACCGGATCGCTTGACGGTATCGTCGCCGCTGAGTCGTCAAACAACGCGGTTTCTGGTGGTGCATACATTCCGACGATTACGCTCGGCATTCCGGGAAACACCGTAACGGCGGTCATTCTGGCAGGTTTGATAACACACGGGATTCCACCCGGACCCGCGTTGTTTCGGAATGAGATCCAGCTAGTCTACGCAATATTCGTGGGGCTTCTGGTCGCAAACGTGTTTATGTTCTTCTTGCAGCACACCGTCATGATCCGGTTCTTCAAGTGGGCCTTACGGATCCCAAAGACCGTACTGTTGCCGTTGATTGTGTTGATGTCGATCGCCGGGACCTACAACATTCGTTATAACGTAAACGACCTATGGGTGATGGTGATCTTCACCGTGATGGGCTACGTGCTCCTGAAGACCGGTTTTCCGCTGACGCCGATGATTCTCGGGCTCATTCTGGGACCAATTATGGAGCGCTCGTTGCGCACCGCCATGATGGCTTCGGCAGGCAACATTACACCGTTCTTTACGCGCCCTTATTCGCTAGGATTGATTATTCTTACCGTCGTAAGTCTCGGCTTGACGGTCTGGTTCCGATTCATGCGGGAACGAGGAAAGATCAAGATCGGAACGATTGGCGGCGCGGAAGTACCGCAACCCGAAGAGGAGACCTGAGCTATAGGTGACAACCTTACCGAGTCGGCTCTAAGAATGGGAAGTCGTTGCAAAGCTTGTGACGCGCTTATGTGAAACTCGTTAGAAGCAAACGATTAAGAGCGCGCAAATCGGCGGTCGAGGAGAAACGCCGCGGCGGCAGCCGTACACGCTGCCGCCCGCGGCTGAGGCTTGGAGGCGATTGTGACACCGCGCGCCTTCAGCTCCTCGACTGTCGTTTTGCAGTCGGCGGTTTCCAGCACCCCTACCCCGAAGGTTCCTCTCTGAACGAGCTCGCGCAGAGTCTTCGCCTTCTCCTCGTCAAGCCCCATGCCGCGCCGCACCTCCATGCCGAGAACATCGACGTAAAACCGTAGTATGAGTGAGTCTCTGAATCATTTTAAAGCCGCCTTCGGTCAAGCTACCGGATCGAGGTTAACACATCGTGCGCAACAACTGCTTCTTGCATCCTGCTAAATCGGCGGCAGTCCGAAGTGGCCGTGAACAAAGCAGGCCGGCACGAAGATGCGCGAGTACAGCACCGGATTTCGATAGATGCGTGACATCACGCGCTGGAAGTGATACGCAGCTGATGGGTAAGCTCCAGCCCTAGCCTGCCGGAATTGAGGCCGAACTGCCGGAGCCCGTCCGGGACCGTAGGCCACCGATTCGGCGACGCAGGAATCGTCGTTCCGGCTCCTGTTCGGTGAGACGCAGCGCGCGCTCGTACGAGGCGATGGCCTCTTCGGGGCGGTCGAGACGCCGACAGAGGTCAGCCCGGGTTGCGTGAATGAGTCCGTACTCGGTGAGCTCACCCCGTTCGAGAATCCGCTCGACAATCGTAAGCGCCGGCTTCGGCCCATCACGCATCGCAATCGCTACAGCCCGATTAAGCTCGACTATTGCGGTCGGCTGCAGCTGGAGGAGCAGATCATACAGTCCGACGATCTCGTTCCAATCGGTCTCTTCCGGTCTCTCCGCCTCGGCATGCACGGCCGCGATCGCCGCCTGCAGCGCGTACGGCCCGACTCGACGGGCTGCGCGCAGCGATCGTTCCAGAAGCGCAACGCCTTCGGCGATGAGCTCGCGGTCCCATCTGCTTCGATCCTGATCCGCAAGTAGCACTATCTCCCCCTCTTCGGTCATGCGGGTGGATCGGCGCGATTCATGAAGCAGCATCAGCGCCAGCAGCGCCTCGGCTTCCGGTTGCGGCATGAGCTCTACCAGCAGCCGTGCGAGACGGATCGCCTCGTCCGAGAGGTCGCGCCGGGTAATGGAGGCCCCTGATGTGGCTGAATAACCCTCGTTGAATACGAGGTAGATGACACGGAGAACGGCGGCCAGCCGCTCCGGCAGGTCGCTGAGCGGGGGAATCTCGTAGGGAATTCGTTCGTCCCGGATTCTGCGCTTGGCGCGAACAATCCGTTGCGCCACCGTGGGAGGCTTGGAAAGAAACGCCCGGGCGATCTCCTCGGTGGTCAACCCGCACACTTCGCGAAGGGTCAGGGCGATCTTGGCCTCGTCACCGAGGGTAGGATGACAGCACACAAAGACGAGCCGCAGGCGGTCGTCGCCGACCTCTTCCTCGGCGCGCTCGAGCTCCCTGAAGCGCCGCCGTTCAATGCCTTCGGCAAGCTGCGGCAGCGATTCCCGAAATCGGGACCGCCGCCGGAGCACATCGATTGCCTTGAACCGGCCAACCGATACCAGCCACGCTCGCGCGTTTTCCGGTATCCCGTTCTCCGGCCACTGCTCGGCCGCGGCAGCAAACGCGTCCTGCAGCGCTTCCTCGGCCAGCTCAAAGCTCCCGAGCAGACGGATCAACGTGGCAAAGACGCGGCGCGCCTCGCCCCGGTAGAGTTCCTCCAGCCTCAGCGCGACGGTTGTACTCCGGTCCGGGCCTGCGTTACCCATCGCAATTCCTGACTGACTTTATAATGTTTAGATTGGCTAGTCAATGCATCCGTCGGGGGCCGCCCGCGATCGCGTGGATCACAGGGCGTCCCCTCAGCTGCGGCCGGGGCAGGTACTTAGGGAGTGCGGTGCACGGTCACGAGCGTGGTCACCGGCGCATCGACTGCCTCGAGCATCGCGGTGACGTTGAGAGTAGTGAGGGTGTAGTGTAGGCTCACTGTGCTCGAGAAGTTACCTTCGTCGTCCACCTCTACCTGGTCTCCGGTAATCAGTATTTGCGCGTCAGGATCCGATACCCTACCCCTGATTATGATCGAGTTTTCACCGGTCACGATTGGCTCATCCGGGTCTACCGCAACGCCTTCCGGCGACATGAGTACCAGGTTGAGATTGCGGGTCACGTTGATTGTGCGGGTGAGCGGGCGATCTCTCCCTTCGATCGAGGCCGCGACAACGATGCGGTTGCTCCCGTAATCCAGCTCGACATCATGGCTGAACGACCCGTCGCTATCCACTGCGACCTCAACGTCATTGACCGTGATGGTCCCGGCCGGGTCCGAGACGATACCGCTGACCATCTGCGTCGGGGTGTCGACCGATATGGTGCGTCCCGTTGGCGATGTAATCTCCAGTCGCAGCGCTGTGGCGGCACCACCGCCTCCACAGGCGGTAAACGCCACCGCCGTGAGCGCGAGCAACCCGATTCCGAGTGCGAACGTGAGCTTTTTCATGAAAGCCTCCTACCTTTATTCAGTCGCGTGCGACCACCGTCCGGCAGCTGATGCGCGCTGACCAATTCTTCAGTTGGAGACTACACTCGAAATCTTAACTTCCCATTAAGATTCTTCCGGATTACGAGAAATAAAGCTCAAGAGGGGCTTATCGGCTCAAGGCAGCCTTGCGGGGGAGGAATCCGGAGTTGACGGTTCGAACGCGCCTTACTTTTCGGTCGCGATTCTGTCGAAATCCGCGATAGAAACCGCAGGCGAGGTGGTGAAGCCGATTCCGGTCAGCTTCGCAAGGCGCAGCGACGCCTTCATCGCCTCTTCTACGCCGGGCAGATCCACGATGAGGACGATGTCGTGCTCACCGAGCAGGGCATACTCGGACTTCACTGAGCCACCGAGCTGCGCGATGATGTCGTGCCCCTCACTGGTCCGTTTCGCGCTTACCTTCTTGAGTGCCGCCTGGTCATACTTGCCGAACAGAAAGAACGTCGCCATTTCCAACCCCCTACCGTCGAGTGGTGGTGCTAGTATAACCCGAGATCAATCGATTGGTAAGGTCGGGAGGCTGCTGCGCCAATGCATACACGCGATTGCGTTCGAGTTCACCACGGGTGGTTACCTGCGCTCGTTATAGGCCTCCTGCAGCTTCAGTATGTTGAGCTTCTTCATCGGCAGAAACGCCTGCGTTACACGGTTGACCTGTTCTCGCGTGCCGCCGGTCATCATCTCATCCATTACCCGTGGGATGATCTGCCACGAGACGCCGTAGGCGTCCTTGACCCACCCACACTGCTCGGCTTCAGGAACGGCGGAAAGCTTGCTCCAGTAAGCGTCGATCTCATCCTGGGTGTCACAGTACACGACGAATGAGATGGCCTCGTTGAAGCTGAAGCGATGGTCCTGCGCACTGTCCATCGCGGCGAACCACTGGCCTTCCAGCATGAAGTCGGTGTACATGACCGTCCCTTCCTTGTCCGGCTCCATCCCCGCCGGGTAACGCGCCATCAACCCTCGCCGGACGTCCCTGAAGACCGTGAGGTAAGACTCGGTCGCCTCTTCGGCTTTCCCGCACGTCGCACCGGTAAACAGTAGCGATGGGACTATGAAGGGCCGTTCGTCGCCTTCGGGGTCCGAGAGGATCAGTTGCCACGAGACTCCGTACTTGTCCTGCACCCATCCGTAGCGCTCGCTGAACGGGTACTTGTCGAGCGGCATCAGCACCGTGCCGCCCGCAGAGAGCTTCTCCCACAGCATATCGAGGTCCTCCCGCGCGCCGGAGCACTGCGAAGCTTCATCGCCGCTATAGCGTATGGGGTCGAAATTGAGCATGAACGACACCGCCGGATTGAAACGGAAAAACGGCCCGGCGCTCATCGCGAGGAACTGATGCCCCGCCAGCTCGAACGACACCTGATCAACGCTACCCGACGGCGTGCCCTCAAGGGTTGTCACATTCGTAATTGCCGACTCGACCAGTGCGGAAAAAGCCGTGCAGTAAAACTCCGCTGCTTCTCTTGCTTCCTTGTCAAACCACAAGTTTGGAACGATCGTTTGTTTGGGCTTCATCGGTAGTGCTCCTATCGCCTATGTTTC
>PUPD01000181.1 GCA_003552985.1 Spirochaetaceae bacterium
ATCCAATCCGGCAACGGCTCACCGGTTGCTTTCGAGGACAGTGTCTCCGGGGCAATCTCTATCTCACCGTCCCAACTCACTACCCCCAGCTCCCGGTTTATGGTGAATGCTTTGAAGAACTCCGGGTCCCGAAACCGTTCGAACACGCCTCCGATCTCAAGGTACGAGGAAAAATCCACTACCCCTTCTCGGCCGTCGTCGAATGTGAGCTTGATCCGGTATCCTTCAATGTGTTCGGCTTTCACTACATCGTGAATCATGGCAATACCTTCCGGTTACACCACTACTGCGCGGCCGCGATCCGACGCGCCGTTTGGCGTTACTTGTTGAGGGGAGCGCGCAGAGTTTCGTCGTCCGGCAGTTCCTCAGGAACATCAACCTCGAAACCCGGCCTGTCGGGGCCTGCATCTTCCGGTGAACACAGTGCATTCTTGCCCTCGGCAAACAGCTTCACCGTATTCACAAACAATTCGTCGTGAAACCGGTCCACCCCTTTTCGAATCTCTTCATCTCCCTTTGCCAACTCGCGCAAATCCTCGAGATGCTTCTTGATCTGAAAGAAATGGTGTTTGACACTCTGAACTGCCGTCATAGGCTTGCGAAACTGTATCCTAAGGTGTAGCTGCAATGCTTCAGCATACTCCAGCAAATCACGGACGGTGATTTTGTCGGTCGGCGAATGTTCAAGCTTGGATACCCAGCTCTGGGTATGACCAGCGGCTTCGGCAACCTGACTCTGAGTAAGCCCATAGTGGTTGCGCATCGCGAACAGCATTGTAGCCAAACGCTGCTCGGCGATCTCCGATTCAACCCCGCGACGGAACTGTTCGTCATCGCTCAAGTCTTCCAGCAGCTCTGAAACCGAATCATAGCCTCGGTTACTCATCGCGACCTCCGTAATTGCTCCACAAACCGATCGCAGTCCTTAAGATCCGCCTGTTGCGACTGCTTGTCGCCAATGGTGATCAGGTGAATCGTCGAGTTCTTTGGATAAACATACAATCGCATTTCCTGCGCTGCACCTTCGCAACCCGATTGATCGATCGCAATAACACCTCGCGGTTCCCTGTGAACAAAGCCACCCGTGACCAAGTTCGGCACAACTCCATCGTCAAGCGCACTTTTCAGCTTGTGCAGATTGACCAACATCGCCTTGAGCTCACGAGGCCTCTTCTTCTCGAACCACTTGTATCGCCGTTCAAACAGCGATGAAGCGTCCACCCTCCACCTACTCATAGCATATTCCAATCTGGAATAGATATCAACAAGAACTTAGAGGCGATAGGCGTGAAACCAGCTACACAGCCGATCATCACCTCGCCTCCCACCGGATGATATCCACCTGGGTTTCTTTGCAGGGGCGCAGGTCCGCTAGTCATCATGACTCTCCGGTACGTTCGTAGGCCTTCCGGAACAGCTCGAGCAGGAACTCGCGCTTCTCTGCTACCTCTTCGTGCGACAGCACGAGCCGATAGCGATTGGAGCGATAATCGAGACAGTTTATCTCTCTGTTTTCCAACTCGGCATCGACGGCCTCATCGCGCGGGAGCCTAATCTCAACCCGCACGTTTTTCTTCTGTGGGCGAAAGCGCACGAAGTTGTCGGCGATGCCGTTGCGCGCGAGCCCAATGTAGAACTTGTTGTACTTGAGCTCGAGGCCCGAGTCTATCTGGTGTACGAGCTCGAGCAGGCTGTCCACATCGGCCACCGTCTTCTTGCTACCTCGCTGCTCCCAGTACTCCCGGTTGGTGGGCTCCGAGACCTCTTCGTCGTCGTCAACCTGCCCGACCTCGGTCTGGTCGAGCACCTTAGTGAAGAACAGCCCCACGTGATCCTCATGCTTCAGAGCCTTCATCTGCATCGCGATGATCGGGATCGCACCGTTGAAGAGCGAGATCACGTTCAAAAAGCGGCTCGTGATATCCTCGGCCACTATTACCGCGATGTGCTCGTACTGACGGTAGCGTTTGCGCTCAATGTCCCAGTACTCAATCGTCCTGATGATGTGACTGGGGTCGGTGGCGCCGAGTTGCAGCTCAACCTCGTAACGCCGGAGCGCTTCCAGATCCTGAAAGAGCAGATCCAGCCTACCGGCAGTGGGCTGGCGGCGTTCCTTGTCTTTGAGTACAAGCTCACCAAGCCCCAGTATAGTGGGGTCGGCGGCGATCTGCTCCTGCACCCAGGCCTCGTTCAGCTCCGGGTGTTGCTTCAGACTGATGGTTTCAAAGGTGGTTACCTTCATTGCTTGTCTCCCCTCCTAATTGGAAGCCGACGGTGAGTCTGGACAAGTTGAGTTTCCGTTTCAGGTCGTTGTGAGCTGTGAACGGCAGCACGCGGTCGTGCTGCAGCATACCGACGACGCTGTCTACCGGTAAGCGTTGTGTTTCGGCGAAACGCTCGATATCGGCGCGGCTCGGCTCCCGTTGCATCGTGAACTTGCGGTACGCCTCCGCGTCCACAAGCACACTCCGCGCGAAGCTGTCGGCCTCGGCCTCAAGGTCACCACCCGCATCTTCGGTTTCAAGCACCGTGCGGTTGCGGTGCTTCAGCAGGTGCGCCGCTTCGTGAAAGAAC
>PUPD01000129.1 GCA_003552985.1 Spirochaetaceae bacterium
ATGTCGATATCGAGATTCCTGAGTACCTGTTCAAAATACAGCAGTACACCGGCCAGGTGGAGCGCATTCGCGACGTCACCCACGACATCAAGGAGGTGTACGTCAAACTCCTCGACGGCGAGGTGGATTTCAGGGCAGGTCAATACGGCCAGATTGAGGTTCCCTCCTACGGCAAAGTCAAGGAACCCACCCAGCGGGCGTACTCGATGTCCTCGGTCCCGAGCGACTCGGGGCATCTCGAGTTTCTGGTTCGGCTGGTTCCAGGCGGCATCGTCACGACCTACGTCCACGAGCAGCTGAAAGAGGGCGAGAAGCTGAAGGTGATCGCCCCGTTCGGCGATTTCTACGTCAGGGAGACCGATGCTCAGATGATTTGCGTTGCCGGCGGTTCGGGGATGGCACCGTTCAAATCAATCTTCTATGATTTCGTCGAGAAAGGAATGATGGACAAGCGCGAGATCTGGTACTTTTTCGGCGCACGGACCAAGAAGGACCTCTTCTACCTCGACGAGCTATATGAGCTAGACCGCCAGTACGAACGCTTTCACTTCATACCCGCGCTCTCGGAGCCTGAGGAAACCGACAAATGGGACGGCCCCACCGGATTGATCACCGAGGTGCTGGACCATTATCTGCGTGATACGATCTCTACCGAGATCGAAAAGGAAGGCTATCTCTGCGGTAGCCCGGGAATGCTCGATGCCTGTATGGCGGTCATGAGGGAGCAACACAACATGTCCGAAGAGAAGATCTACTTCGACAAGTTTGCATAACAAGTTCGCATAGGGGTGGCGCACATGAAGATGACACCGGAGTTCCAGAAGGCTCAGGCCAACATGCAACCGGGCGTGATTACATCCGACGGCTTTCTCGGCGATGAGACACGTCCGATCGTCGAGATCATCACCAGCGACGAGGAACGGATGGCGCAGCTCGGGGTCGATTTCGACGAGGCTGCCGAGCGCATGCGTCACCTGCTCGAGGAAGGGCGCAAGGGCCTCGGTGAGCCGATCACGGTCGACGGCAAGTGGATCGTTCGGGTCGATGAAGCGAGGGGGTTTCTGGCTTCACCGTTCGAAGACGGAATTTTTCGGAAGGTCAACGCCGTCGTAAACACGAAGGACGGGTCGGACGAGCAACTGCTCATCTCAGAGCTCTCGCTGCATCTGTTCGAAAAGTACCACTTCTGCCAGGGAAAGGGGTCACCCTTTCGGCTCGGCCCCGACAAGCTGAAACGGGTGCTCGACCTGTAGACAGATTTCGTCTATACTAGGGCGGCAAGACACCTGAGGAGCATAACGCCCGACCGATGCAGCAAGCCGCCCGCGTACTGATCGTCGAAGACGAGAAGATCATATCGCTTGATCTTGCTCGTACGCTTAAGAATCTCGGTTTCCAGGTCGTGGAGGTTGTTGCAAGCGGGGATGAAGCGCTTGACAGCGCCGCGCGGCTTTGCCCCGATATCATCCTGATGGACATAATGCTTGCGGGCGCCATGGACGGCATTGATGCCGCTACGCGAATTAAAGCCGAGCAGGACATCCCGGTTATCTTCATTACCGCCTATGCGGACGAAAGCACACTTGGACGCGCAAAGCAAGCCGAACCGTTCGGCTATATCATCAAGCCTTTCAAGGAGCGCGAGCTCTACTCAACTATCAATATCGCGCTGTACAAGAGCCGGATAGACAAACAGATCCTGCGGCAGGAGCGCCTGTTCGGCGCCATTCTCGATAGTATGGAGGAGGCGCTGATCGCCACCGACGCCGATGGACGGGTGCAGTTCCTCAACCCCGCTGCCGAGGCCCTCACCGGCTGGTCGGAAGCCGACGCCAACGCCCAGCCGGTAGATCAGATACTGAAGTTAGAGGATATTCATACAGGCCGCCCGGCGTTCCTTCCGCTGAATGCCGTGGACGTGTCGGAAGCACACAGCGCCTTGCGGTTCGAAGACTTGGTGCTGAGGAACCGCCACGGCGCCCAACTGCACATCACCGGTACGGTCACTCCGGTACAGTACAGCTACAGGAAACCTGAAACACATCTGATCTCGTTTAAGGATATAACCGAAGTGCGCCGAATGTCGGCAACGCTTGCATACCAGGCAAGTCACGACGCCCTCACGGGTTTGCTGAACCGCCGTGAGCTGATCGATCAGCTCGCCGTGCTGGTGAAGCAGCCGTCACCGCAGCGGCCTGTCCACAGCTTCATTTCGGTCGATATTGACCAGTTCAAGGTGATCAACGACGTCTGCGGCCATGCGGCCGGTGACGAGTTGATCCGCCAGTGCGGGCAGGAGCTCAAACAACTGGTAGATGAGCTTCCGAGAGGCGCCAAGCACCTTGTGGCTCGTCCCGGCGGCGATGAGTTCGCGGTCACCCTCTATAAACACGATCTGTCGGACGCCATGCAGCTTGCCGATCAGGTCCGCCGGCTTTTCAACCGGCGCTTCATCTGGCAGCAGCACGTGTTTCAGGTCTCGGCGAGTATTGCGGTCGTCCCGATCCTGAACGACACGGCAGACACCTACTCGGTCATTGCCGCGGCGGACGATGCACGCTACCTAGCCAAAGAAGAAGGCGGCAACCGCATCAAGGTATACGAAAACACAAGCGCCACCTTCGTTCAACGCCGAGGCGAGATGCACTGGATATCTCGCCTCACCAAAGCGATTGAAGAAGACTGGTTCGTGCTCTACACGCAGAAGATCATCCCCACCAGAACCGAGCTGCCGGCGAAGCAGGAAATCCTGATCAGATTGCGAGATCGCGACGGCAACCTGCACTACCCGGGAGACTTCATACCGGCTGCCGAGAAGTACCATATGATGACGCAGGTTGACCGCTGGGTGATCCGGGAGACGTTACGCTACCTCAGCGGCAGCACCGGCAACGGCGACTCGCCGCAGGGCATCTGCATCAACATCTCCGGTGGGTCCATAGCGGATAAAACTTTCGTCGATTACCTGCGCTCAGAGCTTGCCTGCTCGCAGGTCAACCCCAACTCAATTACACTGGAGATAACCGAGACGACTGCGATCGAGAATCGCAGCAGCGCGATCAGCGTCATCCAGTCGCTGCGCGACGTGGGGGTTACGTTCGCGCTCGACGACTTCGGCAACGGGTTTTCCTCGTTTGCCTACCTCAAGGATTTGCCGTTCGACTATCTTAAGATCGACGGCTCGTTTGTCAAGGACGTGGACACCAACCCGGTGCACTATGCGTTAGTGGAAGCGGTCAACCGCATCGGCAACACCATGGGGATGCTCACGATCGCGGAGTTCGTACACAGTGACAACATCCGCCGAACGCTGATCGGGATTGGGGTGGATTACTTGCAAGGTTATGAGCTCTCGATGCCGGTGCCGATAGGCCATGAGCACGCCTCCGAATCAGTCTGAACACCTTCAGTCGCGATCTCCTTCGCACACCCCGAACGAGACTCCCGGCGCGGCCGAAGAGCCGGGCACTACTGAAGACCGTGGGTCTCGGCACCGTTGCGGCTGTGCGCTGATCGGAATGAAGCACTGCGGCAAGACTACCGTGGGGCGCCTTCTCGCCGAGCATATGGGAACGCCGTTCTGGGATCTCGACGACCTTATCCGCCAATGCTATGCGCAGCAATTCGGCCTGGAAACAGCCCCCTCGGTGCGCACCATATTCCGCCGCCATGGGAAGCCGGGCTTCCACGAGTACGAGCGGGCTGCGGTAGCTGAGTTCGAACGACGACTGGCGGACTCGGCCGACTGCGGGGTACTCGCCTCCGGCGGCGGCGTGGTCGAAAACACCCCCGCGGTGGAGCGTCTTGCTGCACGATGCGTTGTGGTTTATCTTGACGAAGCCCCGGAGGTGCTGTTCGAACGCGTAGTCGCCGGCGGGATACCGCCGTTCCTGGAAAGCTCGGATCCGCGCACCGCTTTTCTGCAGCTGTGGAGCTCGCGTGACCGCCTATATCGGCGCTACGCCGACCACGTGCTCGTGCAAAACGCTCGGCCTCCGGAGGAGATTGCAGCTGCAGTCTATGATCTGATTCAGGAGTACACTGATGCCCGGTAGCACCTTCGGCCATGCTTTTCGAGTTACAACCTTTGGTGAATCACACGGCGGCGCGGTGGGTGTAGTGCTCGACGGAGCCCGACCCGGCGTACCGATCACGACCGAAGACATTCAGCAGCAGCTTGACCGCCGCAAACCCGGACAGTCCGATGTCGGCACTTCGCGCAAGGAACCGGACAAGGTCAACCTGCTCTCAGGAGTCTTCGAGGGTGAGACCACCGGCACCCCGATGCTAATGATTCTGTACAACGCCGATGCCGATCCCTCGGCCTACGACGAGATCAAGATGATGTTCCGTCCCGGGCACGCTGATTATACCTACCTCAAGAAGTACGGTCGGCGCGACTGGCGTGGAAGCGGCCGCGCTTCAGGTCGCGAGACCGCCGGGAGAGTAGCCGCCGGCGCGGTGGCGCGCAAGATCCTCGCTGAGCGCGGGGTACAGGTGCTCGCGTACACGATTGCGGCGGGCGGCATTCGGTGCCGAACCTTTGACGCAGCGGTGATCGAGCGGAATCCGATGCGTGCCTGCGACCCGCAGGCGGCGAACGAGATGACACAGTACGCCGCCAAGCTCAAGGAGGAGCAGGACAGCATGGGCGGCGTCGTAGAGTGCCGTATCACCGGCGTACCGGCAGGGCTCGGCGAACCGGTGTTTGATAAGCTCGATGCCGAGCTCGCACACGGGATGCTCTCGATCGGATCGATCAAAGGCATCGAGTTCGGCGCGGGGTTCACGGCAGCCGAGATGACCGGCAGCCAGCACAACGACCAGATGGCGCAGGTGGGGTTTCTCTCGAACAACTCCGGCGGCATCATCGGCGGGATCACCACCGGTGAGGAGATCATGTTCCGCGTACCGGTGAAGCCAACCTCATCGATCGCCAAGCCGCAGCAGACGGTGGACCTCAACGGCACCGAGCGCGTAATTCGCACCGAAGGCCGCCATGATACCTGCATCTGTCCGCGGATCGTGCCGGTTGTGGAGGCTATGGCCTGCATTGTGCTGGAGGATCATTTCAAGCGCCACGCGGCCCTGATTGCATAACGCCCGCCGACCACGGTAGGCTGGTATGGGTATGGATCAAATCGTCTACACGGTAGCCGATCATGGACCGTGGCTCGTCGTCGCGCTGCTCACGCTGAACCTGGGCCAGCGCCGCCACCTGGAACACGGTGAGCGCAAGCGCCTGGCAACCCTCTACCTGAGCCTGTTGGCACTGGGGATATTCAGCGCTGCGCAGCTCATCCTGCTCTACGATTGGCCGAGCGCGTTGCTGCTCCTCGCAGTTGCCGGAGTTGTCGTCGTCGCGATGACGAATCACGCGTACGTGTTTCCCTTTCGGTTGCGCTGCCGTACCTGCGAAGTGCGCCTTGGAATCAAACGGATCATTTTCTACGACTCAAACCGCTGTGCGTCGTGCGAACGAGCTGACGGCGAGCCCGCCGACACCCCGCCGGCCACTCCCACCCCACCAACGCCCCCCGGCGGCCGCTAACAGGGTGGTGCAACGCTACCGCACGGAATTGCTCGGCGGGTGATGAGCGCTGTTGTCTCGACCGGCGGCGTGGGACTTGCTCCGACGGAAATACACCCACAACAGCACCGCCCCGAAAACGATCAGAATGGTGGGCCACCACATCGCGACAACGCGTCGAAAGTCACGCTCAACGACCTCGAGGCTGAACAACAGAAAGACCCCTGAGAGCAGGATAATAGCGACCGACGGAATCTGCAGCGTGATCCGCGCCGGTTGCACTTTCGTATTGGCGTATACTGCCAAAGACGCCCCGGTGATCGTCATAAACAGCGGCCAGATACGAAACAGCTCAACGCTGGACATAACCGTGTTCAGCAACAGCAGCACAACGCCGACAAGCGTCAGGATCATGCCGACGAATACGTACCCTTCCGGCCCGTTGTGTGCGAAGGCGAGATACAGCAACAGTACGCCGACCACCAGCGGCACTACCACCCAGACCACTCCTGCTTCCGGTACCAGCCCGGCGGTACGCAGCAACAGCACTACTCCGACGAGTACAAGGGTAATTCCGAAAACAAGAAGCTTATGGGGAAACCACTGTAGCCCCGAGGAACGCTGCGCGGCTGTCAACAATCCGCCTCCTGTGATCGAGATTTTAGCAAATTGTCTATCACTTGCCAATCGCCGGGATCTCTCTTATAATTTTTAGGCATATGAGGCGCGATCCACTGTTTGTACTGAAGATTCTGGCAGTTGTGGTCATAATCCTGGTCGCAGGCGGGTTAACCGCGTTTGACGGAAGCTCATCGTACTATATCGTCGGCGACCGCGAGACCGCGGGTGAGCTCGAAAAACTGTTTGAGATTCTCGAGCAGAACGGGCTGGATGAACGCAGGCGAAGCGTCGTGATCGAGCAGATCGCGGCCGGCCTCCACCGGGCGGGGTATCCCGAACGCATGAAGGTGTTTCTCACCGAACATGTAGAGGAACACCGCGACGACCCGTACAACGGGTATTATCTCCTGCTGGTGGCGGAATATTACGACTCCAACGGCGGTTCGCCGGTTGCACGGCATTACTACGAGCGCCTTTTGAACAACTATCCGGACGTTACGGTGCGCGGCAACTCAACCCATTATCGCGCGCTGAGCCGTCTGGTCAGTCTGACGAATAACGACAACGATCGGCTGGACTACTACCGCCAGATCGTTGAGGACTACCCGGACAAAGTGGATTTGGGCAAGAAGCAGTTCTACATGGCCCGCAGCTACGAAAAGCTCGGCCTGTGGGATGATGCCTACGACGCGTATCGCGAGTTTCTAGACCATCCTGAAACCAGCATTCCGGGGTATCCCGACGCTCGTCGAGAAATCGAGGCGAAGGTGAGCTTCTACGATTCCCCGCGCGACTGGACACGGGAAAGTCTCGACGATCTGGTGACGGACATCAAAGGTGCGCTCAGTCGCCAGAACCCGAACGCGCTGCTCCGGCACCGCGCCAAGGAAAACTTCTTCGCGATGTCCTGGGAGCAGCAGGAGACCGACTTCAACAGCCGCATAGAGTTCGATATCGGTACCTTCATGCAGCGGCGTCCGGTGCGCTTCGCCCGAGAGCTCGAGATGAGCTCCAACGCGCGGGAAGCTTACCTTCGTACCTGGAACTGGTCATACCGTATCAGCACCTGGTACCTGTATTTCCGCCGCGTGCACTTCCCCGCCGACCCTGAGATACACAACAACTGGGAGTGGGCCGGGATCTACTTCGGCGAGCAGCTCTGAGCTACCTGAACCGGATGCGTGCCTCAACGCCGCACACCTACACGCCGATAGTTATTGGTAGATGAGCACGTGGTTTCGCCGCATTGTAGTCCTCAGTCTGTTTGCACTCGGCCTGCTGCCGATTCAGCAGGGATCGACGCCGACACGTCTGTACGCAACCGGCAGCTTCAGCGCCGACCGGAACGCAACCGATATCCCGGTTGACCGGCGTGAGGCGGAACTTGACTGGGAAGAGGGCGTGCTGCGCATACGCCTGGAGAGCCGAATTCCGGACGAGTTGGCTCGCAACCCGACTGGGGCTCAGCGCGTACAGCGGAGTCTAGACCGGCGTGTCGACAAGATCTATCTTGAGGCAGTGAGTCGGATTCAACTGAACTCGACAGAACCGATTGGGGAACCGCTTAACCGGGACGCGGAGCTCGTCAATCAGATTCGGCAGGCATCCGATGCTCTGCGCGAACGCTATGCTGGTCCCAGCGCCGACCTCACGCATGCAGCGGTGGAGTACGCGCTGGAACTGCACCCTGAACTGAGCCGACGTTTCGCCCCGCATACCCGGGCCCGCAGCGTACCGACGGTCCCGGGTTGGTATCCTTCCCGCGCGTTCACCGGGATCGTGATCTATGCTACAAACGAGCTACCGGTCCACGGTACCGACCGTAGCGCTCGCCCGGTGCCGGCGCTCCTGCCGCGGCTGCACGACCATGAGCGCTATGAGGTGGTGTTCGAGCCCCGGATGGTTGAGCCGGAGTACCTTGAGCGGTGGGGTCCGGTGGGCTATACCAGCCCCGGCGGTGAGGACCGCTTTCTCGAGCGCGTCGGGCCCAACCCAATGAGGGTTCTGGCGGCCGGAGTGTATGGAACCCACCCCACCGATCTCATGATCCCACGCGAGGATGTGCTGCGCCTGCTGTCACGCACAGAGAATCGTCGATTGCTTGCTGAAGGCCGCGTATTGATCGTGGTCGACGAGCAACGCATCAGGGAATCGGTGCTCGCTGATTAACGCCAAACCAAGAGTATAGCGAAAGCATAGTTGACCAACGGTCCCGTCTCGTGCTCAAATTCAAGCCACAGGTTTAGGGTGTTCGGGTGTACGGGGTATCACAACCAAGTTCTCAGATAAACAGGTAGTTCCGAAGTTTGCATTTGCAGGTCATGAAGAGACTATACACGGCGTTGGCACTCACGCTTATCATCGGAGTGTTACTCACGGGCTGTGGAGCGCAGACCGATGAGTACGGGGTTCTATTGTGGTCGGCAGACGAGGACGCCGTTCCTTCGGGAACGCTCCTGCGAATCGTCGATGAATCAGATATCAACGACACCTACACCGTTGTTGGAATTGAGAACGGCGACGAATCGCAGATTCCACGCTGGCGTGCCCGCAAGTTCGATACCCGGGAGGCTGCTGAGGCTTTTCAGGCCGAGCTCGGAAATCTGGCAGGCGTTTACGCGCGCTCGGAACGAACCGCGCTGCCGATCCGCGCCGAGATGTCGGCACAGTCACAGCGTGTCTACCGAATGCGCGACCAACAGGTCGTCAAGGTAATCGGCCGCAGTGACGATGTCCATGAAGTCGGAGCCTATCAAGATCACTGGTACAAGGTTCTAACCGATGACAGCGTTGAGGGGTGGGTCTTCGGCAGATACCTTACCGTCTATGACTACACCGAAGGACCCGCTGATCCGGTAGCTGCCGAGCGTGAGGAGCTGAATGAGTTTCTATCCACGACGTGGCGCCCCGAGTATTTCCGGCGGATGATCCGTGACGGCCGTTACGAACTCGAGCGCTTTGATCTTCAATTCGGTCTGTTTCCGGAGCCGGAGAACAGCCGCGTGCGAATTGTGCTCCCGGATCACACCGCCGAGTTCACCTACGAGGACTGGTATCGCATCCGCGAGTCCTTGTGGGGCGCTGAGGGAGTTCCGTTGGAGATCCGCCTCAGAAGCGAAACCGAGGTGGAAGCGCTCTACTCGCACGAGGGCAACGAGTACTCGACACGATTCGTGAAGGTCGAAGAGGACATCCGGGAACTGATAGCCGACGAGCAGTCGCGTCGGCTCGAGCTGTACAATGAGTTCATTGAGTTCGGGGAACGCTTCCGCAGCGCGGCCTACGGCGAGCTGCAGTTTCGTCCCAACCGAACCTTTAGCTGGACGGCCTATGATCGCCTGGTGCCGCGAATTGTGTCCGAAGCGGCCGGCACAAGCGGCGAGGCGCGTTTCGACATCTACCTGGGGCCGGAGCTTCAGGACCAGTACGACGGCGCACTCACACTCGACTTCAGCGGCAGTGACGACATCATGCACCTCGTCTACCGGTACGTATCCGGAGGAGTGCAGTTCGTTTACGTTCCCGAGGCGCTCGTAGGCCGAGGCACGGTGCAGGAAATGCCGCGCGCCCCGATCATTATGTACTTCTCCCTGCTGGACGATTAGCTCTACTACACCGTGGTGCCATGACGATCGCACAGTTACGCGAGGTATCGCTGCAGTTCGGCGGACGTTCCATCCTAGAAGATGTTTCTCTGTCTTTGAGCGCTCGCGACCGCCTGGCGCTCGCCGGACACAACGGCAGCGGCAAGTCCTGCCTCATGCGAATCATCGCCGGCGAGATCGCGCCGGATAGCGGCGCGGTAACCCATACCCGCGGACGGTCGGTCGGCTATCTCCCTCAGACCGGGGTGACGCCTCCCGAGCTTGAGTTACGCGCTGCCGCCGAACACGCGTTTTCACACGCGCACGCGATGCAGCAACGTCGTACCGAGCTCGAGCACGCACTGGCGGCTCGCAATGCCGAAGACACCGACACCGCCACCCTGTTAGCCGAGTATGAGCACCTTGGTGAGGTGCTCGAGTACTGCGAATACGACACCCGAGAGGCCCGAATCGACCGTGTATTGAGAGGGCTGGGGTTTCACGAACGCGACTTCACTCGCCGGTGCACCGAGTTCTCCGGAGGGTGGCAGATGCGCGTGGCGCTCGCCCGTCTGTTGCTCGAGTCACCCGACCTCCTCCTGCTCGACGAGCCCACCAACTATCTTGATCTCGAGGTTCGCGACTGGCTGCTGCAGTTCATCAACGATTATCACGGCGGTATAGTGATCGTGTCTCACGATCGGTACTTTCTCGACCGCTGTGTCAACGCGGTGGCAGAGCTCTTTCTCGGGCGGGTGCGACGCTACAGCGGCAACTACAGCGCCTACCGCGAGCAGCGCAGTCGTGAGCTGGAGGCGCAACGCGAGGCCTACGAACGCCGGCAACAGGAGATAGACCGCCTCGAGCGTTTCATCGCCCGTTTCCGATACAACGCATCGAAAGCTCAGCTCGTGCAGAGTCGCGTCAAGGAGCTGGAAAAGATGGAGCGCATTGAGCTGCCGGACAGCATGAAGCGGATTTCAATCCGGTTTCCCTCACCGGAGCGGTGCTCACAGATCGTGCTCCAGACATCAGAGTTAGGCAAGCGCTATGGTTCGCTTCCGGTATTCAAAAACCTCTCCCTTTCGCTTGAGCGCGGTGAGAAACTCGCGCTTGTAGGTCCCAACGGATCCGGCAAATCAAGCCTGCTGCGCATTATCGCCGGACGCGACACCGAGTTCGACGGCAATCTGACCCATGGCACCGGTGTAACCCTGGGCTACTTCTCACAGGACGATATCGAGCGTCTGGATTCGGGCAACACCGTTATCGAGGAGCTCGAGACCGTGGCTCCGTTTGAGCTTCAGGGAAGACTGCGGGAACTGGCAGGCGCGTTCCTGTTCAGCGGTGATGAGATCCACAAACCCCTTGCGGTCCTGAGCGGCGGCGAGCTCACGCGCGTCGCGTTGCTGAAGCTGGTGCTTCGGCGGCGCAATCTGCTTGTGCTCGACGAGCCGACGAACCATCTCGATATTCACTCTCAGGAGATCCTGCAAAGGGCGCTCAACGACTTTGACGGGACCCTGGTCTTCGTCTCCCACGATCGTGATTTTCTCGCCGAAGTGGCGACCAAGATTCTTGAGTTCACTCCAACGGCCCCCGGACTGCCGTCGACCACTACCCTGTACCCCGGCGACTACGAGTATTACCGCTGGAAGACCGAGGCTGCTGTAGACCGTTCGACTTCCGCCGAGCCGGGTCCGGACGAGCAGTCAAACAACCGGGGCGCAGTGCCCGCAAGCGATAACCAACAAGCCCGCCTCGAGCGCAAAGCGCTCAAGGCCGAGCTTACCCGCCTTGAACGTGAGGAGACCGACCTGTTGGCCGAGGTGGAGGCGTTGGAACAGCGTCAGGGGGAGCTTCACCGGCAGCTGGCAGAACCCGAGGTGTACAGCGACGGCGCACGGGTCAGGCCGCTGACCACTGAGCTGAGCAGCACCGAATCGACCCTGGAATGGCAACTCGCCCGGTGGCAGGAGCTCGACACCCGCCGCAGTGAGATTATCGCCCAACTGGATTAACCCGCCGCCCGCTCCAACTGCGCAACAGGCTTTGAGCCACAATCGTAGCCGCGGCAACGCAATCGACGGCGGCGCGGGCGCCCCGCTGCTCGTGCGGACGAGAGGATTCCCTTTGCCGAGAGTTGGTTTACAGCACTATATTAGGGCTCGTGACACGCATACTCTCCTGGAACGTCAACGGAATTCGCGCGCTTGAGAAAAAGGGCCTCGTTGAATGGATGCAGCAGGAGAGGCCGGATATCCTCTGCCTGCAGGAAACG
>PUPD01000249.1 GCA_003552985.1 Spirochaetaceae bacterium
ACGAGAATCCGCCGTTCATCTACCTGTACTCTCCGGAGACCTTCGAGGCGACTCGTGACCGGGTGCGGAACTATCGCCCGCGCGGAGCCGAGGACTACTATCTGATGGACGTCTATATCGAGTAGTACTATGCAGCGCTACCTGCTATCACGGGCCGTTCAGTCGGTGCTCCTGCTTTTGGGAGTGATAGTGCTTGTATTCTTCTTGGTACGTCTTACCGGTGACCCCGCGCGGCTCATGGCGCCGCGCGAGGCATCGGCGCAGGACATCGCCGAGCTACGAGCACTCATGGGTTACGATCGGCCGCTGCCGGTGCAGTTTGCCGATTTTTTCAGCGGCGCAATACGAGGTGATTTCGGGAACTCGGTGCACTATCGTGCACCGGCGATGGCGCTGGTGGTGACGAGGCTGCCGGCGACAGTGGAGCTGGCGCTGAGCGCGCTGCTGTTCGCGGTGTTGGTAGGGGTGCCGCTCGGGGTTATCGGCGGCTCGAATCCGGGGAGCATCTGGGACAGTTTAGCGCGCGGGGTGGGTCTTATCGGCCAGACGGTGCCCAACTTCTGGATTGCGCTGATCTTCATTCTGGTGTTCTCGGTCAACCTCGGGTGGCTGCCGTCGTTCGGCCGCGGGCACTGGAACTCAATTGTGCTGCCGGCGGTGTCGCTCGGGCTGTTCCCTCTGGGCCAGATCGTGCGGCTGATGCGCTCGGCGGTGCTCGAGATTCGTGGCGAAGACTATATACGCACCGCCTACAGCAAGGGGATCAACGACCGCCGCATCTACGTGGCACACGTGTTCCGCAACGCCGCGATTCCCCTCGTGAGCATGCTCGGCGTGCAGTTCGGCTACCTGCTCGGCGGCTCCATATACATCGAGACGATCTTCGCCTGGCCGGGCCTCGGCCGTATGATCGCCGAGTCGGTCGCCGCGCGTGATTTTCCGTTAGTACAGGCGGTGGCGGTGTTCACCAGCCTGGTCGTCGTCGCGATGAATCTGCTGACCGATGTCGCCTACGCTCTGATTGATCCGAGGATTAGATATGACAAGTGAACAACCTCAGCCGGCCTCCGGTCCCGACCTCTCGCCGAGTGCCGATCCGCTGCTCGAGGACGAACGCGGCCGCGTGCGCCGCGCGTTGAGCTACGGCGCGAAGCTGCTTCTCAGGGACAAGGGCGGTATGATCGGGCTGTCGCTGTTCATGGTGGTGGTGTTTGCCGCGATCTTCGCGCCGTACATCGCGCTTCACAACCCGCTGCAGCAGGACCTCACCCGCTCGCGGCAGCCGCCGGCCTGGCGGGACGGCGGGAGTTGGGAGTATCCGCTTGGAACCGACAGCCTGGGGCGTGACATGTTCAGCCGGATCGTCTACGGCTCGCGTGTATCGCTCACGGTCGGGTTTCTAGGCGTAGCGATCGCGTTGAGTATCGGTCTGGTTCTGGGGTTGGTCGCCGGGTTTGCCGGCGGACGGGTAGATAACGTCATCATGGGAGGCGCAAACCTCTTCCTTGCGGTGCCGTATCTGTTGATCGTAGTTGTGGTGGCGGCGGTAGTCGGGAGGAGTCTCGTCAACGTGGTTCTGATCTTCGGCATTACCGACGCGCCGCTGTTTGTTCGCATCACGCGCGGAGAGGTGCTGCGGATACGCAATTCGGGATACGTGGAGTCGGCGGTGGCGATCGGCGCCGGGCGCGCGCGGATACTGTTCGACCACATTCTGCCGAACCTGGTGGGTCCGCTGATCACGGTAGCGACCTTCGAGATGTCGGCGATGATCTTCTACGAGGCGGGGTTGGGATTCCTGGGCCTCAGCGTACCGCCGACCATACCGAGCTGGGGCAATATGCTCGCCGCCGGGAGGCAGTATCTCGCGAGCACGCCCTGGGTTGCAACCTATCCGGGATTCGCGATCATCTTTACCGCCTTGGGGATGAACCTCTTCGGTGACTGGCTGCGTGACGTGCTTGACCCGCGCCTGCGACGGAAAGGAAGGTAAACGCCTCGTGAGTATTCTCGAAGTGAGTGATCTGGCGGTGGAGTTCAATACCATCGAAGGCGTGGTGCACGCGGTGAACGGCGTGTCGTTTTCGCTTGACAGTCGCGAGACGCTCGGGATCGTGGGCGAAAGCGGCAGCGGCAAGAGCGTTTCGATGATGTCGCTGCTGCGGCTCATCCCCGAGCCGCCGGGGCGCATCCGTTCGGGCTCGGCATGGTTCGATAGCTCGAAAGGCCGGGTCGATCTGTTGTCGCTGTCCAAGACCAAGCGCGCGGCGGTGCGCGGGCGTGATATCGGTTTTGTGTTTCAGGATCCGATGAGCTCGCTCAATCCGCTGATGACCGTGGGGGAGCAGATCGCGGAGTCGATGCGCCTGCACCTGGAGCTTGGGGACCGGGAGGCGCGCACGCGCACCGTGGAGCTCCTTGACCGCGTGGGCATCCCGGCAGCGGCGGAGCGCTACGGCAACTACCCGCACCAGTTCTCCGGGGGGATGCGCCAACGCGTCATGATCGCGATTGCGATCGCCTGCGGGCCGAAACTGCTGATCGCCGATGAGCCGACCACCGCGCTCGACGTCACGGTGCAAGCCCAGATCCTGGACCTGGTGAAGAGCCTGCGCGACGAGCTCGGGCTGGCGGTGATCTGGATATCGCACGACCTCGGCGTGGTCGCCGGGTTGGCCGACCGGGTCATCGTGATGTACGGCGGGCTTGTTGCGGAGTGCGCTTCGGTTGACGAGCTGTACGAGCAGCCGCGCCATCCGTACACCGAGGGGCTGCTCGAGGCGCTGCCCCGCGTCGACCAGGATCGCGGCGAGGAACTGCGGAGCATCGAGGGCACGCCGCCCGACCTCTACACCGCCCCAGGCGCCTGTCCGTTCGCCCCGCGCTGCAGCTACACCTTCGACCGCTGCCGCCGGGAAGTCCCGCCGCGCTACGTTGTGAACAACGGTCACGACACCGCCTGCTTCTACGACCTTGCAGAGAGGAGACCGCGCAGTGAGTAACGAGAGCGCCGTTGATGTCCGGCCGTTGGTCAAGGTCGAGGGGCTGAAACAGCATTTTCCGATTACCCGTGGGGTGATCTTCAGCCGTGTTGTGGGCGCGGTGAAGGCGGTCGATGGAATCAGCTTCGAGATCTTCCGGGGCGAGACGCTTGGGCTCGTGGGGGAGAGCGGATGCGGGAAATCGACGACCGGCCGCTCCATACTCCAGCTGTATCGGCCTACCGCCGGCTCGGTGCAGTTCGACGGTAACGAGCTGACTGAGCTTGACAGGGATGAGCTTGGGGCAATCCGGCCTCGCATTCAGATGGTGTTTCAGGACTCCTACTCCTCGCTCAATCCGCGGCATTCGGTGGGCAAGATCATCGCCGAACCGATGGTCATAGACGGTGGCTACGCGCGCGGGGAGATGAACCGGCGCGTCGCCGAGCTGCTTGAGCTCGTGGGGCTCAACCCGAAGCACCGCGCGCGCTTTCCGCATGAGTTCTCAGGCGGGCAGCGTCAACGCATCGGAATTGCGCGTGCGCTGGCCCTGAACCCGGACTTCATTGTCTGCGATGAGCCGATCTCGGCGTTGGACGTTTCAATTCAAGCGCAGGTCGTGAACCTGTTGCAGCGCCTGCAGAACGAGCTGGGGCTGACCTATCTGTTCATCGCCCACGACCTAAGCATGGTGCGGCACATATCCACGCGGGTTGCGGTGATGTACCTCGGCAGGGTTATGGAGCTCGCCGACAACGCCGACCTGTTCAACGAGCCGCTGCATCCGTATACGCAGTCGCTGATCTCGGCCGTACCGCTGCCAGACCCAAAGGCGGAGCGCGAGCGGCGTCCCATCCTGCTCAAGGGCGATCTGCCGAGTCCGTCGAACCCCCCGCGCGGCTGCGTGTTTCATACCCGCTGCCCGCTCGCCCAGGCCGTCTGCTCCGAAGAGGTCCCCGCCTACCGTGAGGTCCGGCCGGGGCACTGGGCCGCCTGTCATTTCGTGGAGTAGCGATTGGTGTGACGCGCACGCCGGGGCTGCGGTCAGGACCAGCTGCGCTCGGGGAAGCGGACGACCATGTGCACCTGCGCCGGCTCGGAGCCGGTATTGGTGATGGTGTGGTGCAGGTCACAGCTGTAGTTGATGAAGTCGCCGGCCCGCAGATGGGCGTGCCGGTTGGGCACCTCCACCTCTATCTCTCCCGAGAGCACGGTGAGAAACTCCTCGGTTCCCGGCGCATGCGGCTCGGAATCAAGCACGGCGCCGGGCTGGAACTCGAGAATATAGATCTCGAGAATCTCGGCCATGTCGAGCGGTGACAAAACCCTGATGAGCGGCCCGTCCTCAGCGGTCTCCAGCTGGGGCCCGTCTTCAGAGTGCGTGATCGAGAACCGGCGCACCGGCTGCATGCCGCCTTTCAAAAGCGCGTCGATCTCAACGCCCAGCGCCCGAGTGAGCTTCCAGACGGTCGCAAGCGTAGGGTAGACCGCTTCGTTCTCGATCTGCTCGATCATGCTGCGGGTGACGCCGCTCGTCTCGGCAAGCAACTCGAGCGTGAGCCCCCGCTCCTCGCGGGCCTGGCGCAGGTGCGCACCGATCTCGGGATGATGTTTTGCACTCACGTATCGCTCCTTGACAGCGCTCGAAGGCACCTCTACTATTTTACCGATGTTATCCTAAAGTACTGCTGTTCTCACTGTCAATGATCGTTAAGTAAGGAGTACGTATGCAGATACTCGTAACCGGGGCTCTCGGACAGTTGGGGTCGGAGTTGGTCGGCGCGTTGCGCGAGCGCTACGGCGACAGCGCGGTGGTGCTCACCGACGTACGTTCGGATCCTGATCCGGAGCTGGCTACGCCCGGGCCGTACCATGCAATCGACTGTCGCGACGGCGAAGCTCTGCTCGAGCTTGTACGCCGCTACCGGGTGACGCGAATCTATCATCTGGCGGCGCTGCTCTCCGCAGTGGCCGAGGCCCGGCCGGACGATGCATGGGATATCAACGTCAACGGCCTGCGGACGGTGCTGGAGATTGCCCGCACCGAGAACTGTTCGGTGTTCACCCCGAGCTCTATCGGCGCGTTCGGACCGAATACCCCCAAAGACTACACCCCGCAGGACACTATTCAGCGTCCCACCACGGTGTACGGCATCACGAAGGTCACCGGCGAGCTGCTGTGCGACTACTACTATCGCCGTTACGGTCTTGATACGCGCGGCGTCCGCTATCCGGGGTTGATCTCGAATGTAACGCCGCCGGGAGGAGGCACCACCGATTACGCGGTGGATATCTACTACTCCGCGGTCCGCCATAAGCGCTACCGCTGCTTTCTCAAAGGAGACACCTACCTCGATATGATGTACATGCCGGATGCAATCAAGGCCGCGATCGATATTATGGAGGCCGACCCCGCGCGCCTGCGCCACCGCAACGCCTTCAATGTCACGGCGATGAGCTTCTGTCCCGAGGAGCAGGCCGGCTACATTCGCAAGCATATCCCGGAGTTCGAGATCACCTACGATATCGACCCGGTACGTCAGGCGATCGCCAACTCATGGCCGAACACGCTTGAAGACTATGCGGCGCGCGTTGAATGGGAATGGGAACCGCAGTACGATCTGGATGCAATGACCCGCGACATGCTGACGGTGCTCGGCGAACGGTTCGCCGCCGAAGGAGGAGGGCAGTCGTAATGCGCGAGTTGAAAGAGCTCTTACAGACCGAGATAGAGCACGCGAAGGAAAGCAAAACCTACAAATACGAAACGCCGCTTGACAGCGCTCAGGGCGGCGAGGTCAGGGTCGGCATTCAGCCGACGGTGATGCTGGCGGCCAACAACTACCTTGGGCTCGCCGATCATCCCCAGGTGAAGCGGGCGGCGCTAAAAGCGCTCGAGCAGTACGGCAACGGTATGGCGAGCGTGCGGTTCATCTGCGGCACACAGCCGCTGCATCTGGAGCTGGAGAAGGCGATCGCCGAGTTCATCGGCACCGAAGACAGCATTCTGTTTTCCTCCTGTTTTGCCGCGAACGTCGCCTTCTTCCAGGCGATCACAAACGAGAGCCTCGGCTACGGCGAGTGGCAGGACGTGCTCTACAGCGACCAGCTCAACCACGCCTCGATTATCGACGGCCAGCGACTCTGCCGGCGCCAGAGCACAGTGAAGCGGATCTACAATCATCGTGACGTTGGTGAGCTCGAACAGATGCTTGCCGAGGATGCTGAGAAGCCCTACCGGGTCAGAATGATCGTGACCGATGGGGTGTTCAGCATGGAGGGCGATATGGCGCCGCTTGACTCGCTGGCGGAGCTGGCCAAGCGTTACGACGCACTGCTGTTCATCGACGACTGTCACGGTCACGGCGTGGTGGGAACCAACGGGCGCGGCGCGGCTGAAGCGTGCGGCGTGCTCGGGCAGGTAGATGTCATCACCGGGACGCTCGGGAAGGCGTTGAGCGGATCTGTCGGCGGCTTCATCGGCGGATCACGTGTCATGGTGGAGTATCTTCGTCAGAAAGCGCGCCCGTATACATTCTCCAACTCCATTCCGCCGGCAGTGGCGGCCGCGGCGCTGGCTTCCATACAGCTGCTGCAGCGGGACACCTGGCCGATAGAGCAGCTGCGCGAGAACACCGATTACTTTCGCAAGCGCGTTGAGGAGCTCGGCTTCGCGACCATCCCGGGCGACCACCCGATTGTCCCAGTCATGCTCGGCGAAGCCTCGATGGCGATGGATATGAGCGCGCGCCTGCTGCAGCACGGTGTCTACGTCAAAGGTTTGTGGTATCCGGTGGTTCCGCCCGGTGAGGCGCGCCTGCGCGCCCAGGTCTCGGCGGCGCACACTCGCGAGCAGCTCGATCGCGCGCTCGAGGCGTTTGAGGAAGTGGGAAGAGAGCTCGGTGCAATATAGCGAACGGTATCTTCGTTGGTGCGTCATCTGTCCGCACGCATGCGAGGTAGACCGCATCGCGGGTGAGCGCGGACGGTGCAGAGTGGGGGCGGCACCCCGGGTGGCCTCGGCGCAGCTGCATCGCGGCGAAGAGCGGCCGCTGGTAGGGCGAAGCGGTTCGGGCACAATCTTCTTCTCGTCGTGCAATCTCAGGTGCGTGTTCTGTCAGAATGCGGATATCTCGGATGGGAACGTGGGCCGTGAGATCCGCTGGGAAGACCTCGCCGAAACAATGCTGCGGTTGGAGTACGCCGGCGCCGAGAACATCAATTTGGTAACTCCAACGCATCAGTCACCGATGATTTTGGATGCGCTTGCGCTTGCTCGGCGGCGCGGGCTGAAGCTGCCGGTGGTGTACAACTGCGGGGGCTACGAGGACCCCAACTTCATCGCCGAGCTCGAAGGACAGGTCGATATCTACATGCCGGATATGAAGTTCATGGACCCGGATCTCGCCGAGCGATACCTCGGCGTTCGTAACTATCCCGAATGTAACCGCGCTTCGGTGTGTGAGATGCATCGTCAGGTGGGTGACCTGGAGCTCGATCACCGCGGGGTCGCCCGCCGGGGCCTGCTGGTCCGCCACCTTGTGATGCCCACTCATGCTGAGGACTCGCGCGCCGTAATTGAGTTCGTCGCGCACGAAATATCGACGAATACCTACATCAACATCATGGACCAGTATCACCCCGCCCACCGCGCAGACGAGTTTCCGGAGCTTCGCAGGCGAACGCCTGCGGGGACCGTCGCGGAGTTGCGGGAGTACGCGCGCAGCCTGGGGCTGCATCGGTTCGCAGACTGATTACGCACACGGTAGGGGAGGAGCAATGAAACGGATCGGTATCATCGGCGGCAGCGGACTCGATAACCCTGACATCCTCCGCGAGGCGGAGGAGCATTCCCTCAATACGCCCTTCGGGCGGCCGAGCTCTCCACTGAAGCACGGGCGCATCGGTAACGTGGAAGTGGTGCTGCTGGCGCGTCACGGCCGGGGGCACACCATTCCGCCCACCCAGGTGAACTATCGCGCCAACATCTGGGCGTTGAAGGAGGCCGGGTGCACCGGCATCCTCGCCACCACCGCGGTCGGCTCGTTGCGTGAGGAGATCGGCCGGGGAGACTTTGTGGTGCTCGACCAGTTCATCGATTTCACGCGCCACCGTGAGGTGACGTTCCACACCTATTTCCGGCCGGGCGAGCCGACCCACGCGCCGATGGCTGAGCCGTTCTCTGCGGAGCTGCGCTCGCTGCTGATCGACAAGGCGTCTGAGCATGGGCTGCGCTGCCATCCGCGTGGAACGGTGGTCACGATCGAGGGCCCGCGCTTTTCCACCAAGGCCGAGTCGCACATGTTCCGCGCGTGGGGGGCGGATGTCATCAATATGTCGATCGCTCCCGAGGTGATCCTGGCGAACGAGCTCGGCATCCCGTACGCGGCGGTGGCGATGAGCACCGACTACGACTGCTGGAAGGAAGACGAAGAGCCGGTGAGCTGGGAAGCGGTGCTCGCGGTCTTTTCGCAGAACGCCGAAAAAGTGACCAAGCTTCTGCTCGCGGTGGTGGACGCGGTCTGAGGCCGGCGCGCGCCAACCGCCGGCCGCGGAGCCCGGGCGGCTGTCCTGCCTAACGAACGCGCCGGCCGCCCGCGCGGGGGCGCTTTCGCCGGCCCGCCTCAGATCAGCTCACTCGCCGGCCCCGCCGCGCGGCTTGCCGTGCCGAGCTTCGCGCGCTACTTTGTATTACATGAAAGCCGAGGTTTCTCCGGCGCGCCTTGGGGCAGGCGCGCGCGCCGTGATCCTGTGCGCGCTGGTGGGGTTGGGCGTGAATACCGTCCTCAGCCTGCACCATTGGATCCCGCGTGAATCGTTTGCGTGGGCGCTGGCGCCCACCCTTGAAGCGCTGGCGGTACTGTGGCTCATCGCCGCGGCGACGCTTAGCCCCCGTGGCGGTCGGCGCAGGCGTCTGCTGCTCGCCGGCGCGGCATTGCTGTTCGCCGTCATGGCGGTCTTCTCGGCCGCCGAGACCCTTTTTCAGTACATCTACGCCCGACCCTTTGTGCCGGCTGCCGACGTCCCGATGGTACGCGGCGGGCTGCTGCTGTTGTTCGGCAACATCGGCCCGGTGGTGGAGGTGCTTACCCCCGTCGCGGTGATCCTGATTTTGGCGGCGGCAGTGGCGTTCGGTTTCTTGCTCGCCTGGGCCGGCAGCCTGGTGCTCAGCCGGATGCGGCCGCGCGCGCTCGGAATCGGCGTTGCAGCTGTCACGCTGGCGGCGGTGCCGCTGGTGGCGGCGCTCGGTACGCCGCAGATTCTTTCGGTGGGGCTTGTTCGCTCACTGCACCCTGCCGGCTATCAGTTATCGGAGCTTGCGCCTGTAGCGGCGCAGGCCGAGCGAGCCGAAACCGAGCCGACGGGCTCCCCGGCAGATACCGCAGCAGACGACCCGGCAGACCCCCGGGCTGTGGGGTTCACGCTTCCCGGCATCCGTGACCGCGATATCTACGTTTTTGTCATCGAGGCGTATGGGAAAGCCGCGTTCAGCCGTGACTCGGTCTATGCGGAGCTCGAGCCGAGCTACGACGCACTCGTGGAGGTGCTGCAGAACCGCGGCTACCAGATCAAGAGCCATTTCATCGAGGCGCCGGTGGCCGGAGGCTTCTCGTGGCTGGCGGAGGCGACTTTCCTCACCGGGCAGAATATCGATGTGGAACCCAAGTTCGAGGCGCTACTCGAGAGCGGTTCGGGAAGCCTCACCCGCATGCTGCACGACTACGGATACTACACCATGATGGTTCGTCCGGGCACCATCAACGGTCCCTGGCCCGAAGGGTGGGATTTCTACCGCTTCGAGGACTCACTGGTCGCCTATGACGGCGACTTCGACTACCACGGTCCGTGGTTCTCGTTCGTGCCGATTACCGATCAGTTCGCGATCTGGGCCGCGCATCAGCGGCTGCAGGAGGTGCGCGCCGAGGGTGGCGCGGCCGAGGACCGGCCGCTGTACGTTCACTATCAGCTCGTAAGCAGCCACACGCCGTTCAACCGTATTCCGCCGTACATCGAGGACTGGGATCACCTCGGCGATGGCTCGGTGTATCACGAACGCGCCAACGAGATTCAACGGTTCGACAATACCTGGGGCGGCGGACGTGAGCTCGACGAAGGCTACGTGGCGTCGCTCGAGTATGTCTTCACCTCGATCACCGAGTATCTCGACCGTTTCATGAACCACGACGACGATCCCATCCTCGTGTTCTTCGGCGACCATCAACCGCAGCGCCCGATCCGCGAGTCGGACGCAACCCTTTCCGTGCCGATCCACATCGCCTCGCGCGAGCCCGAGATCCTTTCTCCTTTCGCGGAGTACGGCTATGAGCCGGGCTTCCGCCCGACTCAGGAGCGTCCGCATCCGCATTTCACCGAGTTCTACCCGATGTTTGCCGAGATCGCGCGCCGCGGCCGAACGGTTGAGCGACCGCGCTGAGGTGTGCTTCGCGAAGGCGCAGCTTGCATCAGGCTGCGCCCTACGTATACTCTAAGCGTACAGGCCGACTGAAAGTCTGAGCGAACTGCAATCAGTGAGTGGGTGTCACCGAATATGATGAGAGCGCCTTTGCCCCCGAATGAGGCTGAACGGCTTGAGAAGCTTCGTCGCTACGAGATCCTCGACACTCAACCAGAACACGAATACGACGAGATCGTCGAGCTCGTGGCGCATATCTGTGAGGTTCCAATCTCGCATATCTCGCTGGTTGATGGCGACCGGCAATGGTTTAAAGCAGCGGTAGGTTCGGAGGCGACAGAAACCCCACGCGAGCGTGCATTCTGTGCGCATACAATTCTCGATGACCGTCCTATGGTGGTGGAGGACGCGGCCGAAGACGAGCGCTTCCACGACAATCCACTGGTGACGACAGATCCGAAGATCAGGTTCTATGCCGGGGTTCCGGTGATAACCCCCGACGGATACCGTCTTGGGGCCTTGTGTGCGGTTGACCGCGAACCTCGCCGCTTGAGCGCGGGACAGCAGAAGGCGCTCGAGACCCTGTCGCGCCACGTCACGCATCTGCTCGAGCTACGGTTGAAGAATCGCGAGATCGAGGCCAAGAATGCTGCCCTGGTTGAGTACGACCAGCTCAAGACCCGACTGATGTCGATCATGGCACACGATCTCCGGCGCCCGATCATCAATCTGAGCTCACTGGTGCAGCTGATTCGGGGCGACGAGCTTGAAGCACGCGAGCGCGGCGAGCTGCTGGAGGATCTGCATCAGTTGCTGGAATCGACGAATGCACTGCTGGACAACGTCCTCGGCTGGGCAAGCCATCAGCTTGAAAACCGAAGTTTGCAGCTCGGCGACGTGGCCCTCCGGGAGCTCGTCGAGCAGTTGGAGCAACAACACCGCTATCAGCTGAGGCACAAGGGGAACCGGCTTGAGATCGACGGAGGGGAGCCTGCGGTCATCGCGGCGGACGAGAATGTGCTGCGCTTCATTCTCCGCAATCTGATCACCAACGCCAACAAGTTCACCGCGGCAGGGCGAATCGGTGTATCCTGGGAGCGCAGCCCGAACGATGCGGGCGAGGACTGCGGCGGCGAAGTGGTGATCCATGTGACCGATAGCGGGGTGGGCATGTCGCCGGATCAGCTCGAGCGGCTGTTTGACTGGACCGGGCGCGCGACGATGCCCGGCACCGACGGCGAGAAAGGCTCAGGGCTTGCGCTCGTACTCTGTCACGACTTCGCTGTTCGGCACGGCGGGAGAATTGAGGCTGCGAGCACGCCGGGCGAGGGGAGCGTGTTCAGTCTGCATCTACCCCTAACTCCGGACGCGCAGGCGGGCGCTTGAGTCAATCCCCAATCGACCAGTCCTCAACCCTGAGACCTTCCACCCGCGAGAACTCACCCACGTTGTTCGTAACCAGAACCAGGTTGTTTCTGAGCGCTTGTGCCGCAAGCAGCATGTCGATCGGACCGATGATCCTTCCTTCACTTTTTAGCTTTGCTTTAAGCTTTCCGTAATGACTCGCATCCGCATTTTGGAAGCTCACAATCGTGAAAACAGATATGAACTTAA
>PUPD01000157.1 GCA_003552985.1 Spirochaetaceae bacterium
CGGAGTCCGGATCCCGGTCCTTTTCCCATTGGGTCCCGGGAGCTTTCGTCCGGCGTTTGGGCCGCGGGTACGGTCTCCGTTTCCGGGCCGCCAGGCTGCAGGCACTCATGCCGCCCGCCCTCGAGTCTCTCCAGGCTGCGGCGCCGGCGTCCGTGGTCTCCGTGGATCCCGGGCCGCCTGCGGGTTCAGCTTCGGGAGCTTGCCGGTAACCGCCAGGGTCAGGGCGTCCCGTTGCTCGGAGGTTGCGCCCAGGTGAAACCGGATCCAGAGGTCCCCGTTTTTGATCCTGGCGGACTGGATCCCGGGGAGTTGGAGGAGGGCTTTCACGTTCATTTTCTGCTCCCGTTTTGCGGGTGTATCGAAGGGAAACCGGGTCTATACCCGCTAACCCGCCAGAGACCCGCCAAAGGTGTTGGCGGGTTTGGCCAAACAGCGGAGAGCGGTGGGGCGGGTCTATACCCGCCACCGCCGTTTTCCTTAGGGCGGCGGGTATACTTCCGGCGGGTATAAATTGCAGTCCTGGCGGGCCTCATTTTTTCGGATACCCGCCACTAACCCGCCGGTCTCTCGGGGAGGGGTCGGAGCCTGTAGTAAACGGTCTCCGGATTCTTGCTCGGGGTGACTCCCTCTTTGGTCACCACGCCCAACGAAACCGCCACCGCATGCTCCTGGACCACGGCCCAAACGATCAGAGCCCGGAGTTTCGCCTTGCTCAGGCTGCCATCGAACTCCTTAACGGAGTCCAGGGCCTCCTCCGCCGTGGTTTTGGTGAATGGTTTGGACGCGTGTTTTTGGGTCCACCAGTCATAGAGGGCCCGGTACCGGCGTTCGTCTCCGTTCTCGCTGCTCAGGACCGGCGTAAACGGCTCTATCCATCCGCCCTTGAGGAGATACCAGGCCGGAGGGGCTTTCGGTCCGTAGTTGCTTTTCGAGTGGGTGAGGCGGAGGAGGCGGGGGTTTTCGGGGTCGATCCACTCGGGCTCCACGTTGCCAAACCCGGAGACGTCCGCCGCGGTTGCCGGGGTTAGGTTCATGGAGGACCGGGCGTTGTCGGTAATCGAACTCGCTCCGCGGGCCACGTGGGATCCACGCTCCCCGGCGGCGGCCTTCGGTACGTGGGCCAGGAGCGCAACCGCGGCGTCCGTGTCCCGGGCGAGCTGCTCAAACGCCACCAGGACTTTCGCCATGGCGATATTGTCATTCTCCGCGGCCTGGTGACTGCGGACCAGGGTGTCCACCGCGATCTGATCCACGCCGCCGGGCATCCGTTGTGCAATCCAGCGTTTCAGGATCCCCAAGTCCGGGGTGACCATCACGGCTCCGCCCGGGATCGGGCTGGCGACGGAGAACTCCGTCCCGTACAGCGGGAGAATGGCGAACCGATCGCCGGTAATGTCCGCCCGGATCACCTCCTCCGGGACTCCCGCCAGGGAGGAGAGGACGCGGACGGCTTTCTGGATCCTCTCCAGGACTATCTCCAGGGTGTCCTCGAGGGTCACCAGGAGCACGCGGCGTTTCTTTGCCGGTTTCCGGACGTCTCCCGGGTCATACCCCGCGGCCATGCATACCAGGGCGTATATCGCGAGCTGACTTTTTCCCAGTCCGCCCATGGAGACCAGGAGGGTTACCATTTTCCGGGCGGTGTAGGTGTCCCAAACGAACTCCGCTCCGGTGCACTCCCGCTCGAGGAGAGCTCGGTCCAGGATCACTCCGTGCTCATCCATAAACGCCCTGAGCTTCGCCAGGCGCTCCCGCTCGAGGGCGGCCTGGTCGGAGCCCGGAGGATCTGTCTGCAGGGGCTTTGCCCGGTCCAGGTAACCAGGCTCGTCGCGGTGGTCGTTTGGGTCGTTTCCGTGCTCGGAGCGTGGCAGTAGAACCGTTTTGATAGTCATCCGTCCTGCTCCTCTAAAACGGTAATGTCCACGCCGAAGGCGGCGTCTAGCATCCTGGCCACCGGGAGGAGTTGCCGGTTTCCGAAGGCCACCGCACAAACCGCGTTGCCGTTGTGGTGGTGAAAGACCACGGAGACGGCGGAGGCCCAGCCCTCGGAGACATACCAGGGGATACTCCGGTCCAGCGTGTTACCCAGGAGCAGGCATCCGCCCTTGATCGGGCCAAACGTCTGTTTTTCTCCGCGGGGGTTGATGCATTGGACCGCGGTCAGTGTCCCGCCCAGGGTCCGGACGGGGACCACCAGGCAGTCCGCTTTGCGTCCAATCACCAGTCCGGACGCTCGAGCCCGGCCCGCTCCCGCGGCCCAGTCAATGCCCTTTTTTCTGGCATAGGGGTGAGCTCCAACCGTTGCATCATCCGTTGCCGATCGGCGCCAAATCTCCCGGGCGTAATTCCCCGTATTAGGCACGGGGACCGGCCTGGTCGGTGGTTTTCGTCGGAGGATCGGAGAGGGGATCGGGCCGCCCATGTGCAGGGCGGCGGCCACGTGGGCGAGGGCCTCTCTAGGGCTCCATCCGTGGACATGCTGCAGGAGGGTGAATCCGTCTCCGGAGGTGGGCTCGCCACCGCCACCGCAGAAAAAACGGCCCTCCTCCTGGTCATCGAA
>PUPD01000008.1 GCA_003552985.1 Spirochaetaceae bacterium
CCTGCTGCAGGATCAGCGCAACGTGCGAGACCTGTTCGGGGTCGTCGTCGATCAGCAGAATATGGTACGGTTCGTCGTCGCGACGATTGGTGAAGCCCTCGATCCGGTCTATCAGCTGCACGAGATCCACCGGGCGCCAGATGAAGGCCGCCGCGCCGGCTCGCACCGCGTTTAGGCGGACATCTACATTGTCGGTATTCGAAAAACAGACGAGCTTCACCGCCCCCGAATCGACCTGCGAGCGGTAGGCGGCCAACTTCCCCCCGAGGTCCCTGTCGAGCCGCGCCGCCTCGGTGAAAACCACTGCCGGCTGCTCGGCCGTCAGCGCAGACTCTGCCAGTGCATCAAGCGGGCGAACATCGAACCCGAAGAACGACAGACGTTCGTACATCTGCCGCGTTTCCGGCTCATCCTCGAGATTATCGTAGAGCACCGCCGTCTCTAACGGCAGCTGTTCGTTTTCCTCGTCGCGTTTCGCCGCCGGCACGCGTGCATCCGTTTCCACTGTCTCGAGCTCCGGTAACTCATCGGCTGCTTCGGCCCGCTCCTTGAGCTCTCCGGCACGCAGCCTGTCGCCGGCCGCCACGTTAGCCGCCTCGGCGACCGCACGAATCGCGCCGATCAGATTGCACATTGCCCGCAGTTGATCGGCAGAGGGTGGCTCCTCGGCCTCCAGCGCCTCCAGCGCCTCGTCCACGGCCGACTCCAGCAGGCGTGCATCCCGCGATACCTGGGCGTACCCGAACGTCGCCCCGGTCCCCGCGAGGCGGTGAGCCAAGTTGCGCAGCGTGTGAAGCTCCGCATGCCCCGACCCGCTGCGCACGCCTCGCCACGCCTCCTCCAGCTCGGCCGTGCGCTGCGGGAGTTGTTCGGCGAACCGCCGTGCGAGCTCCACAAACCGTTTCTGCATTCGTTCAGACACTTCCGCCATACCCGCCGCCTTGGAACCTGGGCTCTCGTATCACCCCACTGTAGTACCGGCCGGCTGATATTGCAAGCGCAAGCTTGAGCTGCGGTGGACAACACCAGCCACTCAGTTGCTTACGTGGGTGATCACATGGCAGTTGATTAAACCAAACACTCGGGATAGGATGAAGTTTCAATGATACACCCCGGTTCGTCGTTGTCTCGAAGCCTGCGAGCGCCGAGGACGCCCTGTACATCATGCCGAGCATGGCGCGCTACCTGACCCCGGTTCTGCGGAATCGCCCGGTCGCAGACCAGTTCTATGAGCTGGAGTTCCACTGGCCAGCTGCAGCCCCGGCCCCCAGCCCCGGCCAGTTCCTTACCGTTCGCACCGGGCAGACCTCGGTGCCGCTGCTTCGCCGACCCTTCGCCTTCAGCCGATATGACCCCGAGGATAATTCAGCACGCATCATCTACCAGCTTCGCGGCACCGCTACCGCTCAACTGGCAGCTAAGCGACCGTTCGACTCCCTCGACGTCCTGGGCCCGCTCGGGCATGCGTTCCCTCTGCCGGACTACGACAGCCGGCCGATTCTCGTCGCCGGCGGCATCGGGATCGGCCCGGTTCTCTTCCTCGCGCGCACCCTGATCTCCCGCGGTCATCCTCTGACCCCGCGGCTGATACTCGGCGCGCGGACCCGGGTCGGCCTGCCGGTGCTCTTGGAACAGGAATACGGGGAGGTAATCGCCTGCACCGACGACGGCAGTTACGGGTGCCGCGGCTCGGCCATCGACGCGCTTCAGAGCTACCTCTCGACCACCTCAATCGCCACCGGAAGCGGCGAAAGCGTTCTGTATCTCTGCGGCCCGCAGGCGATGCTCGCCGCCGGGCACCGGCTTGCAACCGAGTGCGGAATCGTCGCCTACGCTGCGCTCGAGCAGACCATGGGGTGTGCGGTGGGCGCCTGCATGGGCTGCGCCGTACGAGTACGCAGTCGCGAACAGTACGCGCGGGTCTGTACCGAAGGGCCGGTCTTCGACACGCGCATGGTCGATTGGGAGCGCAGCGGTGCTTGACCTCACGGTCGCGATCGGAACGCGGTTTCTGACCAATCCCATCGGCGTCGCTTCCGGCACCTTTGGTTACGGCAGCGAGTATGAGAAACTGATCGATTTTAACCGCATCGGCGCTCTCTTCACCAAGGCCGTCACTCCCGAACCGCGCGCGGGCAACGATGTCCCCCGCATCGTGGAGACGCCTTCGGGCATGCTCAACTCCATCGGGCTCGCCAATGTGGGGCTGCAGCGCTTCATCAGCGAGAAGCTCCCGTTTCTGAGCACCGTGCCCTCGGCGGTGGTGGTAAACGTCGCGGGCACTGATGAAGGCGACTACCGTACCGTCGTGGAGACGCTTGCCGGCGAAGAAGCGCTTTGGGGATGGGAGATCAACCTCTCCTGTCCGAACGTGGCATGCGGCGGCCTTGCCCTCGGGACCAACCCGAAGCAGGTGCGCGCGCTCACCGCGGAGCTGCGTGCAGCCACCGACAAGCCGCTGATCGTCAAGCTCACCCCGAACGTCACCGACATCACCGAGATCGCCCTGGCGGCGGAGGACGGAGGCGCCGACGCGGTCACCTGCA
>PUPD01000219.1 GCA_003552985.1 Spirochaetaceae bacterium
GCGCTCACCGTCACCTGCCAGGGCCCGGGAAGCAGGCTCACCGGATCAGTCTGTGTGGTGTCTCCGGGCACACCGCCGACGGTGACCGGCTGGAAGCCGCTGCGGGTGAAGCTCAGCTCGTAGGAGTCGATCTCGAGGCTGATCTCAGGGGTGATCGTGAGTGCTCTGAGGTCATTGAACTGAAGCACCACAAGCCCGTGAGCTTCCGAGCCTGCTTCCGTGCCCGCCTTCGGCGCTCCCCCGGTTGGGTTCCAGCACCCGGCAGCTACCACCAGCAGCGCGGCAAGTAGCGCTGCTGCACGTACTGTCTTGGGTTTCATTGTCTTCCTCCTGTACTTTTTCAGCTCCTCGAGCGGTCACACGCTGCAGCCGAATGCTCTTTCACCCATGCGCCCGTACGCTCCGGGCGCGGGCAGCGTCTGCATTTCTCGAGGCGCCCACGGGCCGCGCACGCCTTGTTACCGGTCTTCCACTACATGACTTGCACGGGCGTGGTTCTCCTGGTCTGGTTGGTGCCGTCGCCGAGTTGGCCGTACTCGTTATCCCCGGTCGCCCACAGCGACCCGTCCGTCTTGAGGATCATCGTGTGGCTTGCCCCGGCAGACACAGCAGCCACGCCGCTCATGATCTCGACCGGAGTGCTTCTGTTCTCGGTCGTACCGTCCCCAAGCTGACCGTAGTCGTTCCGCCCGGTCGCCCAGAGCGTTCCGTCGGTTTTGAGAATCATCGTGTGATCGAATCCGGCGGAAACCGCAGCCACGCCGCTCATCACCTCTACCGGGCTGCTCGGCCAGTGCCAAGGCGTCCCCCCGTCGCCGAGCTGGCCGTACGAGTTGCCTCCGGTTGCCCAGAGCGTGCCGTCTTTGTCGAGAATCATCGTGTGATGCCACCCCGCGGACACCGCAGCCACGCCGCTGATCACCTCCGTCGGGATAGTCTTGTCCTCGTTTGTCCCGTCGCCGAGCTGGCCGCTGAAGTTGTTTCCGGTTGCCCAGAGCGTGCCGTCTGTGTCGAGAATCATCGTGTGATGCCACCCGGCGGAGACGGCAGCCACGCCGCTCATCACCGCGACAGGGCTGTACTTCTCCTCGGTCGTTCCGTCGCCGAGCTGGCCTCTGGAGTTGCCCCCGGTCGCCCAGAGCGTCCCGTCGGTGTCGAGGATCATTGTGTACCACCAGCCTGCGAAGACCGCAGCCACGTCGATCATCACCTCGACCGGCGTGCTTCTGTACACCACGGTTGTCCCGTCGCCGAGCTGGCCATACCTGTTGTAACCGGTCGCCCAGAGCGTGCCGTCGGTATCGAGGATCATGGTGTGGTCTCCCCCGGCGGAGACTGCAGCTACCCCGCTCATCACCTCGACCGGTGTGCTCTTGCTCACGGTCGTCCCGTCGCCGAGCTGACCATACGCGTTGTACCCGGTCGCCCACAGCGTGCTGTCGGTCTTGAGAATCATCGTGTGATGTCGCCCAACGGAGACAGCAGCTACCGTCTGGGAGGGCACGGGGACCCACTTTGCCATGAGCTCTGTGTTGGCTGCTATGTCCCAGTCGCGGGCGCTCTGCATTTCTGCGGTGTAGTACTTCTGACCGAGGAGGCCGTGCCAATGGCTGTAGTACCCATCAAACTCAAACCCGTGTCTCGTCGGCGGCGATCCGGCTCGAGGCATCGGTGCCCCGAAGGTCACGGTCAACTTGCTTGCACCTCCTTCGCCACCGTTCCGGTTCAAGGACACGTTGTATTGGTTCGCCGTCCACCGTGCATACAGCGTCAGGTCCGTATCGCTCGAGTACGTGTCGCTGTGATTATAGTTTTGACCGTTTCCGTCCTGCTGCGTGTTCCACCCTGCAAAGGTGTACCCGGTTCGCTCCAGATTCCCGCTGTCGGCCTCGAGCGTCAGGTCCACCCCATGAGTCTTCATCTGAGGATCAGGCACATCTCCCTCTCCTCCGTTCGGTTCGTAGGTCACCGTGTAGGTCTCAAGCGTAGAGGCAACTGTGAACTCCCCCGCCTCGGCGCTGTAGATCTCACCACGCTTCACAACGACCGTAAGCAGATACTCACCCTCATGCAGCCCCGGCCCAAGGGTGATCTCTTGTCCGGTCTCTCCAGGAATCGCGTAGCCGTCGAGATACCACTGGTAGGAGTCAACCGCGACCGCCGTTTCGGCGCGTACGGTCATCGAGTGCTCGCTGCCGAGGGTCTCCTGCAAGCCCTCGAGGGTGATCACAATCGGGCGGGTGATCTCATCGGCAAGCTCGGCCACCACCGTTCCGCTCACGGGCCTGAACTCAAGCTCAGCACTGCTTGTCTCCTCATAGACAATCAGCACCGCGTTCACAAACCCCGCAATCGGTGTCTCGCTCTCATACAACTCGAGGCTCAACAGGTACGTTCCCGCTTCAAGGTTCTCTTCAAGGCTTGCCGATGAGCCGTCGATGCTCATGCTTACCTCGCTCTCTTCGCCGGTGGCTCCTGAACTGAGCGTTCCGCTGATACTCGGCGAGAGAAGATCAAGCTCGCCCCAGTGCGCGCTGAGCGA
>PUPD01000148.1 GCA_003552985.1 Spirochaetaceae bacterium
AAATTATCACTGGAACACTAAATGCTGATCTAGCCAATATATCAGGCGGTGGTGGGGTAGTAAGGATTAGCAGCACAGGGTTTGAAGGTGGCCCAGAAGGTGAAGATCCAAAAATCAAGATAGATACACTAGGTGATGTTTATTTTGCTGGGGAACTAGAGGCAGCAACTGGAACTTTTGCTGGGGAACTAGAGGCAGCATCAGGTACTTTTTCCGAAGAATTGTCTGCTGTAAGCGACACAATTAAACTTATTGAGCTGAGTGAAGGTGCTGGAGAAATACTAATACAATCTGAAGCTGAAGATTCGTTAGTGCGTATAGGCAGTGATTATGACGAGACAGCTGGAAGAATAGAGCTAAAAGACAATGAAGGTAATAGCACAGTGCATATGCTTGGCTGTTTTCCAGATACGTTTGCTGGGTCAATTTGGGTTACAAATGAGCAACTTGCAGGCCCATCAATAGAACTGTTTGTATATAAGGAGGGTGAAGGCCCCGGAGGAGTTAATGAGGTTGCGATAGTTATTAATGGGGCAATAAGCGATGCTCCGTCTGGAAACTTTGTCTGGAGAGATTCAGACGGATATCTGCGGCTAGGCGACTAGAAAAAGGAGGGAGATAATGATGAAGCCAATAAAGCTGTCTATCGCGATGTTTTTCATGGTTTTTATTATTCTTTCACTTACTCAATTAAGTTCTGCTGAACAGATAGAACTGCAAGGAGAAGTTGGTGGATATGTTGAGTTGAGCTATGATTTTATGTGTGGTTCAGGAATTGGTGATATTGGACTTCACTATGATTATAGGAGTTGGAGAGTTGGGCTTCAGATGAAAACGTATATTTCGGAATATGTCATAAAAGAATTTGTCCCAGCCGGGGTTCCAGAATCACAATTTTTTAGGCAGTATATATCGAAATCAGTTTCTGAAAACATCACACTTACTCTATCAAGCCATTGCAACCATTATTTCAGTCAGTCCGGAATTAGTCACTGGGTGGATGACAGCAATTTAACTCTGAGCATAAAATATCAATTTTAGGAAGGAGTTTTTTATGGGAATAGAAAAAAGGGATCTACAGAAAAGAATGCGAGAAATTGAAATGAAAATTGAGCGGTCTAAGGCCAATGTAAGTTTTTTCACTGGACAGAAAAATCTTGTACAAGAGATGCTTCAAGAGCTGAATGCTAAAGAAAAACAAGAGGAAAAAGCAAGCGATGATGAGGAGTGATTCAGCTGTGCACGAACAAGCGGCAATTGAGGCGGTAATATCATATGGCGTGTTTGGTGTTCTTTTTGTATGTCTTTTGTTATACGTCCTAAAGCAGAACGCCAAGCGCGAGGACCGCCTTATAAATCACGCCGAGAAACTGCAAGCGTCCTTCCATGAAAGCACGGAAACTCTGAAGCTCATGAAACAAGAAATGAAGTCTGATCTGGAGGAGATCAAGAATTTGGTAAAGGGGGATTGAGCTTGAGTGTTTTTCGGCAGGCCGTGGAGTGGGTGCTGGAGCACGAAGGAGGATATGTGAACGACCCCGCCGACCCGGGCGGCGAGACCAAGTACGGAATATCCAGCCGGAGCTACCCGGATCTTGATATCGAAAGCCTCACGAGGGACGAGGCCATCGAAATCTACCGCCGCGACTGGTGGCAGAAATACGAATACGACCGCATAAGGCCACCGAAACTGGCGGTCAAAGTATTTGATATGGCGGTCAATATGGGGCCGACGACAGCGCACAGGCTTCTGCAGAAAGCCCTGGTCGCCGCTTTTGAGCCGGTTAAGGTGGACGGCATCATCGGACCGAAAACGCTGGGAGCTGTCGATGTAGTCGATCCGGATGACCTGATGTGCGCGCTGGTGACGCTTTCGGTGGAGCACTACGACCAGCTGGTCAAGCGGAATCCTCGGCTGGAAAGATTTTGGCAGGGATGGATGAACAGGGCGCAGGCGATACCGCCTGAAATTGAAATCGAGGAGGACGAGAAGATGTTGAGTGGACTGGCCAAAATATCTGGAATCGCAAGGACCGTGTATGATGTTGTGATGTTTCTACTTTCTCTTTTGCGCGGCATCAAGGAGATAGTGAAGCTGGTGGAGGAGGAGGGGCCGGAGAACGGCGGTGGCGAATGCAAGAAGGAGCTGGCGCTTGAAATTATCGGCGCTATCTACGACACGCTGAGCGAGATTGCGGAGCTGCCGGTGTCGCGGGAGCGAGTAATGGCATTTTCGAATACAATAATTGATGCCCTGGTGTCTTTCTACAACGCGATCAATTTTTTTCGGAAAGACAGGGGCGGGGAGGACTAGAGGATATTGATATTCAGCTGGAAAAGATCGTCGAGCGGTACAGAATTGACTCCGGCGAGCTAGTTGAGCAGCTGAAAGGTGACATTCGCGAGCAGGCTGGGCTCGATCGGAACTTTAAGCCTGAATTGGAATAACCGGCCTGCAAAACCAGTTCAAATTGTACGATATAATTCGGTGTGAGTGTAATTGCATGTCCGCATAACAAAACGCCGTATACGGCGAATA
>PUPD01000073.1 GCA_003552985.1 Spirochaetaceae bacterium
GCGGGGTCGCCGAAGCGGCGACCAACCGCTACAACATGAACATCATCGCGTTCGTCAACGGCTATCGCGGCTTCATCGCCGGCGAAGCGCATACCCTGCGCAGCGGTGAGTTCGGTACCATCGCGATTCCCGACGGGTCACCGATCGATACCGGTCTCGACAGCCATGAGCGCAGCCTCGCGGTTGAGGATGCGTACGTAGGGGCCCGGGAAACCGAAGCCGTGGTCGACACCTACCGCCGGTTCCAGCTGGACTCGCTGGTGGTGATCGGGGGCTACGACGCTTTGAAAACCGCGTATGTGCTCAGCGCGCGCGGACTGCACGTGGTGTTCGTCCCCAAGACGATCAACAACAACATCTGGCGCACCGACCTAACCTACGGCTTTTACAGCGCGGCCGAGATCGCCGCCGAAGCCATCGAGCGCCTGCACACCACCGCGCGCAGCCATAACCGCATCATGGTGATCGAGGTAATGGGCCACACTACCGGCTGGCTTGCCCTGCACAGCGGGATCGCAGCCGGCGCCGACGTCATTCTGATTCCGGAAATCCCCTACCGGGTGGAGGTCATTCACCGCCACCTGGATGCTCGCGCGCAACGCGGCCGTCATTTCTCAATCATGGTTGCGGCCGAAGGCGCTGCCGACGCCGCCACGGCGCAAAACGGCCGGCGACGCGCGCTGCGGAGCTCGAGCATAGCGTATCAACTCGCCGAACAGCTGCAACGCGCCGCCGGCATGGAGGCTCGCGCAAACGTGCTCGGCTATCAGCAGCGCGGCGGCCGGCCGGCCGCGTACGACAGCATCCTCGCCGCTCGTTTCGGCGCTACAGTCGCCGAGATGCTCCATCGGGGCGATTTCGGCTCGATGGTCGCCCTCAGCGGGAACCGCACGGTGCATTACCCTCTCGGGCATGTCGCCGGTACGTTGCGCAAAGTTCCGCCCGATCACGACCTGCTCGTCGCGGCGCGCGCCACCGGCACCTGCGTCGGCGACGAGGACTAAGCCGGCGTCCGGCAGCGACACGCGAGCCTGCGGTTGCCCGCACAGGCGGCACGGCCGATAACGACGGGCCGGTGGCGGCGGCCTCGCCGGGCCGCGGACAAAAGGCGCGCCGGCGGGACGCCCCAGCGGCGCTGAAAAGACCTAAGCTTCCTTATAGGCCTCGACCAGCGACTCCATCGCCTTCTTGCCGTCGCCGAACAGCATCAGCGTGTTGTCGGCGGCGAACAGCGGGTTGGCGATGCCCGCGAACCCCGGACTGAGGCTGCGCTTGATCACCACAACCGTGCGCGCCTGATCCACATTCAGGATCGGCATCCCGGCAATGGGGTTGCCGGAGCTCTCTCGCGCGCGCGGGTTGACCACATCGTTCGCTCCCAGGACGATAACGACATCGGTCTGCGGAAAGGCCGGGTTGATGGCGTCCATCTCGCGCAGTTTGTCGTAGCTGATACGCTCCTCGGCGAGCAGGACGTTCATATGCCCCGGCATGCGGCCGGCAACCGGGTGTATCCCGAACTCCACCGTCACCCCGTCGTGCTCGAGCGCTTCGGTAAGCATCCGCACCGCCGTCTGCGCGCGCGCGACCGCCATCCCGTAGCCGGGTACGAACGCCACCCGCCGCGAGGTTTTCAGCAGCATCGCCACCTCTTCGGCACTCGTCTGCTTGACCTTCCCGGCGTAGACATCATCCTGCTCGGCTGTCTCGATCACCGCGCCGACACCCCCGAACAGCACGTTCGGCAGCGAGCGGTTCATCGCTTTGCACATGATCTGCGTGAGGATGATCCCCGAGGCGCCGACAAGCGAGCCTGCGACAATCAGCACCGTGTTCGAGAGGACGAAACCGGTTGCCGCGGCCGCAAGCCCCGAGTAGGAGTTCAGCAGTGCGATCACGATCGGCATGTCGGCCCCGCCGATCGGCATCACCAACAGAATCCCTAACAGGCCCGCCACCGCCACGAGCGCCCAGTAGATCTCGGTATCGACCGGACTGCGCACAATCATCACCGCCGCCGCTAACGAGGCGCCGAGCAACACGATCTTGACCAGCTGCTCCCCGCGGTAGCGCAGCGGCGCTTCGCTGACCAGTCCCTGCAGTTTGGCGAATGCCACCAGGCTCCCGAAGAAGGTCACCGCCCCGATCAGCCCGGAAGCAGCGGTTGCAATCGATTCCTGCATCGCCACCTCGACCGCAGCGCCATCGGAGCCGCCGCCTGCCGCACCGGCAATCGCCTGCACCGCGGTGATGAAAACCGCGCCGGCGACCAGAACCGAGGCCGCGCCCCCGAAGCCGTTGAACAGACCGACGAGCTGCGGCATCGCGGTCATGCGGATGCGCAGCGCCAACAGCATGCCGATCACCGCGCCGAGAACCAGGCCAAGGAAAATGAGCTCCGCGCGCAGCAGCCCTTGATCAACCAGAGTCACGACCACCGCAATCAACATGCCGCATGCGCCGATCACGTTACCGCGCACCGCCGTACGGGGGTGCGTCAGCCCTTTGAGCCCGAATATGAACAGCGCCGCCGCGAGCAAGTACAATAGGTTCAGCTGTGCTTCGCTCATCCCTACTCCTTTCTGAACTTCTTCAACATGCGGTGCGTCACCAGAAAGCCCCCGACGACGTTGATCGTCGCAAATACCAGCGCGACGAACCCAAGAACCGTCGTCAGCGTCCCCTCCCCGGCGGTGAGCGCCAGCAACGCGCCGATGATGGTGATCCCCGAGATAGCGTTGGAACCCGACATCAGCGGCGTGTGCAGGATCGGCGGCACCTTGGTGATGACCTCGAATCCAACGAAGATCGCGAGCACAAAGACCGTAATCAAGCTTACCGTTTCACTCATAGCGCCTCTCCTGAATCACGATTCCGCAGGCTGCTGAGCCGCAAGCTCGCCGTCGCGCAGCACCATGGTCGCCTGCAGTATTTCATCGTCGCTGTCGAGCATCGGCTGCCCGTCTTCCCCGATCAGCGCGTCGAGCAGCGTCGTGATGTTCTTGGAATACAGCTGGCTCGCGGTGAACGGCAGGCTCGCCGCCAAATTGAGCGGCCCGACGATCTGCACCCCATCGTGATCCACCGTTTTCCCCGGCCGGGTGAGCTCGCAGTTTCCGCCGCGCTCGGCGGCAAGGTCAACCACTACCGATCCCGGTTTCATCCCGTCGACCATCTCGCGCGTTACCAGTCGCGGGGCCGGCTTACCGGGAACCGCGGCCGTCGTAATGACCGCATCGCTGTCTGCAATCACGCTCGTCATTTTTTCGCGCTGCGCGCGGTAGAACGCCTCGTCCATCTCTTTGGCGTAGCCGTCTTCGGCCTCTCCGTCGGACTCGGCTTCCGGGACCTCGATCTCGACGAACCGCGCCCCGAGGCTCTTCACCTGTTCCTTCACCGCCGAACGCACGTCATAGGCCGAAACCACCGCGCCGAGACGTCCGGCGGTCGCAATCGCCTGCAGGCCCGCTACCCCGGCGCCGATAACGAAGAACTTCGCCGGGATGATCGTGCCGGCAGCGGTCATCATCATCGGGAGCACGCGCGGCAGCCGCTCGGCGGCGATCAGAGCTGCGCGGTAGCCGGCAAGGTTCGCCATCGCCGAGAGCGCATCCATGCTCTGCGCCCGCGTGATGCGCGGCAGCAACTCGAGCGCAAATGCGGTCACTCCGCGCCCACGCAGCGCCTTCATCGCCTCGGTCTCATGATCGTACGGATCGAGAAACCCGATCACGATCTGCCCCGGTCGCATCGAGGCGATATCCGCGGCGGTGGTTTCGCTCTGCGATGCCGAACCGAACCGCACCGTGAGGAGCACCTCAACCGCGGCCAGAACCTCGGCTCGATCGCCGAGCACCTGAGCGCCGTTCCTGCGATACTCCTCATCAGCGAAGCTTGAGGCCGCACCCGCCCTCTCCTCGATAAACACCTCATGCCCGGCGTTTTGAAGCGTTTTCACGTGAGCCGGGATCAAGGCGACCCGGTGTTCACCCGGGTGACATTCTCGTAGCACTCCAATTTTCATGCTCGCATCCGTTTCCTTCGTGATTTCCTTCGTGATTTCCTTCGTGCTCGGCTGTGCCTGATTATATCAGTAGTGTTTTTATCGTCAACAACGGCCGACCGCAGATTGGACGACGCGGTGGCGCAGGCACTATCTTTGTGCTCACAGTCGCACGGCGAAAGGAGTTAACAGGTATGAATCTTACAGGGCGAAAAGCACTGAGCTTCATTCACGACGATTTCGAGGACCTCGAGTACTGGTATCCCGTCTATCGGCTCCGGGAAGCCGGAATGGTCGTCGAGACCGCCGGCGAGGGGGCGGGAAGGATCTACCACGGCAAATACGGTGTCCCGGCCGCCGCGGATCTGTCGTTCGACCAGGCCAGGAGCGACGATTACGACGTCCTACTCGTCCCCGGAGGATGGGCACCCGACAAGCTGCGCCGGTTTCCCGCGGTCCTTGAGATAACGCGCGCTATGAACAACTCCGGCAAGATCATCGGCCAGATCTGCCATGCCGGATGGGTGCTGATCTCAGCCGGCATCCTCGACGGCAAGCGCGTCACCAGCACGCCCGGCATTCGCGACGATATGGTCAACGCCGGGGCTACCTGGGTGGATGAAGCGGTAGTGGTCGATGGGAACCTCGTCTCCAGCCGACGGCCGCCCGACCTGCCGGCGTACCTCGCCGCGCTACTCGACACCCTCACCGCGCGCTGACCTCGCAGCCGACCCGCGCGGCCTGCCGCTTCACTCGTGGCCGGCCGCGAGCTCGCGGAAAAAGAGGAAGCTGTCCTTGGGGATGCGGCGCTGATTCACGTAATCGCAGTACACCAGGCCGAAACGCTTGGTGAAGCCGTAGGCCCACTCGAAGTTGTCGATCAGCGTCCAGACATAGTAGCCTCTGACATTCACCCCGTCGCGCCAAGCGTCGCGAAGCGCCTCGATATGGCTGCGCAGGTAGGCGATGCGGCCCGGGTCGTGACAGCGCGTTCCGTCCGCCGACAGGAGGTCCGGCATCGCGCACCCGTTTTCGGTCACCACAATCGGGATCCCTTGTGTAAGCTCGTTCAGCTTCCGCAGATGGCGGTAGAAGCCCTGCGGCACGATCGGCCAGCCCATCTCGGTCGTCTCCTGATACTGTCTGCAGACCCGGAAGCCTTCGGGGTGTTCAGGGTCAGCCGCGACAGCGTCCTCGGTATACCAGTTGAGCCCCAGAAAATCGGTCGGCGCGGCGATGAGCTCCATGTCGCCGGTCTCAACCGGCATGCTCACCTCCGGATAGGCGGCGAGGTGGCGCTCCGGATAGCCCTCACCCATGACCGGGCCGAGAAACATGTGGGTCGGCAGATCCGCTGCGCGCTCAGCCGCGAGCCGGTCCTCGTCGCGCTGTGTTGCCGGTCGCGGTGTATTGGTGTTCAGACTGATGCCGATCTCGCCGGGGTACCCCCCGTCGCGAAATGCCTGCACCGCCAGACCATGCGCAAGCAGCAGGTGGTGAATTGCGCGATAGGCGCGCGGCCGGTTCTGCTCGCCCGGCGCGTGCACACCTTCGAGATAGCCGAGTATCGAGGAGCAATAGGGCTCGTTGAGCGTAATCCAGTTCGAGACACGGTCGGACAGTGCGCGGAAGCAGAGCTCGGCGTACGCGCTGAAGCGAAGCGCAGTCTCGCGCGCCGGCCATCCGCCCTGGTCCTGTAGCGGCTGCGGCAGATCCCAGTGATAGAGGGTCACCGCCGGCTGTATCCCCGCTTCAAGCAGGGTGTCGACTAGCCGGTTGTAGTAATCGAAGCCTTTGGAGTTGGGCTTACCGCTGCCGGCCGGGATGATGCGCGGCCACGCAAGCGAGAACCGGTACCGGTGCAGCCCCAGCTCGCGCATCAGCGCGACGTCCTCGGGATAGCGGTGATACTGATCTACGCTAACCTCACCGGTATGGCCGTGAACGACCTTGCCCGGCTGCCTGCAGAACGTGTCCCAGATACTCGGCCCGCGTCCGTCGGCGTCAACCGCCCCCTCCACCTGGTACGATGCGGTGGCCGCACCCCAGACAAAATCTGCCGGCAACCCGGCGGTGACTCTCTCACTCACTGTTCGCTCTCCTCCTGTGCGACCGACAGCCTGTACTGCCGACGGTCGCCGCCTCACTCCAGCGCGCGATCGATCAGGTCGCGAACATCGCGGTGCCGCGGCGAGCCGAGCACCTCCTCCGGCGGCAGCGCTGTAGTCTGCGGAATCTCCGGCCCTATCAGCCCGCGATCATACTTGAGCCGCAGGATACGACGCACCGACTGCTCGATACGATCCTCACTCAGACGCCCGTCCTGCACCGCGTTAAGAACTGCGCGATAGGCTGCTTCCGGGGCCGAGGGGCGCAGGATCATATCTACCCCGGCCGCCAGCGCGCGAATCGCTATCTCGCCTTCACCATAGCCGCGCAGGGCCCCCATGGCAAGCGAGTCGGTGATGACCACGCCGTCAAAACCCAGCTCCTCGCGCAGCACCCGTTGGATGATCTCAGGCGCGATCGTGGCCGGCCTGTCATCCCCGGTCAGCGCCGGAACGGCTACGTGCGCGGTCATTACCGCATCGGCGCCGGCCTCGATACCGCGCTCGAACGGCGGCCACTCCACCGTCTCCAGCCGCTCGCGGTCGTGCTCCACAACTGCACGGTCGTAGTGCGTATCGAGGGCTGTGTCGCCGTGCCCCGGGAAGTGTTTCAACACCGCGCTGATGTTCTCGCGCTGCAGGCCCCGCACCGTTGCCGCAACCATTCGGCCGGTCACCTCCACATCGGAGCTAAACGCGCGCTCGGCGATGACCGGATTAGCGCGGTTGGTGTTCACATCCGCCACCGGGCCGAAGTTCATGGTAATGCCCAGCGCCTGCAACTCGCGCGCAGTGACCTCGCCGGCCTGCTCCGCGAGCCACGGGTCTCCTGCCGACCCAAGCTTTTCGGCGTCCGGAAACTCGGTCGCGCCGAGCTTTCCGCTCTCGGTCAGACGCGAAACTCCCCCGCCTTCCTGATCAGTCGCGATGATCAACTGAAGCCCGGCCGCATCCTGCAGCTCTTGGATATACGTACGCACCTGTTCCACCGTGTCGATATTCGGACCGAATAGAATCACACCGCCCGGCTGCACCGCGTCCATTACCTCGCGGTGCCGGGCGCTGAGGCTGTGCACCGGGCTGCCGTCGACGAAACTGTGGAACCCCACCATGAAAAGCTGACCGACCCGCTCCTCCAGGCTGAGCGCGCTTACAGTCTCTTCCACCACCGCCTCACGTTCGCGGTACCGCATGATGCGCGTTGCGGCGCGTTCCGAGAGCTCAGCACGCCGCACCGACCGTGGCCGTTCTCGGCGCGGCCGTGCCCCGGCTTCGCGGCGGGCTGTGGTCGGCCGAAGCTCGATTCCGGTAAACTCCGCCCCGGGAAACCGGGTCCTTACCGCCTCAAGCGCGGCCCGGTCGAGTGTTTTCTCCCCCGGCGGAGCCTCCCCCGGTGGAGCCTCCTCCACGGATGTCGCCCGCTCGGACTCGGTGGCGCCTCCGGTGGCGCCTACCGTCGCGCACGACGAGAAACCGAGCAGCAGCAGGCCCACGCCGAGCGCCGCAGAAACCTGCCCACACCGGTTAAGTAGTTTCGCCCGGCTACGACTGCCGGAGCGCGTCAATTCACTCATGCTCTCTATTGACCTTGCCGATCATCGGACGTATAATTCCATTACGGTTATTTTGACAGCCACAATCGTGGAGAATGTCCGGAATCGGCGCCTGAAGTGCGCTATAATCGGTGCTGTACAATGCGCAACCGAACGTGCAAGAGCAGGACAGACTGGCAATGAGCGAACCCGTCACACAGCTTATCAAACAGAAACTGAGGGACTCCGTCAATAAGCACAGTACCCTTGGAATCACCGTTTCGGTGGAGGAGCTGGAGCGCGAGACGCTGCGCAAGGGCATTCATATGCTCGTTGCGGTGGTGCCGTTTCTCGCAAGCCTGGTCGGGACCGGCATAACGCTGGTACTGCTGGCTGCCGGAACCCTGTTCTACACCTATACCGAGCTGGTGCGCAGCGCCGGGCGTGAGGTAGCGGTGATATCGCGAATCACGGCATTTACCTCGCGTGAGCGTGACCTGGGGGGCATCACGCACGGGCCGATCACGCTTGCAACCGGCGCAATGCTCGCGTTGTTCCTCTACCCCGAACCCATCGCGGCGATTGCAATCTACGCGCTCGCGTTCGGCGACGGGTTCGCCAGCCTGGCCGGCAAGCTGTTCGGCCTGCACGAGCTTCCGGGCACCGGCGGCAAGACCGTTGAAGGCAGCAGCGCCTGCCTGATCGCGGTCACGGTGTCCACCTACGCGGTAACCGGCATGTTGCGCGAGTCGCTGCTGGTGGGTATCTCGGCTATGTTCGTCGAAATGCTCCCGACGCGCGACCTCGACAACCTCGTTCTGCCGCTGGGCGCGGGCCTCGCGGCCGCCGCTCTGTTCACCGGGCTGTTGTAGCTGCAGCGTCAGCGCCCTACCGCTACTGCCAAAGGTAACGCTGATGTGAGCGGCGCCCGAACAACACGGCTCCGCCGATCAAGCAGACCACACCCACCGTTACCGCGAGAACGTGCGGCAGGTGAAATACCACGAGACGCCCTACCACCACCAACGCCACAGCGCCGCCGAGCACCGCGTACTCGCGGTCGCCGCCGGTGAACCCGGCATGCAGGAAGTTCAGAACGGCAAAGGCGCCGATCGCAGCGCCGGTAGCATGCGTAGCCCCGGCGAGCCCGATGCGGTAGACCAGGTTCGGGTAGAGTTGCGTGGCGGCTACCGGGACGAAGTAGGCAAACGCCCCGGAGATAACCGCAGCCAGCCCCAGGACTACACCCGACCGTTGGGAATCGACCACCGAAATCGCAAGGCTGGAACTAAACAGCGAGAGAGCCCCAAACAGGTAACCGAAATACACCAGCCGCGCAAGGAGGCTCCGGTACGGGAGCGGCACCGCGGCCCCGGCACTCACCAGCACAAGCGGCCGCAGCAGATCAAGCGCAATGCTGGCGATAAACACCGTGAAAAAGAACACTTCCGGCGCGGTGCGCCTGCGGAACTGACGAATCAGGGTGGCCACCCAGAAGATCGTGAAGCCGCCGAGGACGCCCAGCCCCGCAATCAGCGCGCGGACGCCGGCGGCATGCGAGCCCGACGCTCCCGCGAGCCATCCAAATAGCGCGGTGTGAGCGAACTCAGGCTCGAATTCGGCGTAGGTGGTGAGCAGCCGGTAAACCGCGAATCCGTAGATCACCAACAGGCCGATTGCTACCAAGAGAGCCGTTCTTAGAATCGTGTTTCGCACCGCAAGCGTCATGCCGCGATTATGCAACAAGTTACAAACAAAGACTATAGTCGCGCTGTTTTCGTTCGATACTGATAGAGAGGGAGATAACTTCATGATCAAGAAGCGATCCATCACTCTGCTGCTGCTTCTCGTCCTGGCGACAGGGGTGTCGTATGCCGGGGATGTCGCCACCTTCCTCAACCTTGGATTCTCGGAAGACTCCCGCGTATTCATGTTCGGCCAGTACGGAGTCGACGCGCAAAGCGGCAAAGCCTACGCCGACCTTTTCACGGTCGATGTACCCGCCAACCGCTTCGTCAGCGGCGGGGTGCAGCGCCTCCGTTCGGATCAGCCGGTTGAAGCAACCCAGGACGGCAAGGGCGCGCTGTTCACCCTCGTACGACGGCACGCCGACCTCGCCGCCGGTCACAGCATCGACCACCTCGCGACCGGGCGGATCCTGTACTTTGCGCTAAACGAGGGCGAGCCCAAGTCTCAGATCAGCTTCCGCGACCATCAGGCCGGTCGAAGCTACCGGCTGCGTTTGCACCAGTCCTCCCGAGGGCGGGACGAAACTCTCCGCGCCCGGTTTCATATCGAGCTCGAGACGATAGACGCTGAAGGCCGCCGCCGGGAGCACACCATCGGGCTTCCCGAGTTCGACCGCAAAGGGGTGAAGCGTTATCGTATCGGTCAAGTCTATCTCTCCCCGGATGAGCGCTCGGTGGTCATCGTCGTTGAGATGGAATACCCCACCGCTACCGGGAAGAACGTCCGCTACATGGTCGAGACCGCCCGGGTTCACTGACCGCAACAAGCTGCGCACCACTACTTACACCTCACATCATAGCAGGCCCGCGGTTATCAACGGCGCGAATACTGCCGTCAGAATGCCGCATAGACAGATCCCAAGCCCCCCGGCCGCTCCGGCGAGCCGGTCATCCTCGAGCACCCGCGCGGTGCCGAGCCCATGCGCCGCAGAGCCCATCGCTAGACCGACCGCAACCGGGTGAACCACCCCGAGCAAGCGTAGAAAAAGCGGCCCGAGCATCGCCCCAATAATGCCGGTGAGAACAACGAAGGTCGCGGTAAGCGAAGCCTCGCCACCAATCGCTTCGGCGATCCCGATCGCGATCGGTGTGGTGACGCTTTTCGGCGCGAGTGCGAGCACCAGCGAGTCCGGAGCCCCCAGAACCAGCGCCGGGACCATCGCCGAGACAATTCCGACCAGACTGCCGAATACCGTCACCAGGAGGAGCATCGGGGCACTGCGACGCATCTGCTGCAGGTTGAGGTAGAGCGGGACGCTCAACGCCACGACCGACGGCCCCAGGAAGAAGGATATCAGCTGCCCGCCATTCATGTAGGCCGCGTATTCAGTGCCGGTGAGCTTCAAGACCGCGATCACCGCCGCCGTACAGAGCACAACGGGGTGAAGGAGCGCGACCGGCACGCGGGTATACAGGCGGCGTGCGGCAGCATAGGCCACCAACGTGAGCGTTACCCACAGCAGCGGCTGCGAAATCGTGGTACCGTCGATCACGCCGGGCCTCCCGAAGATCCGCCCGATCGCTCGCCGGACTCGTCCTCCGAACCGTTCCGCGGACCGCTTCCACCCGGACCGCTCCCCTCCCGGCTGCGTGCCTCCAACCGCCTCAGGGCGAGCTGCGCCGAGGCTCCCACCGCCAGCAGCACCGCGAGCGTGCCAATCACCAGGGCTATCGCGATCGCCGCCCAGTGCTCCGCGATCACCTCGAAGTACAGCATCACCCCCACCGCCGGCGGTACGAAGAAGAACGCCAAGTTGTCCAGCAGCACGTTGCTTGCCGCACGGACCTGCTCCACCCGCACGATGCCCAACGCGAGCGTGCCGGTCAGCAACAGCATTCCGATCACGTTCCCGGGAAGCACCAGACCGATCGTCGAGACCATCTCGCCCACGAGCAAAAACAGGAGCAGAAGCGAAAAACCACCCAGCATATGAGCGCATCATAGACTCGGCACCCGTTCGGGTCAACGTTGCCGGCGTGCGCAGTCATGGGCGGGGTGTACGCGCGGCGTGGGAAGCGACTTTGGCAGCGCGGCACTTAGGCCGCGTGGGGCTGCATCGCCGCGCGTCGTCCGAGTCCAGGTGCCGCTCGCGTGAGCGGCTTCGACAGCTGCAGCCGGGCCCCAGGGACCCACGCTCTTTTCTTGACAGCGCCTACACCGGACAACTACAATGCGACGAACCCCACTGCGGGGCGACCCCATGGCACGGCGCGGACGGACACTCACCTCCACGCCTCGCCGAATAACAGAGAGAAGTCATGGCAGAACGCATTACTCCCCGTAGCGAAAGCTATTCAGATTGGTATGTTGACATCGTCCTGCAGGCCAAGCTCGCCGACTACAGCCCGGTAAAGGGCTGCATGGTCATTCGGCCGCGCGGCTACGCACTGTGGGAGCGGATGCAGCGGGCGATCGACGACATGTTCAAGGAGACCGGGCACGTCAATGCGTACTTCCCGTTGCTGATCC
>PUPD01000189.1 GCA_003552985.1 Spirochaetaceae bacterium
CAGCAGCCATCGGGCGCATCTCTTCCAGAATCTCTTTCAGCCGTACAAGATCCTGTTCTCTAACCGTACGGCAATACATACCGACCGCCTGGGTCTCAAGCATCTCACGGGCATCTATCGCCGCGACTGTCGAGCGCTTAGTCGGCTTTCGTACGTAGCAGACGCTGCGAGGCTTTACCACGACCATACCTTCCATCTCAAGCCGCTTAATGGCGTCACGGATCGGCATTGTACTCACGCCGAGCTCGGCCGCTAACTGCTTGATACTGAGTGACTGGCCGTATTGAATTGTGCCCTGGATTAGTTGCTCTACCAAGTGCTGGTAGACACGTTCCCCAAGGGCCGCGGCGTCGCGCTTAGGCGCCCTGATACCGGTCGTGTGAAGTTCACTGTTCATTCTGGCCCAAAATCGTAGCGGATGCTAACACTTCCTGTCAAGCAGACGAGAAACACCCCTGGCGGCACCCGGAAAATGGCCACACCTTTCGTGACCCCGGTGTATTGAGTGCCGATAGGCTTAACCGTTACGGTAGCACCATCACGCCGTTAACCATGAGGAGCAGTAACCTATGTTAACCAAACTGGAACACGCAGCACTCAGTGTCCACGATCTAGAACGATCCATCGCATTCTACCGCGACGTCATCGGATTCGAAGTCCAGCGGATCCTCGAGCCTGATCCTGCGCTCCCTCTGGAGAAGGTTATCGCACTACAACGAGCTCGAGCTCGTATCGCGCATCTCTGGCTCGGTGGAGTGATGCTCGAGCTGTTTCAATACATTCAGCCGCAGGGTCGCCCGATCCGGGAAGACTTCACCCAGGCGGACCACGGGTATACGCACATCGCTTTAGCGTCCACCGACGCTAGGGCAGACTATGAGTACCTCAGAAGCAAAGGAGTAGAGTTCTACAGCGAACCGATGGAGTTCCGCCCGGGCGTGTGGATCTGTTTCTTCAGAGGGCCTGATGGTGAAACCGTGGAGATTCGCCAGGCATAGTCACGCTGGAAGACGACGCACCTGCGGCCCTGGTCACGGATTGCCGGACGCGCTAGCCCGTGGGCGGCCGAGGAGCTTCAGTTAGACCTTCGCGGCGTATGCCGGCCCGTGCATCCCCGTCGGCAAGCGAGGTTGACCGCCGACTGTTCCCGTAATAGGCTGGACTCTGTTGCAGCACACCGGGATCACATCTCGGATCATGTCCGGCGGCATAGTAGCGTCCACAACGAGTGACCAGGGCCGGGGTACTGCCGTGGGCTCGCGGGGAGGTGGCACATGGACGGATTTCACAAAAGGGTCCTGCTGGTGAACCTGGAACACCGAAGCTTCCGGTACCAGGAACTACCGGAAGAAGTGCTTCGCGCAACTCTCGGTGGTAAGGGACTCGGCACATACCTGCTGCAGCGCGAGAATCCAATCGGGGTTTCGCCGTTATCCCCGGAGAACCGTTTCATCATAACCACTGGACCGTTGAGCGACACCAACGTCTGGGGAAGCGCGAGGTTCGCGATCTGCACTAAAGGCCCTGCCACCGGCGGATTCCTGGAGTCCTATTGTGGAGGTTACGGAGCAGCGAGAATCAAGGGCTGCGGGGTTGACGCCGTAGTGCTCGAAGGGAAGGCCCCGAGTCCGGTGTATCTCAGCCTGGACGAACACGGCGTCGCGTTCGTCGATGCACGAGCGCTCTGGGGACGGGATTGCTATAGCGCTGAAGAGGCGATGCTGGAGAATGCACCGGAAGGCTCGGTGGCGCTGACGATAGGTCCGGCAGGGGAACAGCAAGCGGTCATCGCGTGTGTCAAAGTGGAACGATGGCGAAGTCTCGGCCGAGGAGGCTCCGGAGCCGTGCTGGGATCCAAGAATGTGAAAGGCTTGGTTTTTAGCGGCAAGGCACCCTGCACGGTTGCTGATTCGGATCTGCTGAAAGAGATTAGCAAACGGATCGCCAAAGCAGGCCGGGAAAACCCGGTCAGCGAGTCGTATCGCAAGCTGGGCACCCCAATGCAGGTGAGATTGACCAACAGCCAGGGTTGTTTCCCTACGCGCTATTGGACCGGCGGGCGTTTCGAAGAGTGGGAAAATCTGTCGGCCGAATACATGAATGAGCGTTTCGATGTGCGCGCAACGGGCTGCCCTCGATGCTTCCTGCGCTGCACAAAACACAGTGTTGTTCGACACGGACGCCATGCGGGTTTGGAGATTGAGGGGCCGGAGTTCGAGACAATATACGCCCTCGGCGGTATTAACGCTGTCGATTCGCTCGAAGAAGTGGCCTGGTTAAACGACATATGCGACCGGTTGGGCATCGATACCATGAGTGCCGGCAACTTAGCCGGGTTCGCGGTCGAGGCGTATAGGCGCGGTAAGAGTGACTTCGCCATTGAGTACAATCAACCTGACCGCATGGCCGAGCTCTTTGAGCTTATCTCGCGCCGTGAAGGTATCGGCGCGGTGTTGGCCAATGGAATCAAGTCTGCGGCAGCGGAACTGCAGCTGGACGATATAGCGGTCCATGTGAAGGGCCTTGAGCCGGCCG
>PUPD01000270.1 GCA_003552985.1 Spirochaetaceae bacterium
CTCACTCCGTGTCGAAGAGACCGATGATCCGTTCAGCGACGGTATTCAGAACGACGTCATCGATGTAGTTGGGGTCCTGGAGCTTGTTTTTTACTTCCTGAACACGGTCGGCACGCACATCGGATGAGGACCTGACCACCTCGTTAGCGGTGTATAGCTCGCTCTTGAGCCTGGCCTCTTCTGAAACCGAGATCGAGTCACTGTTTCGTTGCCGCTGGTTGGGACCCGCCTGACCCGTTTTACCGTAGTTGTGAATCGGATCGATTGGGCCCAGTCTTTCGATACTCATTCGTACGTAACCCCGTACCCTGTTACTTGTACTATCGACACCGTCCAGCCTTTATTTTAGTGCTTTTTCGCCGCTGATACAAGCAAACTGCACTCCCCTTTGAGGGAGTTTTTGGCTCTGAGCAGCTCCAATACCTCCAACGCACTGCCTTCGAGGTACTCCTCATGCAGCTTCGTCATCTCTCTGCCGAGCAAAACCGGACGACCAGGGTCAATCTCCACGATCTCCTCGAGCACGGCTATGATGCGATGCGGTGACTCGTAGAGCACCACCTGCTGCCCCTGATCCGGCGCTTCGAGCAGTTCGCGGAGGCGTTTGCTGCGCTTGCCGCGCTTGCGCGGCAGAAATCCTTCGAACACCATCGTCTTGCCCCCGAAGCTCGAAACGCTCAGCAGCGCGGTCAGCGCCGATGCGCCGGGAATCGGGATCACCGGATGTCCGGCGGCGCGCACCACCGCCACCAGTCGGGCTCCCGGATCGCTCACCCCCGGCGTGCCGGCGTCACTAAGGTAGGCGAGGTCGAAGCCCTCGTTCAGCAGCTCGAGCGCGCGTTCGGCGGCGCGCTGCTGATTGTGCGCGTGACAGCTGATGAGCCTGCGCTTGATGCCGTGCGCCTGCATGAGGCGGCCGGTGTGGCGCGTATCTTCGCAGAGCACGGCCTCTACCGCCTGCAGCGTCTCCAGCGCACGCAGAGTTATGTCCTTCAGATTTCCGATCGGCCCGGCGACAATATAGAGTGACGGCACGGTTGCCATTCTATTTGAGTGATTTGTGCTTGCCTACCGCGAACCAGCTTGGATACTATCGGTACAGGGAGGAGAGCGATTCATACGGTTGTCCTGGTTGTTACCGCAGGGGTTGTAGCGGTCCTGATCTACAGCCTCATGCGCATGCGCAAGAGCGATTATCACTTTCTCTCCAACCGCATGGCCGACCGCAGCCGCGGCTCGTTTGAGGTTCTCAGGCCGTGTCCGCTGTGTAAGAGCCTGCTGCGGCGCGGCGAAACGGTGCATTCGGTCGTCTATTCGGGCGACGGGGAGCGTGCCGGCGACTCGGGTGAGCACAGTGCACGCCATAAACCGGACGCCATGGCGCACCTGTTCGGCTGCCGCTACTGCTACCCCGCCAATCGCGAGCATCCACGCATCTGCCCGGTCTGCGCCAACGAGATCAGCGCCGACGGCTTTGTGGTGGCGCGAATGTTCGAGCGCCGTGAGCGCAAGCATATCCATGTCCTCGGGTGCACTGAATGCCGTGGAGCCGGCCTCAGACGCGCCGCGTCAGGAAAGTCCTATGAATAACCCAGGTGAAGCGGCTCCCCGGGTGCCGCTCGGGATCAAGCTCGGCTTTGGAATCGGCGATCTTGGGGGGAATCTCTTCTTCACTATGATGGGATTCTACCTGCTGTTCTACCTGACCGACACGGTGGGGATGCGCGCCGGCCTCGCCGGCACCGCTCTGATGATCGGAAAGGCCTGGGACGCGATCACCGATCCCGCCGTCGGCTATTTGTCGGATCGTACGAGCACGCGCTGGGGCCGGCGACGCCCCTACATGGTAGTCGGCGCGGCCACGACCCTCGCGATGATGGCGCTTATGTTCACGGTTCCGGCGTTGCCGACGCAGCTGATGTTGTTCGTGTACGTGGCGCTTGTATACTGCCTGCTGAATACCGCCTACACCCTGTTTTTGATCCCGTACGGAGCGCTCACTCCTGAGATCACAACCGATTTCCACGAACGGACGGTGCTCAACGGCTATCGCATGTCGTTCGCTGTCGTCGGCACCTTCTGCGGAGCGATCCTGGTGTTGCCGATCGTCTCGCTATTCGGCGGCGCGGAGACCGGCTGGGCAGCCGCCGGCATCGTGATGGGACTCATCATGGCCGTCACGTTCCTGATCACGGCGGTTGCGGTGCGCGAAAGCATCGGCAGGCGCGCGATGTCCACCACCAATGCGCTGCGCGGCTATCTCGAGGCGCTGCGAATGAAGCCGTTTCTCACCGTGCTCATCCCGTGGACCTGTCACGTTACCGGCGTCAACATTCTGCAGGCGAGCATGCTGTATTACTTCGGGGCTATCTTCGGAGACACCGGCGGGTTCCAGGTCGCTCTCCCGATGCTGCTTCTGTCGGCGATGGTGTTCATTCCGGTGTGGGTGCGAATCTCCAAACGGATCGGCAAGAAGCTCAGTTACAATCTCGGTATGGCGCTGTTCACGGTCACGGTTCTCGTGTTCTTCGGTTTCGCGCACCTGTTGGGGATGACCTTCGCGGTAATCCTGATGGGTATCGCCGGCGTCGGGTTTGCCACGCAGTACGTTATGCCGTTTGCGATGATCCCGGACGTGGTGGAGTACGACTACGCCGAGACCGGTGAACGGCGCGAGGGCGTATTCTACGGGCTGTGGACCTTCGTCAGCAAGATCGGCCAGGCCTTCGGGATAGCTCTCAGCGGCTGGGTTCTGACCTGGTTCGGGTATCGGGAGATACAGCCCGGGCTTCCGGCGCCGGTTCAGACCGAGCTCGCAGAGTGGGGGATTCGGCTGCTCATCGGCCCGATCCCGGCCGTGTTTTTCCTGGCCGGTATCATCGTTCTCAGCTATTATCCGATAAACGCGGCCCGCTATGCGCAGATACTCAGCCGGATCAGGGCCCGCGAGACTCAGTGACGGCATCCCGTGCGGCACGGTTCAAAGAGTTTTCCCCGTCTCGACGAATGACGGTCGATCGTGCTCCCCGACGGGGGCGGTGCCTCGACCACCGGGCGCCACTCGAATTACACTGAGAGTGAAACAGCAGGAGGAGTAGCATGGCTGAGGACACGTTATTCGACAAGATTCTCCGCAAAGAAATTCCCGCGGACATCGTGCATGAAGACGACGACGTGCTGGCGTTCCGCGACATCAACCCGCAGGCCCCAACGCACGTGCTTGTGATTCCCAAGCAGAGGCTCGAGAGCTTTGCCGACCTGGCAGAGGCCGACCCGGCGGCGGTGGGCCGCTACATGGGCGCTGTGGCCCGCGTCGCGCGTCAACTCGGCCTCGAGGAGCGCGGGTACCGCATTGTGTTCAACACCGGTCCGGAAGCGCAGCAGTCGGTGCAGTACATTCACGCCCATATCCTCGGCGGCCGACAGCTGACCTGGCCCCCGGGTTGAGCCGGCTCAGACCTGCGGCCCGCTGCCACGCCCGGGTCTCGGCGAACCTTGCCGAGGCGGCAGTTGCGCTTCGCGGCTGAATCCGGTAGTTTTTTGGGTAATGGAACAACTAAAACGAACCGTCACCTGCGGAGAGCTCACTGAGGAGCATCTCGGACGCGAAGTAGTACTCAACGGGTGGGTGCATCGGCACCGCGATCACGGAGGCGTGCATTTCGTTGATCTGCGCGACCGCTACGGGCTGACGCAGGTCGTCATCGACGACGATGCGGCCGAGCAGGCGCGCCACCAGGTCGAACAGCTGAAGTTTGAGTACTGCATTGCGGTCCGGGGAGTGGTTCGTCCGCGCCCGGAGAACATGATCAACCCCGAGATGGCGACCGGCCGGATAGAGGTTGCTGCCGAGGAGATCGCCGTCCTCTCGCGCTCTGCTACGCTTCCGTTCGTGATCGACGAACGCAGTGACGCACGCGAAGATCTGCGGTTGAAGTACCGTTACCTCGATCTGCGTTCGTTCACGATGCAGCGCAAGATACGGCTGCGCCACGAAGTGATGTTCAGGGTGCGCGAGTACATGCACACGCAGGACTTCTACGAGATCGAAACGCCGACCATGATTCGCTCGACCCCGGAAGGTGCCCGGGATTTCCTGGTCCCGTCGCGGCTGCACCCCGGCAAATTCTACGCGATGCCGCAATCCCCGCAGCTTTTCAAACAGATTCTGATGGTGTCGGGCTTCGACCGCTATTTTCAGCTTCCGCATTGCTTTCGCGATGAAGATGCCCGCGGTGATCGGCAGCCGGAACACACGCAGATAGATATCGAGATGAGCTTCGTGTCGCGCGAGGACGTGTTCGAGCTGATCGAGGGGCTGATGCACCATGTGTTCAAGCACGCGTTGCACTACGAGCTGCCGGTCCCGTTCGAACGCTTCAGTTACGAGGAAGCCATGAACCGCTTCGGGAGCGACAAGCCTGATCGGCGCTTCGAGCTCGAGCTCGTTGAGCTCTCCGAAACGGCGGCAGCCGGTGAGTTCAAGGTGTTTCAGGACACCGTTGCCGGGGGCGGTGTGGTCAAGGCGTTGCGTGTACCCAACGGTGGGCAGTATTCGCGCAAGCAGATCGATGAGCTCGAACAGCAGGCGAAGGTATACGGCGCAAAAGGCCTGGCCTGGGTCAAGGTCACCGATGGCGGGTTGGAGGGCGGCGTATCACGCTTCTACACCGCAATCGCAGATCGCATCATGCACGAGCTGGGTGCGGTGCCGGGAGACCTGCTGCTGTTCGTGGGCGACAACTGGAGGACAGCCTGTACAGCACTCGGTGCGGTGCGCTCCAAGCTCGGCCGGGATCTGGGGCTTGCCTCCCCGGACCGGTTCCGCTTCTGCTGGATCATCGATTTTCCACTGTTCGAATGGAACGCCGACGAGCAAAAATGGGATGCCGCGCATCATCTCTTCAGCATGCCGCGCGAAGAGCACCTGGATACGCTCGAGCAGGATCCGGGCGCGGTTAAAGGTGACCTCTACGACCTCGTCTGCAACGGCTTCGAGCTTGCCTCAGGCTCGATCAGGATACATGATCCTGAGCTTCAGAAGCGAATATTCGCTATTGTGGGTTTTTCACTGGAAGAAGCGGAACGTCGCTTCGGGTTTCTGCTTGAGGCGTTCAAATACGGCCCACCCCCGCATGGCGGCATCGCTCCCGGATTGGACCGCCTGGTTATGCTGATGGCCGGCGAGAGCACGATTCGGGAGGTAATCGCGTTTCCCAAAAACACCCTCGGTGTTTCACCGATGGACGACTCGCCGACCGAAGTCGATCAGCAGCAGCTGGAGGAGCTGCACCTGCGAATCGTTCACCCCGACAAGTCGGAAACTCCGAACGCTTAGTTAGAGAAGGAGTACGAGCATGTTTAGAGTGAGAACCCTCAACAACATCGCCCCGGTTGGATTAAACCTGCTGGCGGAGCGATCCTACGAGTACGGCGCCGACGTGGAAGACGCCGATGCGATCCTGGTACGCAGCGCCAACATGCACGACATGCAGTTTCCACCGCAGCTGAAAGCGATTGCGCGGGCCGGAGCGGGTGTCAACAATATCCCGATCGAGCGCTGTACCGAACAGGGAATCGTGGTGTTCAACACTCCCGGAGCCAATGCCAACGCCGTGAAGGAGCTGGTCATAGCCGGCCTGCTGCTGTCTTCCCGGCAGATCGCTCAGGGCGTACAGTGGGTGAACTCGGTTGCGGACGGCGCTTCGGAGCTCAAGAAGATGGTCGAGAGCGAGAAGAAGCGCTTTGCCGGGCCGGAGATCATGGACAAGACGCTCGGCGTGATCGGCCTTGGAGCGATAGGCTCCCTTGTGGCCAATGCCGCAGCTTCGCGCGCGCTCGGGATGGACGTAATCGCGTACGACCCGTACATCTCGGTTGACGTTGCCTGGGGGCTTTCGCGTTCCATTCAGCGCGCCAATGCGCTTGAAGAGTTGCTTGCGGCCTCGGACTTCATCAGCCTGCATGTTCCGCTCAACGACGAAACTCGGAACCTCCTCTCAGCGGAGCAGTTCAAGCACTGCAAGAACGGAGTGAGAATTCTGAACTTCTCGCGTGACGGACTGGTCAATGAGGAAGATCTGATAAAGGCGTTGGAGGACCGCGAGGTTGGGGCTTACGTCACAGACTTTCCTACCGACACCGTGGCGGGCAAACCGGGCGTTGTCGCTATCCCGCATTTGGGAGCTAGCACGCCTGAGTCGGAGGACAACTGCGCCGAGATGGCCTGCCGACAGATAATCGAGTTTCTGGAACGCGGCAACACCAAGAACGCGGTGAACTTCCCCGACTGCTATATGGAACCGGCACCCGGAGTCAGTCGCCTGATCGTCGCCAATCGCAATGTGCCCAAGATGGTCGGGCAGATCGCGAACGTTCTCGCGAACGAAGAGATCAATATCGAGGACCTCCTCAACCGCCATCGCGGGGAGCTCGCGTATAACATTATCGATCTCAACGAGCCGGTCTCGGATGAAGGACTGCAACACATCCGTGGGATAGAGGGCGTGATCCTCGCTCGCCGACTCTACTGAGCGCGGCGGTAGGCAGATTTCACTGGATGGCACGCGCTCCGGCTACTCGCTATCGTTGCGGAACATGCGGACACGAAACGCTCAAGTGGCTCGGCCGCTGCCCCGAGTGCGGCACCTGGAATAGTTTTCACGAGTACAACGTCTATCAACCGCGCCACGGCAGGTCCGGACTCGCGCGCGGCGCCGGGGGCGCTGCGGGCGCCGGCCGGGCCGTGGACGCCACCGGCGCTGCCGGGACCGCGGACGCCGCCGATGCGGCGTGGCTCGATGAGCTGGAACAGGAGCTCGAGCAGCGCATCTCGAGCGGCATCGGCGAGCTCGACCGCGTGCTCGGCGGCGGGTTCGTGCCCGGCGCCGCGGTGGTGATCGGCGGCGAGCCGGGGATCGGCAAGTCGACGCTGATGCTGCAGGCGGCTGCGGCCGCCGGGCTTCCAACGTTGTATCTCAGCGGCGAAGAGTCGCCGCGCCAGGTCGCCCTGCGCGCAGGCCGGCTTGGGCTGCGCGACACCGGTATCAAGGTAGCCGCCGAGACCGAGCTCGGCCGAATCGACGCGTTGCTCAACACCGACCGGCCGCAGCTGGTGATCGTTGACTCGGTTCAGACGCTGTTCGCGGCCGAGCTCGACGCGATTGCCGGCGGTGTCACGCAGGTTCGTGCCTGCGCGCAGGAGCTCACCGACTGGACGCGCCGCAGCGGGGCGGTGTTGCTGATGGTGGCGCACGTCACCAAAGAGGGGAGCATCGCCGGCCCCAAGCTCCTCGAACATATCGTCGACGCGGTGCTGTATTTCGACCACGCCGACAACGAGCTGCGTTTCCTTCGTGCCGCGAAGAATCGTTTCGGCGCAATCGAGGAGATCGGACTGTTTGCGATGGACGAGCGGGGGCTGCGCGAAGTGCACGACCCCGCCTCGATCTTCCTCGTGCGCCGCGACGGCGATGTGCCGGCCGGTATCGCCGCTGCACCGGTCTTTGAGGGCACCCGTATCCTGATCGTAGAGCTGCAGGCGCTAACGGTCCCCGCCAAGAGCGGCGTATCGCGCGTTTTTTCCGATCGTATCGATTCCGGCCGCGTATCACGCGTGGCCGCAGTTCTCGAGCGGCATCTCGGAATCACCTTCAGCGATCACGATATCTACGTAAACGTTGCCGGCGGCATGCGAATCGCGGAGGTAGGTGTCGAGCTTCCGCTCGCGGTCGCCCTGTACTCGGCGCGCACCGGGAGACCGGTGCCGTCGCAAACCATCGTCAGCGGGGAGCTAAGCCTGGCAGGAGAAGTGCGCCCGGTCCGCCAGGTAGACCGGCGTGTCCGCACCGCCGCGGAGCTCGGCTACACCCGCTTCTTCGCGCCGCCGCCGGCCCCGGGTGAAACCCGCAGCGTATCCGCAAACGCGGTCGCGAGCCTGGCTGACTGCATTCGCGTGGTCTTTGGGGGATCGGCTAAGCAGCTCCGGGGAAGAGCATCGGAATAGCGATAAAGGTGCCTACGGCGCTACCGATTGTCGCGAAGAAAAACACCAGCAGGATACGGGTGAAGCGATTCCGAAAGAACCCCCGAAAGCGGGCGATATCGGTCTGCAAGCGCTCGAAATCCTCCACCCGCGGCTTGCGTAGCAGCGCTTCCAGCGCCGCGCTGACGAAGCCGACGCCAATAGTCGGATTCATCGAGGTAAACGGCGCAGCGAGAAACGACCCAACCACCGTCAGCGGATGAGCCAGCGCCGCTGCGGCTCCGATCGCAGAGAGGGTACCGTTGACCAGAACCCAGGTCCCGAGCGACCGCATACCGCCCACAAAACCGCCCTGGACAAACCCGTAACCGATCAGACCGATGATCACCGCCGGCACTACGTACGGCAGCGCGCGCGTCCAGAGTTTCGGCGGCGGGACACGGTCAAGCTCCTCGGTGTCCGGTCGCTCCTCCCCGGCTGCAAAGCGCTTGAGCTTTCGCACCACGCCCGGGAGGTGCCCCGCGCCGATCACGGCGACCACATGCTCACCGGAGCTCTTGAAGATGTTGGCGGCCAGATAGTGATCGCGCTCGTCGATCAGCACCGACTTCGCCTTCGGCAGATACACCGAGAGCTCCTCCATCATGGCCTCGAGCGCGTTCTGATTCTTGAGAGCCTCGATTTCTGACTCCTCAAGCTTTTCACCGCTGAAAACCGAAGCCAACAGCGCGGCGAGCATCTTGTTCTTACCCCAGAGGCTCGACCCGCGCCACGCACGTCGCAGTGTGGTCTGGATCTCGCGGTCACAGAAGGTGTAGGGGATGTCGTGCTCATCGGCAACCTCAATTGCCGCCAGCATCTCCGCGCCCGGCTTGACGCCCAGGTCCAGCCCGAGCCGCTTCTGGAACGAAGCCAGCACAAGGTTTCCGAGCAGCAAAAAGCCTTTGCGTTCCTTCAGGATCCGGAAAATATCGAGCTTACTCCAGGCGTCCGGATCGGTGAGTGAGCGGTATCTGCCGTCGTCGATTTCCACACAGACGCGGTCCGGTCGTTCGCTGCCGATAAGATCGCGCACCGCATCCACGCTGGCCCGCGAAACGTGCGCGGTGCCCAAAATCGTGAACCGGCGCCCGCCAAGCTGCAGTTCGGTGATTGTCTCACCGACCGGCTGCGACTCTTGTTCAGTAATCTGCATATGCCTCAGTCCATTCCGAGGGCAGTCATGAAGCGGCGGCGCAGGCCTTCTTCGCCCGGAAACAGATCATGTGGGATGCTGCCGCCTCCCATATGCACGTGTCCGCCGCCGGCCCCGATACCCTCGAGCGCCAATTTGATCACGACGTCGCTCGGTCGCGCGTGGTCCTCGCTGCGAACCGACAGTCGGTACTCTTCGCGGTCGGGCGCTACGACCACGACGAAGTGGACTTCACGAAGCCCAAGGAAGAAATCGGCCACGAGAGCCATGACCTCGGGACTACACTCTTTCTGGATGAGCAGAAAACAGAAGTCTTCGGCCACAATACACGAATTGATCGCTTCGCGAAACACCCCGAGATCCCGGAGCGACAAGGAGTTCTTCAGCAGGCGGCTCCCGGTCTGCCAGTCGCCCTGAAAAAAGAGCGTGGAAAACGCTTCCAGGTCGATCTGAGAGACGCCGCGGGTCATGAAGGCGGTGTCCATCATCAGGCCCATCAGCAGTGCCGTGGAGACCGATCTGGTCATCTCCGCGGTTGCGATCTTGTAGTACTCATAGATGATGGTGGAGCACGCCCCGTAATGCTCCCGGATATCCCAGTAGCGGCAGTCTGGATCGGTCGGAGGCGTGTGGTGATCGATCACTCCCACGATCTCCCCCGGGAGGCCGGTCATGTTCTTGTTACCGGCGAACCCATCGACGACGATAATCTGGGCCTCCGGACCGGGCATGAGCTTGCTGCTCGGTACGATCGGGATCTCGAGCACCCGGATAGCTTCACTGAGCGATTGACTCTGTATCTCACCGCCGTAACTGAGGAGCGCGCGGATCTCGTTTAGCTCGAGCAGGTACGCGAGCGCATAGGCACTCGCAACCGCATCATGATCGGGAAAGTCGTGCGCCTGTATGATTATCGGGCGCCTGCGATCGAGATTGGAGATGAGCTCCTGAACTCCCTTCATACTCCGCTACCTGGACCGCTCCAGATTGTGTTTCGCCAACCGCGCCTCAATCATCCCGGTATGCAAGTAGTCCGTTACCTGGTGGTACAGCTCACGTGCGGTTCGGCTGCGTCCGAGTAAATCGTACTGGGCGGCGACATAGAACTTGGCCTGGGCACGAATGTACCGGTCAGGCTCATTCTGTACCCGCCGCAACAGGTTTCCCTCGTTGGCGGGGGTCATATAAAAGCGCGCGACCTGGTGGAATATATGGTCACGCGAGAGTCCTCTGAGATTATGCTCCACGTAGCGCCGCGCCTGCTGCTCCTCACCGGACTCCTTTCGCGACAGGCCTGAAAGCAGCATGTACTCGTGAAGATCGCGATGCTCCCGATACGCTTTATCGAAATACTCCGCCGCCTCGGAATAGTCGCCGGCGCGATACAACAGGGTCGCGAAATGCGCGTAACCCTCATGATAATCCGGCCGCATCTCGAAGGCCGTACGGTAATCCTCAACCGCTTCCTCGAGCTGCTCGAGCGAGTCGTGCACGCGAGCCCGATGTACGTAGAACAGGAATATCTCCGGGTTCAGCTCGATCGCGCGCGAAAAATCCTCTTTCGCGCTCTCCAACCGCCCCCGCCGCGCACGAAGTCTTCCGCGGTCCAGATAGTTCCAGGCATAGTCCGGCTCCAGCTCAATCGCCGCGCTCAGGTCTCGCTCGGCGCCGACGGCATCGCCGCTACGGAGGCGAGCCCGGCTGCGATCTACATACGAAAACGAGAACTCCGGCTCGCGCTCGATCGCGCGGGTGAGAACTTTCTCGGCTTTAACGTAATCCTCCTGGCGTAGGAGTACGTTGCCAAGCCCGCGCAGCGCCACGAACTCCTCCTCGTCGTGATCGAGGCTGGTGTCGAATGCCTCCCGAGCACGGTCGTAGCGTCCGTCCTCCAGGTATAACTCACCGAGGGCCGCATGCGCGCGCGCCTCTTCAGGATGCCGTTCGACGAGCCGCTGCAGGCGCTCTTCCTGCTGGTCGCGATCACCCCAGAACCCGGACAGCAACGCCGAGTGGAACAAGGCCTCGACGTGATCAGGATCCTCTGCGAGCACCTCTTCGAGCGTTTGCTGAGCCTCTTCCAGCATCCCGGCCGCGGTCAATAGCTGCGCGAGCAGCACCAACGTATCAGGGTCATCCGGATCCTCGACCTCCGCCCGCCGATACTCTTCGAGCGCAGCGTCAGCATCACCGGCAATAACCAGCAGGCTTATGCTCTGATAGGCTTCTTCGATTGGATCCGGTTCCGGAATCTCCGGTTCGACAGTCTCTACCGGTTCCTCAGGTTCCGGCTCGGCGGCCTCCGGAAGCAATGCGCATCCCCCGGCACCAAGAACGGCCGTTGCGGCGACGACAAGCAACAGGTACAGTAATCGCGTGTTCATGACAATGATGGCCACATCATAGACCGTGCGCGAGAGATTAGACAAGCATCTGTGTACGATAGGAATTCCTGACCTGAATCGGTCCTGAACCGCACGTTCGGGGCTGGATGCCGCGCCTCAGCCCCGCTCCGCGGTCGAATCGCGGACTATAACCCCGCTTCTTCAAGCGCCGCCGCCGTTGCGGCTTTGATCGCCTCGCTCGTCACCGTCGCCCCGCTGACGCTGTCAACCTCGGTACTCTGCTGCTCCACAATCGCTTGCGGCACCTGCTCGA
>PUPD01000100.1 GCA_003552985.1 Spirochaetaceae bacterium
ATACTGAACTCATACACCGGACTGATCCTCCCATTGGCGGTCTCAGCTACCGCGACGTTCCTGTTCAAGCAGTATTTCATGACGATACCCGACCAGCTGATCGAGTCTGCCAAGATCGACGGGGCGAGCGCGATGCGCTTTTTCCGATCGATTTTGGTGCCGATGTCGCGCACTCCGATGGCCTCGCTGGTTGTTATTCAGTTCGTCTACGGGTGGAATCAGTACCTCTGGCCGTTGTTGGTCACCACGCAGCGGCGGTTCTACACGCTGATGATCGGTATTGCGCGCATGCTTGCTACCGGCGACCACCAGGCCGACTGGCACGTAGTTATGGCGATGACGATCCTTTCGATGGTCCCGACGATCATCATCGTGATCGGAATGCAGAAGGCGTTCGTACGCGGGCTGACCGAGGCCGATAAGTGAGGCCGACCGATAGCGTGACCTGCGCGCGACGGAATGTTGATGAGCGCCGCGGAGTTTGTAGGTGAACAGAGAGGCCGATGCAGGACCCGGAGCATACGCTTGAGATAACCGAGAACGAGACGCTACTGTTCAGCTCGAGAGCGGGGTGGTTGAAGCCGCTCTACGAGCTCGAACAGTGGCTCCACAACTCAGGTTATCGGCTCGAAGATCTCGCGGTGGAGGACAAGGTGGTCGGCCGGGCGGCGGCGCTGCTGCTGTGTCGCCTGGGGTTGAGGCGTCTGAGGACCGCGGTGCTCAGCCGGCGAGCGGTGCCGGTGCTGGCGGCGGCCGGCGTGCGTTATCACGCCGAGCTCGAGGTTGCCGAGATCGGATGCGAGACCGAGCAGGTACTCGCCGATTGCGACGATCACGAGGCCGCGTATCGTGAGATCATGCGGCGTTTGGGAAAGTAGTGGTGGCCGCCGGTGAGCAAAACCGGCTCACGACGGTTCCGCTTGCACTCCTCGTATGATCTCGTTGATCGTTTCACGGTACTCAATCAGCTGCTTCCAGATCGTATCTAGGGCCTGGTACTCCTGTTCACGGAGCTCGCGGTTCTGGTCGTGATACGCATCGATCAGACGATTATAGGTCTCGTGGAAGCGATCGTGGAGCTCCGTGAGCGCGGCGAGGGAGCCGTCATCGGCGCGCTCCTTGGCCATCACCATGATCAGATTACCGAGTGGACAGTCGCTTCCGCGGTTCTTCTCGGGCAGGTTGGCAACCGGCACGCGTCCGTCAAGCAACAGCCGGGCACCCATCAGCCGTTTCTTGTGGTCGAGAATGACGTGCCGCAGTACCGAGACATAGGTCTCGTGGCTCGTGCCGTCGCCGGCTTCAAGCCGAAAGTACTTCAACTCTGTCGCCAGCTGCGCCATGTGGCGGTTGCTCGCGGTGCTCATCTCGGCGATGCGCTGCTGGGACGAGCGAATCTCATGCGCCGCCGAGCTGAATGCCTCTATGTGCGAAACTGTCTGGTGTGAGACTTCGCGAATCGTGCTCAACGCCTCGTTGACATTCTGAACACCGCGCGTCATCTCTTCGGAGCCTGCGCTGATCTCCTGCGATATCCGTCGCAGCGAGCCGACCGCTTGAAGCATCTGATCGGTCCCTGTTGCTACTTCGTCGGTGCTTGCAGCGATCTCGCCGAATGCGGATACGAAGGTTTCCACCTCGGACTTGATCTGGGTGAATACGCCCCCGGTCTGTACCCCGGCCTCGTGTGCCTGCCGAATCCGCTCAACGAATTCCTTGAGCGACTTTGTGATCTGCTGGGTATGGGCGGTTGTGGACTCCGACAGGCTACGGATCTCCTCGGCGACAACAGCAAACCCGCGGCCGTACTCTCCGGCGTGAGCGGCCTCAATCGCTGCGTTCATCGCCAGCAGATTGGTCTGCGCCGCCACATTGTTGATCACCGAAATCATAGTGAAGAGCTCGTTCAAACCGGAGGAAACCTCTTCCATGACCGCGGTCATGGCGCGAACGTGCTCACCTCCACGCTCGGTGGTGGTCATCAGAGTTCCGGTCGCTTCACGTCGTTCAGTGGCAATCCGGGCTACGCTTGAGATTGAGGCCGACATCTCTTCGACCGCGCTCGAGGTCTGGTCCACAGCCGCCGCATGGGTCGCGATCTGGTCGCCGAGGTTGGAGATGCCGGCAGTCAGCTGTTCGATCCCGGACGAGCTCTCTTCGATCTGTGTATTCAGCCTGCTCATCTGTTCATCGGTCTGGGTGGCCCGGTTGCTGATCGTGGCTGTCTGCTGAAGCGAACGGTCGGTCTCTCGGCGGAACTGTTCACTGATCTCCAGGGTTGCGTCGATCAGCTCTTTCATCCCCAGCAGAGTGATCTGCATTCCGGCAACCAACCCTTGGTCGAATTGATGTGCCAAGTGAGCGAGCTCCGGCAGGGTCGAGCGTAAACCGGCGCGGGTGGTAAGGTCTCCGTCGGCGACTGCGTCAATCGTGCGGGCGAGTCGGCGCACCGGGAGTGTCACAGTGCGGGTGAGAAGGAACCGGGTTGCGAGTATCAGCACGATGAGCGCCACCGTTCCAACCGCTGCAAACAGAACGCCTGCCTCCTGCGGCAGGTGATAATCGTCGGACAGTCCGAGCAGCATCCCCGCCGCCGCAGCGGCGACCAGTATAGCCACAAGCGTGACCCGATTCCCGAGCGAAAGCTTTGCGATAGCCATTCTGTTTATTGCTCCAATCGAAGGTTTGGTTGTATTCGGGTGGTATCATACCATTATCCCGGTAGCATGAGATATTAAATTCGTGCTACTATGCCGCAGGGTGCCCCTATAGGCGCAGGTGAACCATATGAGTGAGATAGTACGTTTCGGGGTTTCGATGGAAAAACCGCTGGTCGAGATGCTGGACCGTCTGACAGTCGCCGAGGGCTACAGCAACCGTTCCGAGACCATCCGCTCGCTTGTCCGTCAGGAGGTTATCCGCAGCGGTCGGGAGAAAGACAGGCAACAGGTTGCGGGGGTGGTTACTCTGGTCTACCGCTACGGGACCAGGCTTCGACGGGTCTCCACCACCGGATACCGATCGCTCCGCGTCGCCGCCAACATGCAGCTGCATTTGGATGACGAGATCTGTTTGAACCTCTTGATCCTCACCGGCGACGGCAGCGAGCTGCACGCCTGGGCGAGTAATCTCATCGGACAACGCGGGGTGGTCGGCAAACTGAGTATCACCGCAACGGAGGACCTGTACCGTGAGCTCTCCAGCGTTTCTCACTGATCTGACGGTCACTCCGCACAACGAGGACGCCGTCACGCTGGATGGGGTAAGCGCCGGTTATGGTGAAGGGCCGGTGCTGACCGATCTCTCGCTGCGCATACACTGCGGCAAGCTGGTGGGCTTGCTTGGGCCTAACGGCGCGGGCAAGACAACCGTGCTGCGGATCGCGATGGGATTGCTGGTGCCGACAGCGGGTCAAGTTGCGGTGCTCGGACGACGGCTCGATAGCGCGACCGACCGCAGTTGGGTGAGGTTGCGCATCGGGTACGTTCCGCAAGTGCAAGCTCCGCCGGCATTGCCGATCACGGTGGCCGATTCGGTGCTGCTCGGTCGCTGGGGATGTTCGTTCCGGTTCCTGCGGCGGCCATCGCGCGAAGACCGCGCGCTGGTACGCGAGACGCTCGGACTGGTTGGGATGGGCGAGCTGGCCGCGCGTGACCTCGCTGCATTGTCCGGTGGACAGCGCCAGCGCGCGGCACTTGCCCGGGCGTTGGCGCGCCGACCGCGGCTGCTGCTGATGGACGAGCCCACGACATATCTGGATCAGGAGGCCCAGCGCGATTTGGTGCAGCTGATCGAGCGCCTGCATGCCCAGCTGAACATAACTACCGTGGTGGTGACGCATGGCCGCGAAGCGGGCTGGAGGTTCGACCGAGAGATACACCTCACCAACGGCGGTGCCGCATGAGCGCGTTGATCGATATGCTCGCGATTCCGGTCATCCGCAACGCGTTCATCGGAATGCTGGTAGCCGGCGCCACGCTATCCACCCTGGGCGTAGTGATCGTGTCGCTCCATCTCATGGCACTGCGGTTCACGTTGATGCACGTGGGGCTCCTGGGAGCGGCGGCCGGCATGAGTCTGGGGTTTTCGGCGACCGCCGGCGCTTTTGTGCTGGTGCCGGTAGCTTCGGTGATGATGGGAATGCTCGGCCAGCGGTTTCGGATCTCGGCGAGCTCTATGACGGGGTTCTTTATGACCGGGTCGCTTGCCGGCGCGTTTCTGCTGTTGGCGCGAGCCGGGGTGCCGGCGATGGACGTGTTCGGGATCTTCGCCGGAAACATCCTGATGCTGCGCCGGCTCGACGTCGTTCTGGTCGTGGTGCTGGGGCTTGCAGTGGTGCTCGCGTTCGTAATTGGGTACCGCGAGATTCAGGCGGTGCTGCTTGACCGTGACCTGGCGCTGTCACTGGGTGTGCCGGTGCAGGCGGTCGTTGCAGGCCTGTTTCTCTTGCTGGGAGCGGCCGTTGCGCTGGCGCTCCGTTTGGTCGGTGCCCTGCTCGTGGATGCGATCATCCTGCTCCCCGGCATGGCGGCGCTGCGATTTGCGCGCGGCTTCGGCTCGGCGCTGGTACTCTCGTCGGTGTTCGGCGTGATCGCCTGCGCCGGCGGGTTTTTGGTCGCCGTGCGTTTCAATCTGCCGATCGGCGCGAGCTCGGCGGCCGTCTCGAGCGCCATTCTCGGCCTCTCGGCCGTGGTGACGCGCGGGAGATGATCCGATCTTTCAGCGAAGTGAGGAGGAGAGGTATGACGACGAGTAACGGTCTCACATCGGGTTATGATACCGGGTGTTCCGGAGTCCGGAGGCGGTACGGCCGATATTTGCTGGCGACACTGATGGTTGTGCTCCTGGGCATGGGGCTCGCGACAGAGGAAGCGGCCGCCGGCGAGAACACCCGAGTTGTCGCGGCCACCGCATGGGTAGGTGCGATGGCGGAAGCAGCCGGTGTCGAGGAAGTGCGCGTGTTGGCACCGGCGGAGTTGCGCCATCCTCCGGAGTATGACTTTGCGCCCCGTGACGTCGGGTTTGCGGCTGAGGCCGATCTGCTGATCTGGGCCGGATACGAGGGTTTCATGGAGAACCTCTTCGAGGCGGCCAACATTTCCGAGGACCGTATTCTTCGCATCAGGACAAGCAATGTGCCGCCGCTTATGGCCGAAGCGGTAGAAACGATCGCCGCGGAGCTGGGTACCGAAGATCAGTTTCTGCAATGGAAGCGCAAGCTCGATCAGCTTGCCGAGGAGCTTCTGAGCGCGGCCGACGCCGCCGGCGTTGCGGATACTCCGGTCGCGGCTCACTTCCACCAACGCGGGTTCGCCGAATGGCTCGGTTTCGAGGTGGTGGCCGAGTTCGGCCCTGCCGAGATGACACCAGGGGAGCTGGCTTCGATTCTGGCTGCGGAGCCGGAGTTGATCATAGACAACTGGCACATTCCGCACGGACAGCCGCTGCGTGGTGATGGGCGCCGGTACACGATGCTGATCAACTTTCCGGGCAGCCACGGCACCTCGAGCCTCTTCGACGTCTTACGCTACAACGCTGAGCAGCTCGAGCTGTTCTGAACGGCTTACTAGATCTGGAGGTCAATCAGCTCCACGCTGATGATCTCATCCTCGCGCTCGCGCATGCGGGCGAGCATCTCCTCGGTTGGCTTATCGTCGAGCTGTATGATGCAGCACGCAGTCTTGCGTCCGTCGAAGATTACGTTCTCGATTTCCTCGGCGTTGATTGAACCGTCCTTGATGATCGTCATCACGTTGGCGAGAACCCCCGGCCGGTCGTAATGGCGTACGATCAGCTGCCAGCGAGCCTCGGTGAAGAGACAGCGGTTGACCCAGTTGCTTACGCGGCCCGAGCGCTTGTACTCGAGGACGATCTCGACCGTTTCGTCGGCCACCGCATTCTGCGCCTGCTGAGTAGAGGCTCCGATGTGGTGGGTGATATAAGCGTCGGCCATCGAGCTCCACTGTGTTTCCACCGTGCCGGCTTTGCCTTCAGGCTCCTCCCGGAACACGTCAAGCCCTACGCGCAGTTTTCCGTCCTGGACCGCTTTGAGCAACGCGTCCTCGTCCACGACCTCGGCCCGCGCCGTATTGATCAGAATCGTTCCGGGGCGCATGCGGTCGATCAGATCGGCCGAAATCAGACCGCGGGTATCGTCGTTGAGGGCCAGATGGATTGAAAGGATGTCGCAGCGCTCAACTAGGTCTTCCAGCGCGTCACAGTAGCGCACCCCAAGCTCGGAAGCGCGCTCGGCGCTGAGTGAGCGTGACCAGGCTTCAACCTGCAGGCCGCAGGCCTGCGCCCGCTTGATCAGCTCGATCCCAATTTGGCCCACCCCCACAACGCCGAGGCGCTTGCCGTAGACCCCCTCCGCTTTGGAGTACTCGGCCTTGTTCCAGGCCCCGGCGCGCAGATCGATTACGTTGTCGGCGATTCGCCGGTCAAGGGCGAGGATCAAACCAAGCGCCAACTCGGCAACCGCGATCGAGTTCTTACCGGGGCAGTTAGCGACGTACACACCGCGCTCGCTCGCAGTTCTGACGTCGATGGTGTTGACTCCGGCGCCGGCTCGAATGACCAGGCTCAAAGCGGTGCCTGCGGTAATACAGGCGGAGGTCACCCGCGTGGAGCGGACTATCAGCACGCTGGAGTCGCCGACTGCGCTCGGCAGCTGATCGGCGGTAAGTTTCGGCTCGTAACGCACCTCTGTGGCGATACTGCGCAGCCGCTCGACGGCGTGTTCGGGAAAACTATCGGCTATTAGGACTCTCATCCGATCACCTCCGGCTTGTACTGTGCTGTCAGTATAGAACGCATCTGCCGCCTGTCAAGCTCCTGAGGATGCGGGTCGCCGGTTTCGCTTCGCTGGGAAAAGGGGCGAACGGGTGACGGGATTATGGCCGTGCAGGCCCGCTTGATATAGTCCGAGGTGTCAATGGGCTGCCCTCGCGCAGCACAATGCCGGCTGTCTCGCCTCCGGCATACGGCTCGCTCACGCAGACGCTGCGGTGGAAAGGTAATCATCGAAAGCTAATGAATGCGCTTTCGCTGGTAGCGTACACCGCAGCCTTGGTCTTCTCGGGGCTGGGTGTCTATGCCCTCATCCAGAGTCTATACTCGGTTCAAAACCGGCTTTTCGCAGGAGTCTGTTTTCTGCTCGCGCTCTATCTGTTACGATTCGCCGAGCGCGATGACCTGACCCGACGAATCGGTGTTCAGCTCGCGTTGTGGCTCCCGACCGCGGTCTTCCTGCTCCTGCAGCTCGTCCTTGGAATTCGAACACTGTACGTCGCGTTCGTGCCCTCGCCCTACGGTTGGAGCCGAGTGCATAGTAATAGCCCGGCTTCGTATGCGTACATGGCGTTTGCGTTGGCTTTGATGCTGATCCCGGCGTTCATCCTCAGCCGATCGACTCAGCACCGCAATCGAACCGGGACTCGGTGTATGCACACCTGGTGTAGGCAATGCTGCTGCTGGCGGCTTTGGCGGCCGCGATACGGGAGCATGTAGCTCTGGCCGTCCCGCCCATGTTCCCGGTGGCGCTCTCACCGGCCGCCGTCGCAATCTAGATCGGGGTTATAAGACACAGGCTTCTGCGTCTTTCGTCGCAGACGGCTGCCGAAGAGCCTGCGTTGGTTGAGTTTCGACTGATGCGCGCCGATCTATGTTTTCCGGTGCTGGCATCATCGGCGACCCTGCAGTCCGTCGGTGGTGACACCATCGGATATCTGTGTCTGTTCTCCGACGTCAGTGAACGCCGTGCTATGGAGATGCGTCTCCAGAGCGCGCTGCGCGTGCAGCCACCGAAGCCGCGCTGGCGGCCGGTGCCGCCGAGTATCTCGCCAAGCCGGTCACCGCAGCGACGCTCGAGCAGCTGCTGACCCGCTGGGCGGCTCCGTATGACACCCGAACTTAGTTCATCGAGGGCATATAGCCGGTATCGGCAACAATGCGGTAAAACGCTCCCTTCTCGCCGAGAGCATCCTTCCACCCTGCCTCAGGGTTAGGGTGAAAGACGATGCCCGCGCTGGCAGGGTGTACGAACCAAGCCTCCTGCTGCAGCTCGTTCTCCAGCTGGCCCGGTCCCCAGCCGGAGTACCCGGCGTAGACGCGCAACGGCGGTCGTTGAGCCGCTGGAAGACCGGCCCAGTCGGTGGTGAGGTAGCTCACCAGCGGTTCGGTTGCCGGTTCGAACACTACCCCTTCGGCCGGGTAGGTGGCGTGCTCGGAGATCTCATAGCCCGGGAACGCACCGTGCAGGACGAACAGGTACTCTTGCTGCAACGGACCCCCGATCTGCACCAGAACGTCCTGTGCGGCCGTGTCCTCAAGCTCCGCGAGCAGATTGCCGAGCCGAACATCAGACTGTCTGTTTACGACCAGGCCGAAAGCGCCGTCCTCGTTGTGCTCGACAATCAGAACCACAGTGCGGTAGAAGTTGGGGTCGCTCAGATCGGTGCTGGAGATCAGGAAGTAGCCGGTTAGGTTCTTGGGGAAGGGCTGCCCCATCGAGTGTCCTGTGCTGCGGTCATCCGCGCTCATACAACCACAGTATACGCCGACCGGACGGGCGTGTTCAAGATGCCGGCACAGCTTCGCTGTGGGTTACGGCAGGCCGCAGGGCAGGCGTCAGGCAAGGTGGCTTGCCAAGCCCTCAGCCGTGGGTGAGGAGCATCTCTGCGATCTCGGGAGCGGCATAGGTGATGATGAGATCCGCTCCCGCACGCCTGATAGCGGTCAACACCTCCCACTGCGCAGCCGCGGCATCCAGGTAGCCGGCATCGCCGGCGGCACGCAGCATGCTGAACTCCCCGCTGACATTGTAGGCCACCAGCGGCAGCTCGGGAATCTCCGTCTTGATCCTATAGAGCACGTCGAGATAAGCAAGCGCCGGCTTCACCATCAGGAAATCCGCGCCCTCGCGGCGGTCGAGCTCGGCTTCGCGCACCGCCTCACGTGCATTGCCGGGGTCCATCTGATGCGTGCGGCGGTCACCGAAGCGCGGCGCACCGTCCGCAGCTTCTCGAAACGGACCGTAAAACGCCGAGGCGTACTTAATCGCATACGACATGATACTGCATTCGGTGAATCCGTGTTGATCGAGCGTGCTCCGGATGGCCCCGACCATCCCGTCGATCATCCCCGACGGTGCCACGATCTCGGCACCCGCACCGGCGTGAGAGAGCGCAATCTGCTGAAGAACCGCAAGCGTCTCGTCGTTCAGCAGATAATCGTTCGGAAGCGAGGCGTTCGGATGCGGCTCACGATCCCTGTTGAGCACGCCGCAGTGCCCATGGTCGCTGTACTCACACAGGCAAACGTCGGTTATTACCACGATCTCGGGCACACGCTCCTTGATGGAACGCACCGCCTGCTGCACAACGCCGTCGGCCGCAAAACTCTCGCTTCCACGCGCATCCTTGTGCTCCGGAATACCGAACAGCAGCACCGACGGGATACCAAGCTCGTGAGCGTGGGCGGCTTTTTCGGCCGCGATCGCAGGGGAGAGTCGGGACACTCCCGGCATTGAGTCGATCGGGCGAGCCTCGCTGATCCCCTCCTCTACGAACAAGGGGTAGATGAGATGCTCGACTGTCAACTGCGTCTCCCGTACCATACGGCGAATACCCGCGGTGCGACGCAAGCGCCGGGGCCGGTGGGAGCTGAAGGCGGGGCCTGGGAGCGACTGGGATGCTCGCTGCTCGGTCTTCCGGGCGGCCTGACTGCGCGGATCTGATTGAGACTCTCGGCTACTAGGCATAATCGCGAACCTCCTCGATATTGTGGATCTTCCGCGCGTATAAGCAGAGTCGGCGCATTGTTGCGGTATCCTTGTAGCATGGATATGCGCGCTTTCGGAAGGGCCATGACGAAGGGCGAAAACTGTGCCATAGTACCAGCGACGATGAAGCTGATTATCGGCACGGCGCTCGTGCTGCTGGGTGCCGGGTGCATTGCGGTCACGCCGGAGCTCAACGACGCAAGCGCCGGCGAGAACGCCGGCGATGAGATCCCCTTGGGACGAGAGATGGAGTTCGAGACGATCGAACGCGGTAGCAACTCAGGCTATACCGTCGCGGAGTGCGCGGCAGTCTCCGACGAAGAGGAGTTTAGGGGCCTGTGGCGCCGGCTGCACAGCCCGCGGAGCACTATCCCCGATCCACCTGAGCTGCGGTTCGACCGGGGGCTCGTGCTGGCCGTTTTCATGGGGCAGCAACCTACCGGCGGTTACGCGGTAACGATACGCTCGGTACGCCGGGCGGCGGACGAGTTAGTTGTGGAGATAGATCGACGTGAGCCCGGAGCGGACGAAATGGTTACGCAGGCTCTAACCTCTCCGTACCATCTCGTTTGGGTAGGGCTCGAAGACACCGGGATACCGGTGCGCTTCCTCAACTGCCCGGCTGAACAGTGACGATTACCGCGACCATGGCAGTGCAGAGGCATGATGGATTCGAGCACTGATCCCACCAATCGCACCAGTTGCACCGATCAGGAGCCATACCGTGAGCAGGTGACTCGCTACTACGCCGCGCTAGCCCGCTCGCGAGACCCTGCGTGCGATCCGATTGCAGCTCAGTTCATGCCGCAGGCTCTCGAACGGCACTGCACGCCTGAGGAGACTGAGGATCCGCTGCACGATCAGGCGCATCAGCCCACCGAGCGACTTATACACCGCTATCTCGATCGGGTTCTCCTGTTGGTGACCGATCGCTGTGCCACCTACTGCCGCCACTGCTTCAGGCGCCATTTCACCGCGCGCGGTACCGGCGAGCTTAGTCCGGCTCAGTTGCAGGCGACGCTCGCCTATCTGGCTCGGCACCCGGAGGTTAGGGAGGTTCTGCTCTCGGGGGGCGATCCGTTGACTCTCGAGGATTCCGCTATCGAAGAGTTGATTGCAAAGCTGTACGCTGTAAACTCCGATTATGTCGTCCGGGTCTGCACGCGAATACCGGTCGTGATGCCGAACCGGATTACGGAGCCGCTTGCGCATATCCTCGGTGGCTATAGCGGCCTGTGGTTGGTAACGCAGGTAAACCATCCGCGTGAGCTGACCGCGGAGTTTCGGGCGGCGACGGCTCTCCTGCAGCGCTGCGGCGTGCCGGTCTTGAACCAAAGTGTGCTGCTTCGAGGGGTGAACGACGAGCTCGAAACACTGATCGAGCTGTTTCGGGGTCTGGCACGTGCCCGGATAAAACCGTACTACCTTTTCCAGACCGACCTCGCAGCCGGCACTTCGCATTTCCGCGTACCCATCGAGCGCGGTTTGGCGCTGATGCGCGAGCTGAGGCGGTGCATCTCAGGGCTCTCACTACCGGTTTATGCGCTCGACCTACCCGGCGCAGCTTCAAAGCTCAATCTTGAAACGGCAGTGCAGGCAGTCGAAGCCGGCTACTACGTGCTGCGAGATCCGGACGGCAGGCTGTACCGCTACCCACGTGAGTGTTAATCGCTTCCGCGGCACGGCGCGCATGGAGACGTAAAACCGCCGCGTGCCCCGCCGAGCGCCGCGTCAGTCATCCCAGAGCTGGGACAAACGGGCGTCTCGGCCGCATTGGGTGCGATAGAAATTGTACCGCACGGGGTTCTTGCGGGCATACCCCTGATGCTGTTTCTCAGCCGGATAGAACGCCTCGTACTCGCGTATCTCGGTGACGATGGCGTCCTCGAAGCGGTCCTCCAGAGCGGCTTTGGACGCCTGGGCGGCGCTGCGCTGCTCGTCGTTGTGGTAGAAGATCGCGCTCTGGTACATCTCGCCCCGGTCGCAGAACTGACCGCCGTCGTCGAGTGGATCGATATTGACCCAGAAGATATCGAGGATCTCATCGTAGCTGATGAGCTCGGGGTCGTAAATCACCTGCACTACTTCGAGGTGCCCGGTGCCTCCCCCCACTACCTGCCGATAGCGGGGGTGCTCGAGATGACCGCCGCTAAAGCCGACCGTGACCTCGATCACGCCCTCGAGATCGGTGTACGGGGGTTCCATGCACCAGAAGCAGCCCCCGGCAAGCGTCGCCGCCTGATACCCTTGCGCGTCTGCTTCCTCCGCAGTGAGGTAGTCTATCTCAAGCGGCACCTGACCGGAATGTACGGTGAAGCCGCGCTCGTTGTCCTGTTGGTTTGCATCGTCGCTATCCTCGCCGCTGCCTCGCGCAAGCAGAGATGCCGCCGGAGCCAGTGCGATTGCCAGGATCAGCGACCATAGCGCCACCCGGCGCATGTTGTTGGAGTATCGCATCTTGATCTTCCTCCTTGTGACAAGATACTTGTTTCGCCGTCGGTCGTGTGCGTGCGCTGGATAAACATGATCGAAAAATTTAGGATAACGGGTAATGCAGTTCTACGATCTGCTTGCTGAGTACTATGACCTCCTGTTTCCACCCGAGCCGGCCGTTTGCGCCTTCCTGCGCGACCGTTTCCAGAACTCTTCCCACCTGGTAGACGTCGGCGGCGGCACCGGAAGCTACGCGCTTGCACTCGGCCGAGACGGGTTCCGCGTTACCGTGCTGGAGCCGAGCGCTGCCATGGCAGAGCGCGCTCAGCGCAAGATCGCTGCCCTGGCGGACCAGGAGCGGCGGCGTCTCCGTATACTGACGGCCGGTTTCGAGCAGATCAACGCGCTGTGCAGCTCGCCGGTTCAAGGGGTGTACTGTATCGGCAACACCTTAGCCCACCTTACCGAATCCAACGCCATCCGGGTGGCGATCCGGGAGACCGCCTCGCTCCTCCCGCCGGGCGGCGTTGTCCTGATTCAGGTTCTCAACTTCGACCGCATACCGTATGCGGAGCATTTTGAGCTCCCTACGCTCACCGGCACGGGCGGTCAGGTTTCGGCGACCATGCGACGGCGTTATCTGCCGGCGTCCGACCCGGCATTCGTGCGCTTCGCGGTGGAGCTCGAGATACGCTCATCGGCTGCAGAAGTTGCGGGAGAGGACGGACGCTTGCTCGAACGCGAGTGGCACGAAACACTGCTGCGGCGCATCCCGTCCGCGGCTCTGCGCACAACGCTCGAGGAGGAGGGTTTCAATCTCAGCGCGTGCTATGGCGGTTTTGAGCGCGCGGCGTTTGATCCCGAACGCTCGTTCGTATTGATCGTCGACGCAGTGCGCTAAACCTTAGAAGCTGTACTCCAGCGTCAGCCGCCATGCGGGGCGATACTCAAACTGTGCGCCGTCTACCGGTCGCTCAGCGGTTCCACGGTGACTTACCCGCCAGAGAAACGGCGCCGGAGCGCGAAATCCGAAGCCAAGCTCCCATTCCAGACGGTGATCGAGAGCGTCGGCAAGCTCCCGGGTGCCCGAGATCGAGCGGTTCTGCACAGCATAGCTTCCCACCCCGGCGTCGACCACCACTAGCTCGCCCAGCCTCAGCAGATACTGGGCCCGCAGGTTAAGAACCTGCGCGGCTACATACTCATGGGTGATGCCACGCGGGACGATGTAGCGCAGCGTCAACAGCGAATCAACGCGCTCATCCCCGTGCCAGCGGCTCGGGATCCAGCCCAGGTTACGGTCTCCACGCACGAATAGGAGCTCGAGCTGCCGTAGCGCCGCATCGTCGTCGTCAAATGTGCGCAACCAGTCCCATCCGATTCCGGCGCCGAAAAAGCCGTTTGTGTCGGGCGAGCCGCTTTCGGAGCCGATGCCGAACACAAGATCCTGACTGATCCGCCGGTGGCGCAGGCCGGTGGACACCCGGCTTCCGGTATAGCCGGCTACGCTTCGCAGATAGTAACGCGACCACGGCCACTCGATCCGCAGTTGCAGCTCGTTGTCACGCGCGGACTGCCAGCCGTCGCCGCCGACCTCCGCCGGAAGCCCGACGCGGAGTCCTACGCGATCGCTGCTGGGTCGCGTGAGATGGTGCACCAGGATTTCGCTTGGTATCGGCTGCGGTTCGCGCCCCGGCCTGGGACGATCCGGTCTGCGTTCGGCGGCAGGCCTCCCAGCCGCGACCGGCGCGGTTTCGCTCGGCAGATTCTCGACCTCGGTGACGTACGCAATCTTGGTCCGGATCCGGTCGGTGGGCGGCATGACGTGGCCGCCGGAATACTCGCCGTAGTGCGTCTCAACGCCGGCGCGCTGTAGGCGCGAATGCACGTAGTTGATGCCGTCGTAACGGGCGCGGGCCTCACGGTCGCCGATCAAGAACGCCGCCCGGAACCCGCTCTCGCGCATCTTATCGAGAGCCGTTTGGTTTATGGGGTATGAAGTGCGGGTCCCGGCCATCACCGCACCCGCGAACCGATCCGGGTTGCGTGCCGACAGCGCCCAGCTCAGATCGCCTCCGAGCGAGTATCCTCCCAGATACACCTCGGAGGGATTGGCGCTGTAGGTATCGAAGACTCGATCCAGATCGGCGAAAAGCCGCTCTTCATACCATTCGACGAACCGCACGAAATCAGGCAGATACTCGCTTCGTAACGGTCGGCCGGGCGGGAAGACGAGAATGAACTCGCGTTGGCGTTCCGGGTCGAGTCCCATGCGCCGCGCCATCTGCGAAGCCCGTGACCCGGTGGGAGGCAACACCACAAAGACAGGGTAGCTCAGCCCCGATTCGTAGCCGACCGGCAACATCACCTCCGCGGGGTGATCCAGATAAACCGGGCGTGCCTGGCCGGCGACGGCCGGGCGCGCAGCCGGCAAGACGAGGAGCGCGAACACCGCAAGAACGAGCGGCATGGTTCTGTGCCGGTGCAGGACAGGCATCTGTGAGCTTAGCACAACGTTCCTAATGTAGCGCATAACCCTTTACCGGCACCAGATGCATGTGTGCGGGTCCCGGTCGACCGGGTGTTGTTCTTGCAAAGTTGGCCCGGTGGCATTATTCTCAACCCCAAGTGAGGAAACCGCTATGAAAACTACACAAGTTACCGACGGCGTGTACCGACTGTCGGCCAACGTGCATGACATCTTATTCGAGGGCTTTTGGCCGATCCCGAACGGGGTCGCGCTGAACTCTTATGTCGTAAAAGGCGAGAAGTGTGCCATTATCGACGGGGTCTGCAACTGGGACGGCGTCCCGGAGACTCTCTTTGCGCAGCTGGATCAGATGCAGGTCAGGCTCGAGGACATCGACTACGTCGTAATCAATCACATGGAACCCGACCATTCCGGCTGGCTTGAGGCCTTCCGTACGCTACGACCGCAGTTCACCGTATATTGCAGCGAACGCGCGAAGCCGTTGCTCGAGGCGTTCTACGGTATTGTGGACAACGTGCAGACGGTCAAATCGGGCGATACGCTCGATCTCGGCAATGGCCGGGTTTTGGCGTTCGAGGATATCCCGAACGTGCATTGGCCGGAGACGATGGCAACCTACGACACCAAGAGTAAGACGCTCTTCCCCTGCGACGCATTCGGTTCGTTCGGCGCCGTGTCGGACGATGCTCCGTACGACGACACGCTTCAGGAAGAGCATATCGAGTTTTTTGAGCGCGAAATGGAGCGCTACTACGCCAACATCGTAACCGCCTATTCGGCCCCAACTAAAAAGGCAATAGAAAAGGTCGATGCCCTGGATGTGCGCATCATTGCTCCGGGGCACGGCATTGTCTGGCGGCGGGATCCCCACCGCGTCATCCGCGACTACAAACGGTTGTCAAGCTACGCTGAAGGGCCGGCCAGACCGGAAGTCGCCGTGATCTGGGGTAGCATGTACGGCATGACCGAGCAGATGGTCAGACCGGTGGTCGACGCCATTGAGGCCGAGGGCGTCCCAACCCACGTGCATCGGGTGCCGGAGAGCGGTCTGAGTTTTGTGCTCGAGTCCGTGCTGAAGAGCTCGGGAGTGGTGCTCGGTACGCCCACCTACGAGTACAAGATGTTTCCTCCCATGGCGGCCGTGGTCGACGAGCTCGGCAAGAAGAGGATACAGAATCGTATCTGTCTTCGCTTCGGGTCGTACGGCTGGTCCGGTGGTGCACAGCGCGAGCTGGATGAGATCAATGGGCGGCTCAAGATGAACTGGCGGTTTATCGAGCCGGTGGAGTTCAAAGGACGTCCGCGCGAGACAGATATCGAGCTGGCGAAGGAGCGGGCGCGTGAGCTTGCCCGCGCGGTAAAACAGTGGGTCTTGGCCGAATCTAGGGTACACTGAGACCGTGACTGCCGAACTAGAGCACGGTCTGCGCGTTGTGTTCGAGGACGAGTATCTCGTCGTCCTCGATAAACCGGCGGAGCTCATGGTTCATCAGAACGAGTTCGAGCGCCACGAGCCGACTTGTGTGGGGATTCTTCAGAAGACCTACCACCAGCGTTTCTTCACGGTGCATCGGCTCGATCGCAAGACCTCCGGACTCATCGCGTTTGCACGCGACGCGGTAGTGGCGGGACAGCTCTCGCGGTTGTTTCGCTCGCGGGAGGTGGACAAACGTTACATGGCGTTGGTGCATGGCAGGCCCGATGAGGACGCCGGTGAGATCGATCATCCGCTTCAGAAGCGTCAGGGCCGCAGAGGGACTACCGACGCGCTCACCCGCTATCGCGTACTCGACAGCGGTCGCCTGCACCTGGAGTCGCTTTCGGAACAGGACGCGATCGTAAGCCTGCTCGAGCTGGAGCTGGTGACCGGCCGCCAACACCAGGCCCGCCGGCATACCCGCAAGCTCGGTACGCCGATCATCGGCGACCGTCGTTACGGGCACCGCCGCTTCAACCACGTAATCGAGGATCACCTCGGCACGCGCGAGTTGTTTCTGCGGTCGGCTGTGCTGCGCTTCGCGCACCCTGTGAGCGATGAGGAGGTGAAGGTGGCGATCGGGCCTCCTGCGGGGTGGTTGCGATTGATCGAGTCGGCGGGAATGCTCCCGCCGACCGGTCAACCGTGACGCGGCATTGCCTGCTGCGCTATCTGTTTGCTGCGCTATCTGTTTGCTTTGCTTCCTGCGACCCGGTCCCGGCTTTGCTTGTGGTGTCGGTCTTCTCAAAGAACTCATCCACCGGCTTGTTCGCAAAGAAGCTTCGATAGCGCTTGTCGCACTGCTTGATGTGCTCGAGGAGCCAGCTACGCAGCAGTTGCAGGGTGTCGAGCACCACGGTGGTACTGCCGTGCTCATACTCCTCGCGGAGCTTGCCGACACGCTGCACGAGCTCGGCGTGTTGCTCTTTGTGGTGCTCGCATTCCGGGTAGCCGAAATGCTCGAATGCCCGTTCCTCGCACCCGAAATGATAGCCGGCATACTCGGTCAGGCGATCGAGAATAGGCCCCACCGTAAGCCGGCCGCGTTCGTTCTTTACCGCATCGTAGAGCTCGTTGAGCATCCTGATGATGTTCTGGTGATGCGTGTTGAAGGTACGCACCGATACCGACAGATCGTCGGTCCAGGAAACGACTTTGTTCTCGTGTGACCACTGCTCATGGGCCTGGAGCTTATCCACGGTCTTGGAAAGCTGATGGATCTGCTCTTCGTTGTGCATCGCCAAACCGGCGGCGCGCTCGAGCGCGGTTCGCAAGGTCTCAGCGGCTGCGCTAATGCCTGTCGACTTCTCTTCGATCTCGGCGGTGAATCGCTGTAAACCGGCAAACCCTTCACGCGTTTGTGATGCCTCGCGGTCGATCGCGTCCGAGCGCCCTTGGATTTCCTGTATCGAGTTGTTGAGCACTTCGAGCGCCGAGAGTGTCTGTGAGCTACCCTCACGTTGCTCTACCATAGCGTTCTTAATGTGGCACTGCAGGTCGTTGGCCGAATGGATGCCGCTCAGGACCCGCTCGAACGCCTTCTCGGTGCGGTCAAACGAGCGTACCATTTCGTCGATGCGATTCTTAATCTCTTTGAGCTCGCGCGCAGTCTGTCCGGCCTGACCCGAAGAGCGTTGCGCCAACTCGCGGATCTCGTCGGCGACTACCGCAAACCCCGCCCCGGCTGACCCGGCGTGCGCTGCCTCAATCGCAGCGTTCATCGCCAGCAAGTTGGTCTGCGCAGCGATATGCAGGATCACCGAGTTTGCCTCGAGCAGGGTTTTCGACTGTTCGGCGATCTGTTTGATCTCGCCTGTCACCGTTGCAAGCTCCTGCTTGCCTTGTTCCGCGGTGGAGACAAGCCCGTTGAACTCCTGTCCGAGATGCTCGGTGTGGTCGGTGACCGAGGCGATACTCTGAATCATCTGCTCGACCGCGGCGGACGACTCGCTCGTGGCCGAGGTTTGCTCGGAAATCTCGTGATTGAGATTGCCGATGTTGGTACTGATCCTTGCGAGTGCTTCGCCCGAGTCGTCGAGGCCGCTGCGCTGGCTGCGGATGTTATCTTCGGTGTCTCGGATACTGCTCGCAATCCGGTTCAACTCTCCGGTAGTCCTGAACAGTATTTCACGCAGCTCAGTCATGCCTGTGCGTGCGGCGGAGGTGCCGCCCTTTACGCGGCCGATAATCGTGCCGAGCTTCTCAACGAACTGGTCCACCGCGGCGGCAACATCTCCGAGCGCCTGGTGATGCGAAGGGTCGAACACCGCTGCGAACTCGCGCTCTCCTTCCTCGATCGCCGTTACCGCGGAGGCCAGGCGGGCGAATGAGCGTCGACTGCCCCGAAGACGCAGATAGACTGCAAGAGTAGCCGCAATTGCAACGATTGCTCCGGCGAGCAGCGCCGCAGTGGCGAGCGGCAGCGCGTCCGCAGACGGGATGCCGGCAGCCGAGGCATAGGTGAACACAACCCCGCTGATCAAAACCGCACCGATAGCCAGAATTGCGAGGAGCGGATACACCGCGCGCTGTTGAAGATTACGTGTAGAGCTCATGACGAGCAATCTTAGCACGGACTGCCGGGATTCGTCGCGGGCTGTGTGGCGGGAAATCGGTATCAGAGAGTTCGTCAATGAGAAGACAGTCTGGGTCGGCCCAAAGTTGGCGCATGCTTGCGTGACGGTAGTAATCGTGCGATAATTATCGTACCGTGGCGCAAATAGGGGATGTCACGGGACCGGGCAGGCGTCCCATCCGGTCTGTACGGCAGAGGCACGTGTCGGCCGGATGCCAAGGATTGTGGTCAGCTTGCTGATACTGGTTCACGGGGGTAGTAATGTATCGTGTTCTGAAGACAGACTATGTGCCGGTACCGGCGGACCTCGTATTGACGGTAGAGAACGCTGAAGAGCTGCGCCGGCTGCAGCCGAAGTTCGGCTCCGAGCTTCCTGAGATCGAGGAGCGCGACGACGGCATCTACACCAAGTGTGGGGTGGTATTGGCGTTTCGAATGGAAGAAACCCCGGTTACCGACAGCGAGAAGTATCGGCGTCTGCTGACTGTGGTGCACGACGCTGTCCAGACCTTCGAGCGCTGGTCGGACGAAGTGCATACGCCGCGCTACGCCACGGAGGAGGAGCGTGAGGCGTTCTCTCAGGCGCGCGAGCAGGCCTTCCGCCGCGCGGCCGATCACCTGCGAATAGAAACTCAGAAAGCGCTCGGTCGCTCGGTGTTCGGGCGGGAGCACCCCAACCGGGCGTCGTAGCCGCCAACCATGGCGATAGCCCGGCCTTTGGGCCGGGAGTGCCCCAGGCCGAAAGATGAGGCTTGGGCCCAGTGGGACTTGAACCCACGACCCACGGATTATGAGTCCGCTGCTCTAACCAACTGAGCTATGGGCCCTTTATGACGATTGGGCTCTCATGATGACCGAAAAAAACGGCACCGTCAATCCATTTTGCGTCGCAGCCCGATTAGCTTGACGGAACCGGTATTATCGCGGCATGCTAGATAGCGAGCATTTAAGACACACGTGAGGAGGTACCGCATGCCGCAGTTTTCGATTGCCGAGGCATTGGACGTGGTTGGACGCAGCACACAGGGCCCGTGTGTTTCGATAGTCCTGCCGCTGGAGCACAGTACCAAGCGTGAAACTGAGAACACCATCAGCCTTAAGAATGCGGTCCGGGAGGTTGAAGAGATCCTCCAATCGCAGGGTTTCCGCGCTGCCGAGGTGCGTGAGCTCCTTGGTTCGCTGTACCATGACTTGGAGCGCCCGGCTCCGTGGCAGGGGGGCGCACGCGGATTCGCGGTCTATATCAGTCCGGATCTGTATCAGACCTACAGCTTGCCGGCGCGTCCGATGCGCGTGTGTCGGGTCGGTGACCGATTCGCCCTGACTCCGCTGCTACAGTTGCACCGGGCCGACGGTAGATTTGCCGTCTTGGCTTTGAACCTCAAGGAAGTGCGACTGTACGAAGCCAGCCGGTTTTCATTCGTCCCGGTTCGGCTCAACGGCGTGCCGAGGTCCTTGGATGATTACCTCAAGCCACTGGAGTATGAACGGAGCTTAAAGGCCCATACCTCGGGCACCGGCACGGGCAAAGCACCGGGAACCGCTGCTCATGGGCATTATACCGGAGAAGAACAAAACAAGAAGTATCAGCTGGAGTTTTTCGAGCAGATCGACAACGCGGTGCGTTCGCGGCTGGCTGAGTCGGGGCTGCGGTTGGTGCTGGCCGGTGTGGAGTATCTTGTAGGACTCTACCGCAAGCAGAGCGCCTATGCCCAGATCCACGAGCACTACGTGCAGGGAAGCCCGGAGCGTATGGATCCGCAGCAACTCCACGACCGTGCCTGGGAGGTTGTGTCGTCGCAGGTAACCGCGGAACTGGAACATGCGCTGGAGCGGTTCAACCGCGAACTCGGTCGTAATCAGGGGAGTGTCGACCTGCACGATATCGTGATTGCGGCGTTGCGCGGTCAGGTTGATGTGCTCTTTGCGGACCCGTCAAGACCGATTTGGGGAAGCCTGAATCGTGAGACCGAAACGGTCGAGATAGCGCACTATCTGGCTGAGAATGAGCTCGAGGCCCAGAAGAACGGTAAGGTGGACTTGCTCGACCTGGCGGTCGGGGAAACCTGGAAGCATCGTGGTGAGGTATTCTTCATCGATTCCGAACAGTTTCCTAACTATGCGCCTGTCAGCGCCGTTTTGCGTGCGGGTGCCGTTGTCGGGTCTCAGTGATCGCGTTCCAGGAGGTAGTACAGGAAGTAGAGCCCGGCGATAGTGTCGGACGCGTCGGTAAACGGTGGGTACTCGGCAGCCAGCGCGGCACGTAGGCTGTGGCTACCATTCCGCGCCGGGTCTGCGAGTTCTGCAGGCCCGGCCTGAGCCCCAAGAGGAGGCGCGGAAAGCGCAGATACCATTTCGCGCAGTAGTTGCCTGCACTCCCGGTGGGCGGCGGTATGGTAGCGCTCTAACAAGGCGGCGGCCCGGCGGTCTATCAGCGAGAAGTGACGTGCTTCCTCGAGCAACTCTTCGAATCCCCGACCGAGCTCCTGGTTCTCCAGATAGAACAACTCCGGAAGAGCGGTGTCCGGTTCCAGAGTTCGGGCCGCGATCGAGTAGACGGCTTGCCGGTAGCGGGCACCCGGTCGGCGCGCGGCAATGTGAAAGACCTGCTCAAACCATTCACCCCCCACGTCCATAATCGAAACAGCCACAACCAGGTCCAGCTCCGCCTCAACCGGGAGCGGCGGGCCGGCGAGAAGGCTGCGCACTGCATCGAGCTCCGCCCGCGATCCGGTACGAGCGAGCGACTTCAACGCCACTGCGCTGGTTTCGATTTCCGGCTCCGTGACGAGCTCGCGCAGGACAGATCGAGCTCGGGGGCCAGGATACGCTCCGAGGGCGAAGATCGCCGCTCGCTGGGTGTAGGAGTCTGCGTCACGCGCTTCGTCGATGATCTGGTCCAACAGCTCCGGGCGTGGGTAGCGATACAGCGCCCTGAGCGTACGCTCACGGTCGGCGACACGCGGCGAGCGAAGGCGTTTGCCGAGCTCATCGGTCGCTACGAGGGTGCTGCTGCGTTCGAGGGACAGCAGGGTCGTCTCCCGTTTGACCGGGTCTTCGCTCGTCTCGAGTTGATGGACATCGAGAAAGGCCTTCAGGTTTCGGGCCGAGAGCAGAATCGCGGTGCTTTCTCGGAGGGAAAGGCTGCCGTGCCGGCGCATTACGACACCGAAGTAGAGATTCAACCCGGCAATCAGTACCAGCAGCAGATAGGTCAGACTGAACATATGCAGACCGGGCGGCCGAAAAGCTGCAATCAGATCCGCGAGCCCACCGCCGATCAGCCCCACGAGCAACGCGCCTACCGCCGTGAAGAACTGTGCCATCGCTGAGTAGCTGATTCGTTCGTGTTCCGGAACCGACTTCACGAAGACGCTGTTCTGCACGATCAGTAACAGCTTATAGAGGAAGAAGGTTGCGAACCCCATCGCATAGTAGAAATGGTAGGGCAGGTCGCCGGGCAGGACAGCCCAGACAACCGCAATTATGATGGTCGCGATGCTTGCGAGAACCACAACCGGGCGGTCTCCGAAGGTGTCTGCGAACGGTTTGAGCGCGACTCCGGAGAGAATTGACGCCACGCCGCCTACCAGCATGTAGAGAAACACCAGGTTGTCAGGCATTCCGACAACACGACGGAGATACGGTATATGGAAGCCGAACAAGACCACGATCGCCATGCTGAGCCAGTGAATCCAGAGCGCATGGGCGCGGCTGCGTTTCTGCATCGCCTCACGGAGCGTAGGCAGCACTCCCCGGCCTTTACGATACTCGACCGTCTCCCGGCTGGGAATCCGCCGGAGATATGAGGCGGCGATAGTGTTCATCGTAGCGCCGATGTAGGTGAGCCCTATCAAACCGAGCAAGCCGCTGAACGCCTGGATCGATAGCAGGAGGAAGCTGAGAAGCTGCGAGAGCATCTGGGTGATCGAGAGCCGAATATTGATCCCGACCACAAGGCCCCCAGCCTCGCGGTCATGCATGATCGTACGTTGCACCGGGTGGACCATTGCGATGCCAACGGCGCGGGTAACTGCAAACGCCGTGAACACTACCATCACCATGACCACCGCCGCCTGTCCGTCGAGGAAAAAAAGCGCGCCGTAGGCAAAGCAGATTAGACCGCGGACGACCCAGGCCCAGAAATACACCTGGCCGACGTTGCGACCCGCAAGAAGTCGAGGGACGATCAGGGCGGCGAGACCGGCGATATGGAAGGCGGAGGTGATATAGCCGAGCTGCAGATTGCTCGCGCCGAAATGGATTGCAAGGAGCGACGCAATGGTGTGGTTCAACAGGTATACGCCGAGCCCGTTCCAGAGAATATGTCGCCGGTATGCCGTGAGTCCGCGGTCGCGTTCGATGCGTGAGAGTCGTTTGGTGCGATGTTCCAATGCTACGGTTCCCGGACCAGTATACCCGGAAACCCAAGCTCCTCAAGACTGCGGCGATACGATTCGATCTCGGTTCGAGGGACCTCCGGCAGCAGTACGCGATGGTTTCCCGCCTCGGTGGTCTCGATTGCAGCCGAAAAACCTTCGGCGGCCAGGCGGCGCTTCAGCGCCTCGGCGTTGCCGCGGCTACCGAAGGAAGCGATCTGGATGATCTGGTAATCCTTGATCTCCGGGTACTCGATGATCTCAAGCACTACCGGCGCAACGCCGCGACCGGCGATGCCGATTGCCTCGGCCGCCGCTCTGGAGAGATCGATTATTCGACCTTCAATGAACGGTCCGCGATCGTTGATTCTGACGGTAACTGTTGCCTCGGTCTCGGGGTTTACGACGCGCACTACGGTATCAAACGGCAGTGTGCGGTGAGCAGCGGTGAAGTCGTTGGTATCGAAGATCTCTCCGTTCGCCGTCATCCGCCCTTGGAACTTGCCCCCGTACCAGGAAGCGAGCCCGCGCTCCACATCGCGCACATCGTCGTGAGTATCGTCGTGCGTATCATGCAAGCGGCTCGAATCGTTCACCGCACTCGAACCATCCGGAACACCGCCCGGCAATCGCGGTTCCGGAAGCCGAGGCGCGGCGAAGGCCGGAGCAGCGAGCGGAACAGCAAAGAACGATAGCACGAGCGCAAGCCGCAGGAGTGTCGTGAAGGTCATATAGGAAGTATCGGCGCAGTGATCCCGGAGGTAAACTCTGTTGCGTGCGTCGGTTCGTTGCATCGCGAGAGGCTCTCCACTATAATGCGCAATCATCATGAGCAGCTCTAAGAATCAGGCCGGATCGCACGCTCAGCCGGTGCATTGGGCGGATATTAACGCCGAGAAGATTGTGCGTGAAAAGGACGCTTCGGCCCGGCGGGGACGCGACCATTACACCTGCGCCTCGGGGATCACGCCCTCGGGAACGGTACACATCGGAAACTTCCGCGAGATTATCTCGGTGGACCTGGTAGTTCGCGCGCTGCGCGCCCGCGGCCACCATGTCCGGTTCGTCTACTCCTGGGACGACTATGACGTGTTTCGCCGTGTTCCGAGCACCATGTCCGACCGCGAACGCTTTGAGCAGTATCTGCGTATGCCGATTACTCTGGTTCCGGATCCGACCGGCGGGGAGCAGAGCTTCGCCGCCGCAAATGAGCGCGAGCTGGAGGCTTTGCTCGATGTGGTCGGCATAGCGCCGGAGTACATCTATCAGGAACAACGATATCGAAGCTCGGCTTATGCCGAAGGCATTCGTACCGCCTTGGAAAAACGCGAGAAGATTCGGGAAATCCTCAACCGCCATCGCAGCGAGCCGTTGCCCGCCGACTGGTGGCCGGTAGCAGTGTTCAGCGGCTTCACCAATAAGGATACCACTACGGTGCTTGATTGGGACGGCGAGTGGGAGCTAACCTACCGCTGCGAGGAGACCGGTAATACCGAGACCATCGATCTACGCAGCACCGGACTCGCGAAGCTGCCTTGGCGGATAGACTGGCCGATGCGCTGGGCATATGAGTCGGTTGATTTTGAACCGGCCGGAAAGGACCATCATTCCGAAGGCGGGAGCTTTGATACGGCGCGGGAGATCGTGCGCGAGGTTTACGACTACGAGCCGCCGGTGACGTTTCAATACGATTTTCTAAGCATCAAAGGTAGAGGCGGTAAGATCTCCTCGTCGACCGGGGAGGTCATCGGGCTGCGTGAAGTGCTGGAGGTGTACCAGCCGGAGCTGGTGCGTTATCTATTCGCCGGAACGCGTCCCAACACCGAGTTCGCGATTTCGTTCGATCTCGATGTCATCAAGATCTATGAAGACTACGATAAATGCGAGCGCATATACTTCGGGCTCGAGCGGGTGAACGAGAAGCGCCGAGCAAAAGAGGCTCGTATCTACGAGTTATCGCAGGCGCACGAGGTTCCTGAGCGCATGCCTCCGCAGCTTGCCTTTCGCCACCTGTGCAATCAGGTACAGATAGCAGACGGTAATGCGGCGAAAGCGCTCGAGCTTGCGCTCGGCGTGGAGACTGTCGGGGAGCTTACGGCGGTGGAGCGCCGGCGCCTCGAACAGCGCGCTGCCTGCGCCCTGGCGTGGGTAAGGCGCTTCGCGCCGGACGAGTATCGGTTTCAGCTCGCCCGCGCCGACGGCGATCCAGTCGCGCTCCAGGAGCACGAGCGGCGCGCGGTTCTGGCTGTGCGTGAGCTGATCGAACAACGCTTCGATGCGCTCGACGAGAAAGAGCTACAGCAGGAGCTATACGATGCGGCACGCACGGTCGGCATCGAGCCGAAGGAGCTCTTCCTGACAATGTACCGGGTTTTGGTCGGCAAGGAGCAGGGGCCTCGGTTGGCGGGGTTCCTGAAGACCATCGGGCGCGAGCGTTGCCTCGCGATCCTGGGACAATACCGATAAGAGAAAGAAGGACTCAACAGACGATGGATGAACAGGAGCTGAAGCAGCAGCTCGGCAGACGCGCAGTCGATGACTTTGTGCGCAGCGGCATGCGGGTGGGCCTCGGTACCGGGTCTACGGCTATCCACGCGGTCAGGCGGCTAGCCGAGAAGCTGAACTCCGGAGAGCTCGACAACGTGGCTTGCGTGGCAACCAGCAGTCAGACCGAGATGGAGTGTGAGGATCTCGGATTGCCGATTTACAGTCTGAACCACGCCCACATCGGGGCAATGCTCGATGTGACGATCGACGGAGCGGACGAGATCGAGCCCTCGGGCAGCCTCTGTAAAGGCGGGGGCGGGGCGCTCACCCTCGAGAAGATCGTGGCCTACAACTCAAAGCGGATGGTCATTGTCGCCGAAGAGCGCAAGTACGTCGCTGAGCTCGGAAAGACCTTCCCGATTTCGGTCGAGGTAGTGCGTGAAGCGCGCGTAACGGCGACGCGGGCGCTCGAGGCGATGGGAGGCTCGGTGACTCTGCGCATGGCTCAACGGAAGATGGGCCCGGTGATCACCGACAACGGATGCATCATCCTCGACACCTTGTTCGCACATTCGTTCGACGCGGTAGCGCTCGAGCGCGAGCTGAACGCCGTGCCGGGGGTGCTGGAGAACGGGCTGTTCACCGGGAGGCAGTATACCGTCTATCTCGCTAAGCCGGACGGATCGCTACGGGTGTTGGAATGATCGCTCAGGCCGGGTGAGCGGCTCGGCGAGCACGCAGCACGGCGAGCAAGCGGCACGCAGCGCGGCCGGGTCAGCGCACGAGCCGCGTGAGCAGGTGTTCCTGCGTGCGCCATCCGGGATTGACCTTCACACGGAGGTCGAGGTGAATGCGGTATGGGAACACCCGCGCAATCTCACGTTGGGCTGTTTGCCGGATGACCTTGATGCGGCTGCCGCCTTTGCCGACGAGAATCCCTTTCTGGCTTTCACGTTCCACGATCAGAAACGCCCGAATCCATAGCATCTGCTCTTCGGGGCCGTCCGATTCCGCCCGGCGTGCGCTGCCGGCATTGTCCAGCTCATGGATCTCCATATCGCTGATCTCGACGTACAGCCCGTGCGGAACCTCTTCACGCGTCTGCAGCACTGCCTGCTCCCGAATGAGCTCCGCCACCCGGAACTCGGGGTCTTGATCGGTATAGTACTCCTCCGGATAGAGCGGCGCACCTTCGGGAAGCGCTCTGAACACAGAATCGCGGAGGTCGCTCAGTCCGTCACCGCGAACGGCCGACGTCTCTACCACCGCCGCGTTCGGCAGCGTCTGTGTGATCAGTGTACGGTGATCACGCCCTCCGGCCCGCGGCAGATCGAGCTTGTTCAAACACGCCACAATCGGCAGCTCTACGGCGGCCAGAAGCTCGGCGATGTACTCTTCCTCGCGACCCACGGCGCGGGACAGGTCGAGCACATACAGCACCGCTTCGACCTCCTCGAGACTGGCGGTGACCAGCTCGCGTAGGTGCCGGTTCAAACGCTTGCGCGAGTGATGGAGCCCCGGCGTGTCGAGGAACACCGCCTGTCCGAGCTCGCAGCTGAGTATCCCGCGGATGCGGTTGCGCGTGGTCTGGGGAACCGGAGATACAATCGAAACCTTGTGACCGCATAGCGCGTTTATCAGGCTTGATTTGCCGGCCGACGGACGTCCAACGACCGCGACGAATCCCGATTTCAACGGCAGTTCTTTCATCACATTGTAATTCCTAGTATATTAGGCGCTGTTACGAAATAGCCACGAGACACATTACCGCAACCAGGGAGCAGTCTACTATGCAGAACCGAGTGAGGTCCATAAACGCAACCAACCAAACCGAAGACGATCAGCGCGACGATAACGAACGGGGGGCCGAGCTGCTGATGCAGCGCATGCTCAAGACGCGTACCATACTGGTGTCGGGCGAGATCAACAAGAACCTCGCTGAACGCGTCGTGCGGCAGCTGTTCCTGCTGGAGGACGCCGGCGATGACCCGGTACGGGTCTTCATCGACTCTCCGGGCGGCGACGCCGATGCAGGCTATGCGATCTTCGATATGCTGCGGTTCATCAAACCGCCGGTATATACGGTCGGAATGGGGCTGGTGGCAAGCGCCGGCGCGCTGATCCTCCTGGCGGCAGAGAAGCAATACCGTTTCGGGTTGCCGAACTCACACTATCTGATTCATCAGCCGAGCTCGGTAATGCGCGGTGTTGCCACCGACATCGAGATACACGCGCGCGAAATCGAGCGTACGCGGGCGCGCATAAATAAGCTGATTGCCGAAGAAACCGGCCAGGAGCTCGTAAAGGTTGAGAAAGACACCGATCGCGATTTCTGGATGGGGGCCGAAGAAGCGCAGGACTACGGGCTTATAAGTCGGATCGTGGCAAAGAGAACCGAAGTTGAGCCATGACCGAGCCGCATATGCCGCCGAACGACCCTGTCCCGTTTCCGGGGCTCGAGGCGCTGGACCTTCCCAGGTTCGTCCGCTACGAGCGAGGGAAGGTGAGGGACCTAATCGCTGTTGGTGATACGCTGATTATCACCTCCAGCGACCGGGTATCGGCGTTCGATCGGGTGCTTGATCTGGTTCCTGCGAAAGGTGAGATCCTGTCGCGGTTGTCGAGCTTCTGGTTTGCGAGCACGCAGCACATCATTGAGAACCATATACTCCGCGAACTCACCGGGCGTACGGTGTTGGTGAGGCGTTGTGAGCCGTTGCCGGTTGAGGTGGTGATTCGGGGGTACCTGACCGGCTCGGCCTGGCGCGACTATCGTGCCGGAAGACCGGTATCCGGTGTGCGGCTGCCCGATGGGCTGCGCCGTAACGAGCGCCTTCCGGAGCCGATTTTAACACCGTCCACAAAGGAGCAGTTCGGGAAGCACGACCGCCCGATTGCGCGCGAAGAGTTGATCGAACGCGGGCTGGTCTCGGAATCCGTGTGGCGCCGGGTCGAAGAAGCGGCTCACCAGCTGTTTCAGTACGGATCGGCCTATGCCGCTGACCGCGGCCTGATTCTGGTCGATACGAAGTACGAGTTCGGCATGCTTGACGGAGCGCTGGTTCTGATCGACGAGCTTCATACGCCGGATTCTTCGCGGTTCTGGGAGGTCGACAGCTACGAAGCACTCCTGGAGAAAGGCGCGCAGCCGCAGATGCTCGACAAGGAGTACCTGCGGCTCTGGCTGATGGAGCGTGGTTTCCACGGCGAGGGCTCAGCGCCCCCGATCCCGCCTGAAGTGATCGGAGAGCTGGGAAACCGGTACCAGTCGCTGTTCAACCGCCTCACCGGCGAGAATTTCTCTCCGAAACACACCTCAAGCGAAGCGGAACGAGCCGCAATCCTGTCTCTATTGAGTGAGGAGGGAGAGACAACCTCATAACCGCCCTCCTCGAGCATTTAGGGGAGGTGCGGTATGCGTCTGATGCAGGTGAAGGCCGCGACGGCAGTGACGTTGGTGGCCCTGTCCATGGGCTGCGACCTGATCGAGGGTCGTGGCTCCGGCAGCGCCGTGATCACGGTGATGAGCTACAACGTCGAGAACTTGTTCGACGATGTCTCGGACGGGACCGAGTTCCACGGCTTCGACCCGGCGCGTGACGATTGGGACACACGCAGTTACCGGGCTAAGCTCGACAACGTCACCGCGGTGATAGAAGCGGCTGTTCCCGGCGGTCCTGATATCCTCGCTCTGCAGGAAGTGGAGAATCGACGCACCCTGACCACGCTCACCGAGGAGTATCTGGGCCGGATGGGCTACGTTGATGCGGTGATGGTGCCGGTGCCCGGAATCGCGTTCAACGTGGCGCTGCTGTCCCGGTTTCCGGTGCGGCGTGTCGCGTCTCATCGCCTGCGTCCTGACCCTCCGGCGCGGTTACGCAACATTCTGGAGGTCGAGCTTGCGATCGAAGACCAGCGTCTGATCGTGTTCGTGAATCACTGGAAATCAAAGTTCGGTGGGGGCGCTGCGCTGACTGAGCCGCTGCGCGTGGCCGCGTCGGAGTTGCTGCGGCTGCGGCTGCATGAGCTCCTTTCCGAGGACTCCGGAACGCAGGTCATCGTCTTAGGTGATCTGAACCTCAGTTACGACGAATACCGACGAATCGAAAAAGACTATCAGACCGCCCTGATACCGAAGAGCAGCAGCTACCCTGAGACCTTTCACGGGTCAAGCATCTTTCTGACCGACTCGGTGGACCGGGCCGGGCTTCGCGGTGAAAAGGTGGTGCTGTACACGCCGTGGAAGGGGAGCGACTATCGTGGCAGTTATGTGTACCAGGGCGAGTGGTACACCATCGACCACATGCTCTTCAGCCCGGCGTTGCTCACTCAGGAGGGGCTGCAACTAGAGAGGTTCACCGTTGTGAAGGACGAGTTCATGCTCAACCGTTTCGGGGAACCGCTGCGCTGGGATACCGCCACGCGCAGCGGCTTTTCGGATCATCTGCCGTTACTGGCGCGCCTGCGGCGTGAGTGACGATCGGGCAATCGCCGGCTTACCACACCCCGAGCTCGCGCATCCTCGCCTCGAGCTCCGCTTTCCACCCTTGATTGGCGCGTGGGTTCGCCGGGCTGGGGTGCAGGATCTCGGCAACCTGCGGGCAAGACACCGGAAACGGCGGTTCCGCGGCTTCGTTGCCCGCGGCATCACGCCCGGCGGGTTGCGCCGCGGCCGCTCGCCCTGTCGCCTGGTCGGCTGCATGTCGCTCGACTACTCGCTCGAGCTGCCGGCAGGCGTAGCGCCCGACGCCGAGAACAATCCGCGGCTGCAGTATCCTAAGCACGGCCGCGGCGTGACGGTCGCAGGCGGCGGTGAGGGCGTCGCGTTCCGGGCGTGTGAGTTTGTCCGGGGTGCGGTTGCGTCCGCCGGACTCCATGAACAGGAGGGGGCAGTAGTTCGCTACGAAGTGGCTTGCGAAGAACCGCTCCGCGGTGTGAAAGCGATCGCGAAACGCCCCCCATAGCCGGCGCCCGCTGACCTCGCTGCGGCCGCAGGCGAGCCCCTCAACCGGGCGTTTGGGGTGCTGCTCGGCCGGAGCACCGATCGGCTCGTTGAGTCTCAGCCAGTCGCGCACTGCAGCCACCTCACCGAACGGCACCCCGGGTTGCGCCATGCCCCACGGACCCGGGTTCATACCGAAGAACACAACCTCCCTGGGCCCGCGAGCGAACGTGCGCAGGTAGGCGGCGTGCATCGCGAAGGCGTAGCTCAATGGATTGTACACATGCGTGACCGGCTCACCGAACGAAAGGGAGTCCACAGCGTCGCGGAGCTCGGTAGCGGCGGCGACGAGCGCTTCGGCTACGGCACTGTCACCGGCACTGGCACTGGGGCGGGCGCTGTGGCCGGTGCTGTAGGCGGCGCTATCACTGCGGTCGGCGTTGGCGGACCCGCAGGATGGTTGCGAAGATGCGCTCATGACGGCACTGTAGCACGCAGCGCGTCACGGGACAATTCGGCCTCACCGCGGCGCCGCGGCCGTCCGGCCTCCTCCGGCAACTGCTGCTCAGATTGACAGCCGATGACGCCTAGCCGTATAGTAACCGTTCAAATTCATGAATCTTGTGTTATTCGACTCCCGTGAGTGCTCGGGTCGCCCCGAGGACGGAATCGTACTCCCGCTGACCGATAAACGCGCGCAGCATCTGCTGAGAGTCCTCAAGCTCGGTGAGAAAGGTCGTTTCCGCGCCGGCTTTATCAACGGACCGCGCGGTACCGCCGAGCTCATTCAACGCACCGAGGACGAGCTTCGGATCCGGTTTCAGGCCGAGGAGCATCCACCGGAAAACGCGCCGCTATACCTGCTGCTAGGGCATCCGCGCCCAATACAGCTGCAGCGAGTGCTGCGCGAGCTGGCCGCAATCGGCATCGCCGAGGTGGTGGTGGGTCATACTGAGCTCGGCGAACGCTCGTACTTTCAGAGCTCCATCTGGCAGGGTGACACCGTCTCGAGATTGCTGATTGAGGGCTGCGCGCAAGGCGGCGGGACCTGTTTGCCCGGGGTGGTGCGCGAACACACGCTTAAACGCGCGCTCGCGCGTGTTGAGACACTTGATCCGGTCCCGGCAACACGGCTGTTCCTGCACCCGGCGGCCGGTGGAGTCCGTATCGGCGAGGTCGGCGTGCCGAGTCCGCCGGTTGTCCTTGCGGTGGGATCGGAACGTGGGTGGACCGACTCCGAGGTAGCGCTGCTCGAGAACCACGCATACCGCCGGGTTCAGTTCGGTGATCGCGTGCTTCGCAGCGAGACCGCTGCGATTGTAGGTGCCGGAGTATTGCTCGGCCGGCTCGGCCTGCTCTGAGCGACGTACACAATGTGCAAAACCACGAGCGGTATGCTACTCTGGGCCATAATCCGAGGGCGATGAGTTCCTCAAGCGCATCCGTAACCTGGACAGCCATACGCCGCTTATCTTCCTTACCGTAAATACCGACATCAAGCTCGAGAATCAGCGGCTGGTGAACTGGCGCACCCCATATGCGACCAAGGACATCGTCCGGACCGAACAGATGATTGATCTGCTCGACCGTACGATAAATCAGGCCGGCGGGTATCTTTGGCTGGACCTGTTGAAAGGCGATCTGGGGGATCTCGGCGCGTTCATGAAGCAGCTCGATGAGTAAATGCGCTCCGAGCTCGCCGCGATCACGAAGAAGGACCCGCACCAATATGTTGCGATGGTTCCCAAACAACGACCGGGCGGAGCAATTGCGATTTCCGAGCAGTGATCTACGATGGTAATTCGCGAACCGATTATCAACGCCGTTTAATACTCGAAGCCCGGCTCGGGCATCGTTGCCTCGTTCGACACCACAACCGGCGAGGGCTCCGATCTCTTCGAGGTGAAGGTGCGAAGCGTTCGGTGGCTGTTGCAGGCCAAGGACGCCCCAGGGAAGACAGGTTGTTGGTGTCCCCGTACGAGTACTCTGAGCTGGTGTTCGACCTGTTCTACACGATCGAGACCTTTACCAAGGTTACGGTGACAGTTCCGTATAAGCATAAGGAGTAGATAGATTATGAGCGATGCGGTTCTCATCGTGGATGCCTCGGTTTCCATGCGTTACATGATCTCGATGATCCTGAAGGGCGATGGTTATCAGGCGATCGAAGCCGAGAACGGCGAGCAGGCACTGGAGCAGTTGACTGACGGGGTGAATGCGGTGATTACTGACCACAACATGCCGGTGATGAACGGCGCCGAGTTGACCCGCTCAACTCGCGCCGGTAACGTGAGGTGACCACTGCGAACGCGGAAGGCGAGGGCGAGGCGGCGGAGCGTACCTACCGGATCGTGCTGCGGCCGCCGGAGGAAACGTTTCGCATCAGCGGGAGTCCGCTGCTGCTAATCAAGGAGCTTCAAGATCTCGGTCAGACGCCGGGCATAGGGTTTGCAGACGATATTCCTCCGCTTTCGGTAATAGACCCTGAAGCCTGCTACCTGCATTGTGATATTCTGCTAACCACAGGCGGGCCCGAGGATTCCGTACGCGATGTGTTTCTGTTTGTCGACGGCAAGGGCGATATCAGTGTGCTCGACGAGGGCGGGCTGTTGGATACCGACATCAGCTACAAGCGCCTCGGAGAGATCCTGGTCGCCCGCGGTGAAATCAAGCCTGAAGAGCTCGAACGGGTAGTCGGCTCCAAGGACAATCTCGGTGATGTCCTGGTGAAGACGGGTTATATCACTCGAGAACAGGTGCTGTCGGAGCTGAGCGAGCAGAGCTACGTAAGGAAAATGCGCGAGTCGTGCAGTCAGGCCGAAGGGAGCTTAGCTATCAAGGTGCAGACCGCTAAGCTCGACGCACTTGTCAATTCGGTGGGCGAGTTCGTATCGCTGCACGCCAATATCCTGATGGTTGCCGACCAGAAAGGGGACCAGGACTTCAAGGCTGCGGCTGAGCAGATGGAGGGTCTGATTCGGCAGGTGCGGGACCTCTCGATCGAGCTGCATATGGTGCCGATCGATCTGTTGTTCAGCGGGTTCCGTCGTCTGGTGCGAGACCCCCGAGGAACGGCGTGCCGCGGGATCGGGATGGATGTGGCAAAGCGCAATATCGAGAATCTCGGCGGCGCGGACGGCGGCGACCGAATCAACGACGTTCGCGGCGAGATTGCGCCGTATCTGGATCTCCGGCTTCCGGCTGCCTAAGAGCGGCTGCGATTGATCAAAGCTGAGGCTTTCGACTACCATGACGCTATGTCAGTCCCAATCGCTGACCCATCCTCCCTGCTTGAGCGCTCAATCTATATGGTAGGCATCAAGGGCTCAGGGATGGCGGCGTTAGCCGATATGTTGACGCGGCTGGGTACTGCAGTCCGCGGCTCCGACACCGGCGAGCAGTTCTTCACCGACGAGCTCCTGCGGCGAGCGGGCATCCCGGTGGCCGAAGGGTTCGCGGCCGAGAATGTCCCGGCGGGGGCGGAGCTCGTGATCTATTCGGCGGCCTATGATCCGGATACGCATCCGGAGCTCACTGAAGCGCGCCGGCGCGGCCTTCCGCTGCTTACCTACACCGAGGCGCTCGGGGTGTTCTCGGCCGGGCGGCCTGCGGCTGCGATCGCGGGCGTCCACGGCAAGACCTCGACCGCGGCGCTTGCGGCGACGCTGGTGCGCGGGCTCGGGCTTCCGGGGTCGGCGCTGGTGGGAAGCGTTGTTCCGTCGCTGGACAACAGCGCGGTATACGTCGGAGGCGAGCGCTTCTTCATCGCCGAGACCTGCGAATACAAGCGCCACTTCCTATCGTTTCACCCGGACGTTCTGGTAGTTACGAACGTTGAGCCGGACCACCTCGACTATTTCACCGACTACGCGGATATTAGGGACGCATTCGTGGAGCTCGGATGTCGTCTGCCGGGCGACGGCGTGCTGGTGTACTGCGCTGACAACATCGGCGCGGTGGATGTGGCGCGGCGCATTGTGGCCGAGCGCCCGGAGCTACGCGCGCTCGCGTACGGCGAGCGCGCGTCCGGGCCGTACGCAGTGCGCGAGGTCGCGGTACACGACGGTGTGCTCGGGTTCCGAATTGGTGATCCGGCCGCCGCGCCGGTGTCAGCCGCGAACCAGCGCTACGAGCTGCGGGTACCCGGACGCCACAACGCGCTCAACACCGCCGCGGCTGTGGCCGCGGTTGCGACTCTGGCCGAGCAACTTGGAAGCGAGGCGCCGGCGGCGGTACATGCCGGCGCTCCCGGGGCGTTGCGCGCCTTCCGCGGCAGTGCCCGGCGCAGCGAGCTCGTCGGCGAGGCCGGGGGGGTTACGATAATCGACGATTACGCGCACCATCCTACCGCGATCCGTCTGACGCTTGCCGGTTTGCGCGAGTTCTATCCCGGCCGTCGCATGGTCGTGGACTTCATGTCACACACCTACACGCGAACCGCGGCGCTGCTCGAGGAGTTTGCAGGGGCTTTCGGAGAGGCTGCGGTCGTTATCCTACACAAAATCTATGCATCGGCGCGCGAACGGTTCGACGGCAAGATCAGCGGCAGGGATCTATATCACAGGGTGCGCGCGGTCCATCCCGGTCGGGTCGAGTACCGTGACGACGTGCTGGAAGCGGTCCCGCTGGTGCTTTCGTTGCTCGAGCCGGGAGACATACTGGTTACCATGGGCGCCGGAGACAACTGGCGGCTGGGGCGCGCAGTGCTTCAGAAACTGACAACCGACCCGAGATCGGACACCTAACCGAGACCATACCGCGGGGGATAGCATGAAGAGCATGACCGGCTATGCGGTCCGGGAACACCAGGATGAGACCATCGAGCTGATGGTCGAGCTGAAAGGCTACAACAACCGCTATCTGGATCTGCAGATTAATCTGCCTTCGTACCTCGGCTCTCTGGAACAGGAGCTGCGGGCGCTTGTCACAGAGTATGTGTCACGCGGCCGTGTTGAGCTCACGGTACGATTACGTGATCCGGGTACCGACCTGGAGGTGAAGGTCGATCACGCAAACGCCGAACGATGTGCGGCGGCCTTGCGCTCGTTGGCGTCGGCGGCCGGGATTCTGCCGGAGTTCGGCCTGAATGAGCTCCTGCAGTTCGAGGGGCTGTTCCAGATTGAACGCGACCGAGACCCGACCGCATATCTTGAGAAACTCAAACCCGTCTTGACCGAAGCGCTCGAGGAGTTCGATGCGGTACGAAGACGGGAAGGCGAGACAATGGAGGCGGACCTTCGCCGCCAGATGGAGCGTATCGAACAGGCGGTACAGGGAATCGAGACCCAAGCGCCGCGCCTACAGGAGGAGATCCAATCTACGGTGCTGGCACGCTTTCGTGAGCTGCTGGGGGAAACGCTCGATGAGGGGCGCGCCTACAGCGAGGTGGCGGCCTTGCTCGTCCGCTACTCGATCAGCGAGGAGCTTGCGCGTCTGCGTAGCCACATATCCGCGTTTCTCCAGATTCTCGAATCCGGTGGAGTGCTCGGCAAGAAGCTCGATTTTATCTGTCAGGAGCTCAACCGGGAGGCTAACACGATCGCTTCAAAAGGCTATCTTACCGGCATCTCGCAACGGACGATCGAGATCAAAGACGCTATCGAGAACTTGCGCGAGCAGGCGCGGAACCTCGAGTGAAAACGGAGCTGCATGTGCGGATCGCAATCTCGGGCAAGAGCGGGTGCGGAAACTCAACGGTAAGTCGCTTGGTGGCTGAAGAGCTGGGCTTACGACTTGTAAACTATCCCTTCCACACCATCGCCGAGGAACGCAACATCGATTTTACGGTCCTCTGCCGTATGGCCGAGGATGACCCCTCGTGGGACCGTTACCTTGACCGCCGCCAGGTGGAACTCGCCCGTGAGGGGCCGTGCGTACTCGGTTCACGCCTGGCGGTGTGGTTGCTGGAGGACGCAGACCTCAAGGTGTACCTTACCGCGCCGCTCGAGATCCGCGCGGCTCGGATTCACCGGCGTGAAGGCGGCCGGTACGAGGACGTCCTCGCCTACACCCGTGAACGCGACGAGCGCGACCGCGGACGCTATCTCAAGCTATACGGAATCGACAACAACGACTACGAGTTCGTCGACCTGGTGATCGATACCGAACCGTATACGCCCGAGGAGGTTGCCGCCCGGATTGTGTCTGCGGTGAATGAGCGGCAGCTCTCCTCGTAGCGACCTAGAACTCCTCGAATTGCAGGCGGCACCTTCCGGCGCGCAGGGTCATCCCAGAATCGGAATCACAGTCAACAGGACCCCCGCCGCGACTGCCGATCCGATTACGCCGGCTACGTTCGGGCCCATCGCGTGCATCAACAGATGGTTGCCCGGATCCTCCTCGGCGCCCAGCCGGTGCGCGACGCGGGCGGCCATCGGTACCGCGGATACACCGGCCGCCCCGATCAAGGGGTTAACCTTGGTGCGCGACAGCCTATTGAGGAGCTTCGCGAGCAACACGCCGGTAGCGGTTCCGATCGCGAACGCAACCAGACCGAGCAGGACGATCGCCAGTGTGTCGGGCCGCAGGAACTCCGCCGCAGCCAGTCTTGACCCGACTGCGAGCCCCAGGAGGATCGTGACGATATTGATCAGCTCGTTACCGGCGGCGGAAGCGAGGCGATCGGTGACGCCGCTTTCACGCAGCAGGTTGCCGAACATCAGCGCTCCGATCAGCGGGGTAGCACTCGGCAGCAAAATCAGACACAGTGTCAACGCCGCAACCGGGAACAGAATGCGCTCCAGCTTCGTAACTTCGCGCAGCTGGTGCATGCGAATGCGCCGTTCTTCCGGTGTGGTCAGCGCCTTGGCGATCGGCGGCTGGATGATCGGCACCAGCGCCATATACGAGTACGCCGCGACCGCAATAGCCCCGAGATAGTCCGGCGACAACTGCGATGCGACGAAGATTGCGGTAGGACCGTCGGCGCCTCCGATGATCGCAATCGACCCGGCATCGGCAAGTGTGAACTCGAACCCCAGATAGGTTGTCATAAGAGCAGCGCCGATCAGCGTACCGAAGATTCCGACCTGGGCTGCGGCTCCGAGCAGCGCCGATTTCGGGTTGGCGATCAACGGTCCGAAGTCGGTCAGTGCGCCGATCCCGACGAAAATGAGCAACGGAAACAGGCCGTTGTCGATCCCGAAACCGTAGATCTGCCCTAGAAAGCCCCCGAAATCGGTGATCACCTCCAGGGTTTCGGGGCGCACGAAGGAGCGGCTCACCTCAGAGATCTCGGCCGCGGGAACGTTGGCGAGCAGGCCGCCGAACCCGATCGGCAGCAACAGCAAAGGCTCGAACTGCTTGCGGATCGCCAGATAGATAAGCAGAAACGAGACAAAAATCATGACGATCTGGCCGGTCGTGACCGAGGCTACGCCAGTCTCATGCCAGAGCTCGACGAGAAAACGGTTCAACGGCATTGGGCTATCCCTCGATCCGCAGCAGAACGCGTCCGCTTTGGACGTTATCGCCGGTATTGACGAGGACTTCGCTCACCCGTCCGGTCACCGGAGCGGTTACGGGCGCCTCCATCTTCATCGCTTCCAGCACCAATAGCTGATCGCCGGCGGTGACTTCGTGTCCGACGGCGACGTTGAGGCGAAGCACAAGTCCGGCCATCGGCGCTTCCACCGCGACCGGTTCCGTGGCGGCCTTCTGGGGTGCGTTCCCGGACGCCGCCGCCGGCTGTGCAGTCGCCGGTTGTGCCGCGGCTTGCGGCGGCGCGGAGGGCGAACCGTCGCCGGGCTCCACCGGCTGCACCGCGAGCTCGTAGTTGCGCCCGTTCACCCTGGCACGCCCCTGCGAGATCTCGACGGTGTAGGTGCGGTCGTTGAGCCGCACCTGGTACTGG
>PUPD01000097.1 GCA_003552985.1 Spirochaetaceae bacterium
CATGATGAGCTTAAAAACGGCCTTGCCGGTGCGCACATGCCGAGCGGGCTTTTCGGAGCGAATGCAGCGTGGTTGAGGCTCACACTTCTCGCCTACAACATCGCAAGCGCGGTCAAGGGGCTGTGCTTCTCGCCGGAGGAGCGCAGCGCACGGATGAAACGCTATCGCTTGTTAGTGGTTCACATTGCCGGGCGCATGAACCGCAACAACTGTGTCATGACGCTGCGCCTTTGCGCCGACAGCGAAACGATTGCGCGCATGGAAGCAATCTGGAAGACATTCCACCTGCCTACCCAGGCAACCTCGGCTGTACCGATCCGCGCTCCGGGATAAGCGATCGCTCTCGCTATCTCAGAAAACCCGAGTGTATTACCGAACCGCCCCACATGCCGCGCCCGAGGTGCGTGCGCACCACCGATCACGAGCGCCCTCATAGGCCTCTCTGAAGCGAATCCGCACTCTACGCGGGCCTCACCGGCGAGCCGGCGCGGTTGCCTGCGGCCATATTTCGCTCCCACCCCGAGGACTGACCGGTATCATCCCGCAGAACAGCGCCGCAGGGGGCTTACGCGTGGTTTTGGGACCAAGTTCTTGATTTTGTTCGTGCGCATGAATTGAGCGATGCGAATCCGCCGCCGCAACGTATCAAGCAGAACTAAGCCCCGCACGGCCTGGAGTCCGCACGGTGTTGACACCTTCCGCAAGGGTCGGTGTAGGCTAGAAACACTACGATCGGCCTTCACGGGTCGGTCATAGGGACGTGGCCTACCGAGATACCAAACCCGGCTGCAGTCCCGGGAGGTTCTCACGTGAGAACCAGGACGAGAAGCAAACAAGTAACCAAGCCGCCGTTGTCGCTGGGGTTGGCAATCCTGATTGCGCTGGCGACGGGCGCCTGTGAACCGGCCGAAGATCCGCCTGCGGAGGCCGCCCCTGAGGAGCCGGAGGCGGTTGAGCCTGGATGGGTCGAGCAGATCGTCGCGCTCGAAGAAACCGATACCTCCGGCGCTATCGCACGCCTGGCGGCCGGCGATCTCGAGATGTACGCCGCCGGTATTTCCAGCCCGGAGATACTGGATGAGATCGAGGCCGAGGGGCTCGAATGGGAGGAGTCTTTCGGCCAGTCGGTCGAGTTGACCTTCAATCCCGCCGGGCCTGAGTTCGAAGGCACGGGAGAGCTCAATCCCTTCGCGGAACCGCGGATTCGCGAGGCGGTAAACTATCTGGTTGACCGCGACTACGTTGTGGAAGAGATATACGGAGGCCTGGCTCGCCCGCGGTTTCACCCGATCTCGACCGCATTTCCCGATTACGCGCGCGTTGCCGGCGCCGCCCGAGCACTGGAGCTTGAATACGCCTATGACTCCGCGCGCGCCGAGCGCATTATCAGCGAAGAGATGGAAGCGCTCGGTGCCGAGCGTATCGATGGAACCTGGCATTACGAGGGAGAGTCGGTCGAGCTGATCTTCGTGATTAGAACCGAAGACGAGCGCCGCGAGCTCGGCGATTACGTCTCGAATCAGCTGGAGGATATCGGATTCGAGGTCGAACGGCTTTACCGCACCTCGGACGAGGCCGCCCCGGTCACCACCGCCGCCACCCCGTCCGAGGGCACGTTTCATGTGTATACCGGAAGCTGGGTCGCAACGCTCGTGAACCGCGATCAGGCAGCCAACTTTGCCCTGTACTACACCCCGCGCGGCCTTCCTCAGCCACTCTTCCAGGCGTATGAGCCGAGCCCGGAGCTTGACGAGCTCGCCGACCGTATCCTGCAGCGCGATTTCGACACTCTGGAAGAGCGCAACAAGCTGTTCGCCGAGGCGCTGCGCCTCGCGCTGGAGGACTCCGCCCGCGTCTGGATAGCCGATCAGGTGGTCGCCACTCCGCGAACACCCGATGTCTCGGTCGCCGCCGATCTGGGCGGCGGCGTCAGCGGTGCGCGGCTGTGGGCGCTCACGCTGCAGAACCGGGCTGATGGCGACACGTTTCGCCTCGGCACACCCGGCATCCTCACCGAGCCATGGAATCCGTTGAACGGGAGCAACTGGGTGTACGATCAGATGGTAATCCGCGCCACGTCCGATGAAGGCACCAAACGCGATCCGTTCACCGGCTTGCCGTTGCCGCAGCGCATAGAGTCGGCGGAGCTCACAGTTCAGGAAGGGCTTCCGGTCAACCGTAGCGACGACTGGGTTGATCTTGAGTTCGCTGAGGAGATCGAGGTCCCTGAAGACGCCTGGGCCGGCTGGGATCCCGTAGCCCAGGAGTTCACCACCGTCGGTGAGGAGCACCCGGACGGCCTCACTGCTCGACGGCGCAGCGTCGTTACCTATCCTGACGAGTTTTTCGAGACTACCTGGCATGACGGATCACAGATTTCAACCGCCGACATCGTCCTGGGCATGATCCTGAGCTTCGACCGTGCGAAGGAGGAAAGTGAGCTGTTCGATGCGGCGCAGGTTCCGGCCTACGAGAGCTTCCGGGAGAACTTTCTCGGTCTTCGGATAACTTCGGAAGACCCGCTGACAATCGAGTACTACGCTGATAACTATCTGATTGACGCAGAGGAGAACGTCGCGACCTTCTTCCCGGCCTACGCTCATGGTCCGGGAGCCTGGCACACGCTGGCTCTCGGGATGCGAGCCGAGCGCGATGAGGAGCTGGCGTTCAGCAGTGACAAGGCCGACCGGCTCGAGGTTGAATGGACCAGTTATGTCGGCGGCCCGAGCCTCGCGATCCTTGCCGACGAGCTCGCTAAAGCCCGCGAAGAAGGCTATCTTCCTTACGAGAACGTTCTCGGGCGTTTCGCCGATGCTGAAGAAATCGCCGACCGCTGGGACAATCTCGCCGAATGGCACGAGCGAAAGGAGCACCTTTGGGTCGGAACAGGACCGTACAAGCTCGTTGAGGCGCGGCCGGTAGAGGGTTCGCTTGTTCTGCAGCGTTACGAGGAGTTTCCTGACCCCTTCGAGAAGTGGGATCGCTACGACGAACCACGCATAGCTGATCTGGATCTTCACGGGCCGGCATCGGTGGTCCCCGGTGAAACCACCACCTTTGAGATCGAAGTGTCGCATGCCGGCAGGCCCTACGATCCGGACGACATCGACAGGGTACAGTTCCTGGTGTTCGATGCCACCGGCGAGCTCGTTTACAGCGCCGACGCCGAGCACGCCGGTGATAACCTGTACGAGGTTACGCTCGAGGCCGAGATGACCGCCGAGCTGGAAACGGGAGCTACCCGGCTCGAGGTGATCGTCTCGCCGCTGATCGTGAGCATCCCAAGCTTTGAGACGAGCGAGTTCGTCGTGGCACCCGGCACTGATGAGTAATTCACACTAATGAGTAATTCAGACGATCCTGCCGGAGCTCCCGTGGCCGGAGCATCCGGGGCATCCGGCGTCTCAGGTGACGGAACCGCCTCAGGGCGCGGAACCGGTCTGCAGGTGACACGCTACATCCTGCGGCGTCTGCTTGCGATCGCCGCCACGGTGATCGTAGCGGTGTACATCGCGGTGCTGATCGCCAACATGGGCGGGTACGTCGACGAGATCCGACACGCGCAGATACAGGAACGAGTTGCCGCTCAGGTTGCAGCCGACGAGGAGTTGATGGAGTTACCAAGCGAGCGGCGAGCGGAGCTGATGGAAGAGATGGTCGGGCGCGAGGTGACCCGCCGCGGGCTCGACCAAGCGTTCATGATCCGCAGCTTTCGTTACCTCGGCAACGCGCTTACGCTCAATCTCGGTCGTTCGCACGAGATGACCAGCGACTCGGGCTCACGACTGGTTCGCCTCATCATCCTCGAACGCCTCGCTCCCACGCTATTGCTGTTTGCGACCGCCGAACTGGGGCTGTTCGGGATCGCCGTGTTCGTGGCGCTTTTTCTTTCGCGCCGTTACGGAAGCAAGCTGGATAGGCTGTTTGTCGCGCTGGCGCCGACCTCGGCGGCACCGAGCTGGTTTTACGGGATCTTTTTGATATTGATCTTCTCCGCCTTGTTGGGCTGGTTGCCGTTCGGAGGAATGGTCGCCGCACCGGCACCCGATAACCCGTTGTTGTACGCCGCCAGCGTGCTCCGGCATCTGGTTCTTCCGGTATCAGCGATCATCATCAGCGCGGTGTTCCTGGCGGTGTATTCGTGGCGGACGTTCTTCCTGATCTACTCGAGTGAAGACTATGTAGAGCTGGCCAAAGCAAAGGGCCTGAGCTCCACGGTGATAGAGCGCCGCTATATCCTGCGCCCCACCCTCCCGACGATCATCACCTCATTCATGCTGAGCATCATCGGGCTGTGGACAGGTGCGATCGTCCTCGAACGCGTGTTCAACTGGCCCGGAATCGGCACCGTAACGGTTGAGGCGATCAATCTGTACGACACGCCGGTAATACTGGGCACGGTGATCGTGTACGCCTATCTGCTCGGTATAACGGTTTTCGTGCTTGATTTCCTCTATGCCGTCGTTGATCCGCGGATCAAGGTCGGCCTCGCAGGAGAGCGCTCATGATATCCGTCAGAGGTCTGGTAACCGAGATCAGGCGCTACCCCTCAGCTATTGCCGGGCTGCTTCTCATTCTGGTATTTCTTGCACTGGCGCTGTACTCCTTGCTCACATTACCCCGAGAGCAGGCGATCCAACTGTGGCGCGGCGGAGCGGTTTGGCATGATTCGCCGCGGAACGCGCGTCCCATTTGGTACAACGCGCTGCCGGGGACCAATCTGCCGCAAACGCTGGTGCTCGACAGTGAGCGAGATCCGGAGGTCAAGGAGCAACGCGAAATAAACGATGACCATAACGAGATCTCGATCGTATTCGAGTTCGAGTATGACCACGACGGGTTCCCACCGGAGCTCAACCTATTCATGCGCGCGCAGTACGATACGCGGCGGCCTTTTGCGACGGTGCGATGGGTCACCCCGGACGAGCGCAGTTTCAGCATCTTGCAGGGCGGCCTGGAACGAGAGCACACCGTCCGTATCGACCAACTCGACCGCCTGCGCCGCGAGCTCGACGATCTCAGACCGAGCATCGGGCTCTTTCGGGACCCCGACTCCGACCCTGATGCTCCCGAGCCGCTTCACGGGACCTATCGCCTCGAGATCGAGGGCGTCGCCTTCGAGGCGGATTCGGACATAGAAGCCCGGTTCGTCCGCTATGGTCAGGTGCATGGAGTCGCCGGCACGGATCACGTTCGACGTGGTATTGCGGTGGCGTTGCTGTACGGAACCCGGCCTGCGCTCGCGTTCGGTATCCTCGCCGCGGTAGGGAGCAGTGTTTCGACGCTAATTCTCGCCGCCGTCGGCGCCTGGTACCGCGGCAGGCTGGATGCGATACTGCAGCGGTTGACCGAGGTGAACATGGTGCTGCCGCTGTTACCGATCCTCGTCATGGTCGGCACGCTCTATTCGCGCAGCCTCTGGGTGATGCTTGGAATCGTGGTATTGTTCGGAATCTTCAGCGCGGGAATCAAGACCTACCGGGCGATGTTCCTACAGATTCGCGAGCTTCCCTACATTGAAGCTGCGAGGGCTTACGGCGCAGGCAACGCGCGTATTGTATTCCGCTACATGATTCCGAAAGTTCTGCCGACCTTGATCCCGTCCTTCGTGACCGTCATCCCAACCTTTGTGTTCCTGGAGGCCACCTTGGCGATGCTCGGTCTGGGAGACCCGGTTCTGCCGACATGGGGCAAGGTACTGGAGGATGCCTATCGGAACGGCGCGTTATATCATGGCCAGTACTCCTGGGTGCTGCTCCCGAGCGCGCTGTTGATTCTGACCGGGCTCGGATTCGCGATGTTCGGCTTTGCGCTCGACCGCATCTTCAACCCTCGCCTGCGAGAGAGGTAGACCGGTGCGCATCGAAGATCTAAAGCTGTATTTTTACGCCCGGGACGGTATTGTGCGAGCCGTCGACGGCGCCAACCTGACGATTACCCCCGGCCGCACCCTCGGCGTATTGGGCGAAAGCGGCTGCGGCAAGAGCAGCCTTACCAAAGCGATTCTGCGCCTCCTGCCGCCGAACGTTGCCCGCTACAGCGGCCGGGTGCTTCTGCATGATCATCTCGACGACACGGAAAACCCAGACCGCGAAGCGCGTTCGGCGCGTTCAGAGCCTTCCGGAACCCCTGCCGGCGAGCAGGACCTCATGCAGCTCGACGATGAAACCTTCCGGAAACAGGTACGCTGGCAGCAGATCGCGTTTGTTCCGCAGGCGGCGATGAACTCGTTGAACCCGGTCACCCGCGTGGTCGATCAGATCTCGGAACCACTGCTTGAACACCGGCATGCCGCGAGCAGGGCGGCCGCAGCCGAACAGGCCGCGCATGCGTTCGACCTGGTCGGCATTCCGCGGGACTTTTTGCTTCGCTATCCCTTCGAGCTTTCCGGGGGAATGCGCCAGCGGGTGGTCATCGCGATGGCGCTTGTGACCGATCCGATCCTGATTATCCTGGATGAGCCCACCAGTGCGCTCGATATTCTCACCCAGGCGCACATCATGAATACGCTGAAGGAGATCAAGCAACGCCTGGGAACAACGTTCATGCTGATTACCCACGATGTAGCGACCGCAAGCGAGATTGCGGGCGATGTTGCGGTCATGTATGCCGGACAGATCCTAGAGCAGAGCACCGCCGAACGCTTTTTCGCCCAGCCGGCTCATCCTTACTCGAGCTTTCTGATGTCGAGCGTGCCTACGCTGCGCCGAGCCAAGACTCTTCAGGCAATTCCCGGTCAACCGCCGAGTCTTGTACACCCGCCGGCCGGCTGCCGATTCGCGGACCGCTGCCCGCATCGGTTTTCGCCTTGCGACAACGAGCCGCCGCTGTTCGGCGCGGGCGATGCACGAGCGGCCAAGTGTTGGTTGTACGAAACCGAGCAAAACGAGCAGTCCCGAACGGTCACAGGAGAGTCGCCGCATGTCGAATGATGTCCTGCTGCGCGCCAACGAGCTGCGCACCCATTTCGAGTTGCGGAAGTACGGATTCCTCAAAGCCGGTGAAGTCCGCGCCGTCGACGGAGTCAGCTTCACAATTCGTCGCGGTGAAGCCGTCGCAATCGTCGGGGAGAGCGGCTGCGGGAAGAGCACCCTGGCGCGCACCATCCTGGGCCTGTATGAGCCGACCGGCGGCTCGATTGTGTTCGATGATGAGGACATCTCGAGCTTTGACCGCGCAAAGATTGCGTGGTATCGCCGCCGGGTGGGCTACGTCCAGCAGGACCCCTATGCGGCGCTACCCCCGTTTATGGACGTACGCCGGTTGCTGCTTGAGCCGCTCATCGTCAACGGAATCCGTAACCGCGCAGAGCAACAGGAACGCATCGTCCGGAGCATGCACGAGATCAAGCTGACCCCACCGGAGAGCTTCCTCGAGAAGTTTCCCCACCAGCTTTCCGGCGGCCAGCAGCAACGGGTGGTAATCGCACGTGCCAAGATTCTTGACCCCCAACTGATTGTGGCCGACGAGCCGGTCAGTATGCTCGACGCTTCGGTTCGTGTCGAGGTCCTGCAGTTGCTTCGTCAGTTGCAGATCGATCACGGTCTCGCCTTACTGTACATCACCCACGACCTCTCGACCGTACGCTACTTCTGCGAACGTGCGTTCGTGATGTACGGAGCCCATATTGTCGAGCAAGCGCCGGTCGATCAGCTCCTGTCAGCTCCCCAGCATCCCTACACCCGTGCGCTGGTGGCCGCGATTCCGGACCCGGATGCCGCCAACGCCACGCGTTTTCGCAGCGTACCGCACGGCGAGCCGCCCAGTCTCGCAAACCCGCCGTCCGGGTGCCGTTTCCATCCCCGCTGCCCGCATACGATCGAGGGGCTCTGCCGAGACCACGAGCCGCCCTATTTCACTACGGCACCGGATCGACGCGTTGCATGCTGGCTGTACGGAGAGAGTTCATGACCCGCTCAACGCGCCTGATAGTCGCCGGCTGCAGCGCCATGGTCGGCGGATGGATCGTCCTGATGGCGATGACTATACAGATGATTGCACCGGCATTCCTGGGCGCATTCGCCGCATACACGGTCACTTTCGGCGGCCTCGCCGCCGGCCTTACCGGCGTATACTGCAAATGGAATGCGTACAGGACCGGTATTCGTTGACTTCGTGCACGGGAGCATCGTAGGCTGTAACCTGATGTCACAGCAGCTTGCTCTATCGTTGCCGCAGCGGTGGTTTCTGTCTCTCCGTCCGTACTCTTTTCCGGCATCGTTCGTACCGATCGCGTTGACCGCTGTAGTGTCGGCGGCAATTGACACCCCGCGCTCATGGTGGGCGTTCAGTGCTTACGCGGTATCGGCGACGCTGTTGCATGCCGGAGCCAACGTGCTCAACGACTATTACGATCACCTGCACGGGGTGGATGGCCCGCCGGCTGCGGACCGGTCGCACGTTATCGCTCGTGGTCTGGTCTCAGCACGGTTTATGCTCATTACCGGACACGCCTACTTCCTAATCGCAATTTCGCTCGGATTGATGCTCGCGCTGCTGCGCGGACCGGGTTTCCTACTGGGCGGGGTTGCGGCCGTCGCGGCCGCGTTTTTCTATACCGGTCGCTCGTTCAGTCTGAAGTACTGCGGCCTCGGCGACATTGTGGTGTTCATCACTATGGGGCTGTTGCATCCGGCGATGGGAGTTTTCGCTACCACTGGTAGCGTTCCCCCGGCGGCCCTGGTCTTGGCGATTCCGTTAGCGCTGCCGGCCGTCGCAATCCTGCACGGCAACAACCTCCGCGATCGCGATACCGACCGCGCCGCCGGAGTGCGGACCATCGCCAATCTCCTGCCGCTTACCGCGGCCCGCGCTTTGTTCGCGGCTCTGACGATCTCACCCTACCTGCTGGTGCTCCTGCTTGTCGCCGGCGGCTACTTCGAGCCGGTGGTCGGCGCGGTGTTCCTGAGCTTACCCTTCGCCGTTTTCCTTGTGGGCCGCGTATTCGTCGCTTCTGATCTCACGACGCTTCCGGTTGAATGCGCCGCGCTCTATCTAGGCTTCAGCCTGCTCTACCTTTACGGGATACTGGCATTCGGAGCCCCGGTATGAGCCCGAAGCAGCCTCAAAATCCGCTGCGTATCAAGGCTCATCTGATGCGGGTGCTCGAGCGGGAGCTGAACCGTTATGAGATCTTCACGCGCGCTCGCCCGTTGGCGGCATTGATACGGGCCTACATAGAACGCCCGGCAAAGCTACTGCGGCCGACACTGCTTCTGGAAACCGCCCGCTCGTATGGTGCCGATATCGACCATAACCTTCTCGAGCTGGCTGCGGCTACCGAGCTCTTTCACACCGCGGCTCTGCTGCATGATGACCGCATCGACGGCCCGGCCGGTTCAGAGCCCGAGATGCGGTCCGGTGCCGCGCACGCATCCGGGTGCGGCGCAGAACCGGCCGATCGGCAGACGGCACTGCAGGTGCTCGCCGGTGATCTGCTGCACTCAATCGCGCATGGCGTACTGGTAAACGCGGTCCTCGAAGGTGGGCTTCCGCCCGTGGTTCTGGAAATCGTGCGGGAGGTCTGCGCCGATACCGTGGTCGGGCAGACAAGCGAACTGCTCGCGACGTCGCCCGCAGGCGAACTGCATTCACTCGCTGAGCTCTACGAGCTCTACGATATGAAGACCGGACGTTACACCTTCGGAGCACCGCTACTGATTGGTGGAGTATGCGGCGGCGCTCCGGACGGTGACCTCAAGACATTGCAGGCGATGGCGCGGCCACTTGGGAGGGCCTACCAGCTGCAGGACGACCTGCTCGACATTGAACGACTGCTCGGCGGGGGAGCGCGGCCGTCTACACCGTTTGGTTCGCCGACCCCCTCTGCTCCGCCTGCCGCGTGGGAGCTCAATCTGCTACGCGTATACCTCGCCGAGTGCGGCAAACCGCCTCTTCCGGCGGTACCGACGACGACACCGGCGGGTCTGCGGGGGTTAGTCGAGCTTACGGCCCTAAGGGCTTTCGTTGCCCCGCGCATAGAGGCGTTAGTGACCGAAGCGCAGGCTGCCGCGCGCAAGCTCTCGCTCAGCGACAACAGTCGGCGCCGCCTGTTCGAGTGTGCCGGCCGCAACATCCAGGCGGTTTGCCGCGCCCCAGCCCCAGCCCCCGCCCCCGGCGCCGGCGCCGGCGAGAGCCCGTAAAACGGCCGCTCCCGCATCGTGTGCGCACTCAACTTGGAAAACGTGCAACCGGGGCGCTTGCAAACGGCCACGCAGTAAACTCTTCCATACGCGCATGACCATCGGCAAAGATACCGACTTCCAGGTCTTCGTCGGGCGGATAGATAGTCTCGGTTACCGCTACCTGCCCCTCAAGGGCGAACAACTCCAACACCGAGTTGTCGAGAACCAGGTGCAGGTCGACCGAATCGCGCTGTATCTCGGCAGGTTGCGGTTCACGAGCGGGAGCTCAGCCGGCAAAAACCATGCTCTTCGGCTCCGAGAGCGGCATTGAACTTGGCGCTCATGTTTTGAAACGCCACCCAGGCGGTGAGTGCGGTAATCTCATCTTCGGTGAAATGCGCCCGGAGGGCGGTTATCTGCCGCCCGTCAACTGCGGCACAGCGCTCGGTTACGGCCTCGGCAAACTCCAGAGCGACCCGCTCGCGATCACTGAACAGCGAGCTCTCGTGCCACCTCTCGACCTCGGCGGCCTTCTGCTCGGCTCCCGCAGCCTGCATGAAGTTGTACGAGTTGAGATCAACGCAGAAATGGCAGCCATTAAGCTGTGCGATTCTGATCGAGACCAGGCTGCGGAGGGTGGAGCCCACCGGAAAGCTGCGGCGTTGAAAGAAGCCGAGCGTCGCAAGCACTCCGATGAACGGACCGGGAAACCTACCCCATAGCAACGAAGGCGCAAGAGCGCGGCCGTATTTTCGATGCTGTCGCCGCAGGAACCAGCGTATGTACCACGGGTACTGCGATATCGACTTGGGTTCGATTCGTGCCATAGCGTACCGCCTTAGCGCCTAAAGTAACTGCACCGACACGCAACGTCCAGCCGATTCCTGCCCGGCGCTTGAAATCCGCAATGCAAAGTAGTACGTTCTAGTCATGTTACCGAGCGTTCGGTAACATCTGCTTTGCCAAGCCGGCCAGCCTACCTTTCTGCGGGGGACCGGCCTACGGCGCTGACGTACAACCCCAATCCGGAGTTCGGCTCGCTCGACTCAAGGCGCGCTTATGACACACCTCAGTCAAAAGCAACGCGACATATTGAGAACTGCATTCGCCGTGTGGGGCGACAGTAACTTCGCCTGCACGAGCCTGGCGGATGTTGCCGGGCGACTCGAGATTACCAAAGCGGCTCTCTACCGGCATTTCGAAAACAAGGACGCGCTTCTGGCTGAAATGCGCGGTCAGTTCTCCGACGACTATTGTGCGACCGCCGAATGCATCCTGCAGCGTACCCAGCGCACAACCGGTAGCTTGATAGATGCTTTCCTTCGCATCGGAATGCGCTTTCTGCTGCAGGAACCGGCTTATGTCTCGTACTTCGCCGAGTATTTCCTCCCACAGGTGCTGGTTTGGAATGCCGAGCTAAAACCTTCATTTCCCGAGCGGCTGGGTAGCATCTTCGCTCAGCAGGGCAAGCTCATAGACGACGCCATAGTTCGCGAATACGACATCAAAGACGCTGCGCTGCACACTGAGGTTCAACGCTTCGTCTTCGTTGCAACCGCATACTGGTCCGCCCTCTATGTGCGCACACCCCACATGCGCCCTCGAACGGAAACCGAGTATGCGGGCGAAGACACCTTTGAACAGTATCTGTGCCTGGCGCGCGAGCTGATTATCCACGGGACCTGCGCCGGTGCCCCGC
>PUPD01000018.1 GCA_003552985.1 Spirochaetaceae bacterium
AGATGGCCGAGCGGCTTAAGGCGTGCGCTTGGAAAGCGTATGTACCCTAACGGGTACCGAGGGTTCGAATCCCTCTCTCTCCGGCCGGCTCCTTCAGTGTTGATGGCCAGGCCCTGTGCAATCGGATGCCGCCCAACCCCGTCAGGCCCGGAAGGGAGCAGCGGTAAGCGGTGTTCCGGTGTGCCGCAGACAGCTTGGCCGGAGCTGGAGGAGCCTTTTTTCCTGAGTGACCGGGAACTGAGTTAGGCGGACAGAGCAGGCATGCAGTACGAGGTAACCGCAACGCGGCGACGGCCGCGCACCTTCGATCAGCTCTCGGGCCAGGAGTTTGTGGTTGCCACGCTCAAGAACTCGCTTGAGCGCGGTCAGATCGCCCATGCCTACCTGTTTTCCGGTCCGCGCGGGGTGGGCAAGACCTCAGCCGCGCGCATTCTGGCTCAGGCGCTGAACTGTCCCTCCGGCCCAACCGCCGAACCATGCACCGACTATCCCGGCAGCGACGAAATCGCGCGCGGCGAATCGATGGACGTGATCGAGATCGACGGCGCCTCAAACACCTCGGTCAACGACGTGCGCGAGATCAAGGAAGAGGTGCTGTTTGCGCCGAGCAACGCGCGCTACAAAATCTACATCATTGACGAAGTGCACATGCTTTCCAACAGCGCCTTCAATGCGCTGCTGAAAACGATCGAAGAGCCGCCCCCGTACATCGTCTTCATCTTTGCCACCACCGAGGTTCACAAGGTTCCGGCGACCATCCGATCGCGGTGTCAGCAGTTCAACTTTCGGCTGATTCCGATCGATGTGACCAAGCAACGACTGGCCGAGGCGGCTGCAGAGCTGGGCATTGAGGCCGAGGACGACGCGCTGTTCTGGATCGCCAAAGAGGCGACCGGTTCGCTGCGTGACGCCTACACGCTGTTCGACCAGGTGGTGTCGTTCTCCGACGGCCGGATTACCCTTGAGATCATTCGCGACAAGCTCGGTCTGATGGGGCTCGATCGTATGAACGAGCTTGCCGAGGCCTGTGCGGCCGGCGACGGCGCGAGCGCGCTAGCGGTAGCCGACCAATCGCTATCGCGCGGGATTGCGGTGGAGCAGATGGTTACCGAGCTCTGCGAGTACTTTCGAAACTTGCTGTTCATCCAGCATGGGGTTACCAAGGAGGCGATCCTCGGTTACCCGCCTGAGCGTTTCTCGGAGCGCGCGCGCACGGCGTTTACGCAGAGCCAGCTGGAGTTTGCGATCGGGCTGCTTCTCGGCCTGTACCGCGACCTGCGCTATTCGCTCAATCAGCGCTGGGAGCTGGAGCTGGCGCTGAGCCGACTCGCTGCGCTCGGTGACTACATCGCCCCGAGCGAGATCCGCAAGGAGATCGAAGCGCTGCGTACCGGGCTGAAGTCCGAGGTGCCGCCGAAAGCTCGTCCCGAGGGTGCGGGGTTCGACGGCCCGGCGCAAGCGGCGGTGATGCTACTTGATTCCGAACAGGTGCAACAGATCATCGCGGTAGTCAAGAAACACAAGCTTACCCTGGCGTCGTTGCTCGAGAAGGTGGTGCGCTGGGAGCTGGTCGACGACCGGCTCGAGGTGGTTTTTGATGCCGAGTATCCGGCTCAGGGCGTCAAGGACGAGTTAGCGACCGTGAACGAGGCGGTTCAGACCGTTCTCGACGAGCCCTTGACGACCGCGGTACGAGTGGTCAAGCTTGACGAAGGTGATGAGCGGCGGCACACTGATGAGCGCGTCGAGATGGTGAGGAAAGTGTTTCGCGGCGAAATAGTTGGGGGGTGATGGTATGGGAGATTTTGATATGAGCAACATCAATCCGATGGAGATCCTGAAGAACTTTCAGAACATTCAGTCTCGAATGAGTGAAGCTCAAGAGAAGCTGAAATCGATAACGGTCGTGGGTACCGCGGGCGGCGACATGGTCCGCGTTGAGCTCAACGGGCAGATGGAGGTGAAGTCCATCGAGATCTCGCCCGAAGCGGTGGATCCCGACGATATCGAAATGCTCCAGGACCTGACCCTGTCCGCGTTCACCGACGCCGTCGCCAAGGTGAAGGACAAAATCCAGGAGGAGATGTCCTCGATCACCGGCGGGCTTAATCTGCCGCCCGGGCTGTTAGGCGGCGGCTCCTGATCCCGTCCGTACCTGCATCGGCACGCATGCCCTGAGGACGACCTGCCGTGACCGCGCTTGACCGCCTCATCTCGTATCTCTCGCGCATGCCGGGCATCGGCAAGAAGAGCGCGACGCGTATGGCCTACTACATCCTCGGCCAGGATCAGCGTTTTGCGCGCAGTCTGGCGGACGAGATCGGCTCGTTGCACGATCGCATTTGCCCGTGCTCGGTCTGCGGCAACTACACCGAGGGGAACCTCTGCGAGGTCTGCTCCGACCGCCAACGCGACCGCAGCGCTATCTGCGTGGTGGAGCACCCGCAGGATGTGGCGGTGCTCGAAGCCTCGGGTGAGTACCGCGGAACCTACCACGTGCTCGGCGGGGTGATTGCCCCGATCGACGGGGTGGGTCCCGAGCAGCTGAATATCGCCTCGCTGCAGTCGCGCGTGGAGAAGGAAGGCACGCGCGAGCTCATTGTCGCCACCAACCCCACTGTCGACGGCGACGCCACCGCGCTCTATATCGCGCGGCTCTTCGCCGACCGCCGGATCACGATCTCACGCCTGGCACTCGGACTGCCGGTCGGCGGCGATCTCGAGTACGCCGACCGCCTCACGATCGCGCGCTCGCTCCGCGGCCGGGTGCCCCTCGGCTGATGGTGCGGCAGAGCTCGCCTAACCGGGGTATTACACCCCGAGCGCGCGGGACAACGCGGTGGCGGCCTCGGCGAGGACATCGCCGAGCTCAGCCTCTTCCTCGGCGGTGAAGCGGCTGAGCACATAGCTTTGCACCGAACCGCGCGACGGGCGCCCGATCCCGATTCGCAGGCGCTGAAACTCCCGGGTTCCCAGCCGCTCGCTCACCGAGCGCAGACCGTTGTGGCCGCCGAGGCCGCCACCGGTGCGGATCGCCACCCTCCCAAACGGCAACTCCAGATCGTCGTGCGCAACCAGAATCTCTTCCGCCTCGAGCTTGTAGAACTGCGCCGCAAGCGCGACGCTGATGCCGCTGCGGTTCATGTAATCGTCGGGAATCAGAAACCGCACCGGCTCGCCCGGCTGCGGCCGATGCTCGGCGACGCGCGCCTTGAACTTGCTGCTCCAACTGAGCGCGTCTGCGAACGGAAGGTGATCGAGCAGTATACGGGCCACGTTGTGCCGGGTTGCTGCATACTGCTTCCCCGGGTTACCGAGAAAAACGACAAGACTGATCGGTATGGCGTGTTCCCCCTTCGGCAATGGGCTCCTATGGCGATAGGTTCCTACCTCAGCGCGTTTGATGCCCGCGGCGCGAACCAGTATACTACGGGTGGCACATGAATCAAGCTGTGGCGGTTTATCAGTCTTCGTTGGTTGACCCGTTTCTCAATCTGGCTATCGAGGATCACCTGCTGCGCAAGCGGCCGCTGTCCGAGCGTGCGCTGCTGCTGTATGTCAACGACCCGGCCGTGGTCATCGGGCGGCACCAGAATCCGTGGATTGAATGCAACCCGGAGCTGCTGGTGCAGGAGAGCGTGGTGCTGGCGCGCCGGCAAAGCGGCGGGGGAACGGTGTATCACGACCGCGGGAACCTCAACTTCACGCTGTTTAGCCGGCGCGAGGACTACGATCAGGACGCGAACTTCACCCTCGTCGTCGATGCGCTCCGGGCGCTCGGCGTCGCGGCGGAGCGCTCGGGCCGCAATGACCTGGTTTGCGGCGGCTACAAGATCTCCGGCAGCGCGTTCAAGCACCTGCGCGAGCGCTCATTCCACCACGGGACACTGCTGGTGGCGGCCGACCTGGCGCGGCTGTCGGCGGCGCTCAAACCCGCCCCGGCCGAGATCCGCAGCTGCGGGATCGCCTCGGTGCGCTCAACCGTCGCCAATCTGATCGATCTGGTGCCCGGGGCTCCAGCCGAGCTAATGGGCCGGGTCGCCGATGCGTTGGTCGCTGCGTTTGAGGAGCGCTGGGGTGCGGCAGCGCGTGCGGGTGCCGGTGCCGGCGCGGTGCAGGTAATCGATCCCGCGTTCGTCGACGCCCATGCGCAGATTCTCGCCCGCGCGAATGAGTATCGCGCATGGGACTGGGTGTACGGCAAGACGCCGCGGTTCGCGGAGACCGTGCGGCTCGACGGCGGGATCGCCCATGTTTACGTGGAGAACGGCCGCATCAGCGAGATCGAGCTCAACGGCGCCCGCCGGGACGGCGGGGCGACGGTGTGGCGTGAGCGACTGCTCGGCGCCGAGTACCGCCCGTCGCTGACGGAGCAGTGGATATAACGCCGCAGGAGACCTAATGGAGATAGAACGCCACTTTTCGACCGAACGGACGATATTTCTCAATTCATCCATGAGCAAGGACGACTGCATCGACGCGCTCGCGAAACTGGTTGAATCGGAGGTGAAGGTGCCGGCTGAGGAGGTCAGCGACGCGGTGAAGCGCCGTGAACGGCAGATTTCAACCTTCGTCGGCTCGGGGGTGGCGTTGCCGCATGCGCGGATGGAGTGGGCGCCGAGCTCAGCGGTTGCGCTTGGAATCAGCCCCGACGGGCTTCAGTGGGACTCCGGAGTCGATGAGCCCGTTCATATCGTCGTGCTGATCGTGTATACGAAGCTCGATCAGATTCAGCTCTTGAGCTCGATCGCGCGGCTGTTCTCCAACTCGATACTCCGCGAGAGCCTCATCGCCTGCCGTGACTGCGAGGAGGCCCTCGAAGCGCTGCGGCGGCCGAGCGCGCGGGCGCGGCTTACGATCGAGCCGGCAACTTTGCGCGTGGCTGCGAGCACCACGCGCCACGCCTTCACGATCGCCAAGGAAACCGGCTCGCGGGCGGTCCTGCTGCATCCCGATGGGCTCGGTACGCTTGAATTTCTCGATCAGCCGGTTCCGAACTCTCCGCCGGTGTTTCTTATCACGCGTGACTCTTCGATCTACGAACGGCTCGACTATGGATTCGCCGATGTGATTCAGCTGCCGTTTCGCGGGCTGCGGCGCTCGAACGTAATCGAGATGTCGCTGCTGTTCATCCTCTCCAAAGGGGTGCTCGAGCGTGGTGACACGGTGATCAGTGTCTTCGGCGATACCGCCTCGCGCACGCTCGACAGCATCGTGTTCACCGACATCAGCCGCGAGTTCGGGGTGTTCTTCTCTCTGCAAAGCACGCGCAGGCCGCCCGATCTGCAGGAGGTGGTGTTTTCGCGCGTCATCCAAATTGCGAGCGAGATTGCTCAAGAAGGGCGCGAGGGCAAGCCTACCGGAACGCTCTTCGTGCTCGGGGATTTCGAGCGCGTCTCAGAGCATACGCAACAGCTCGTCATCAACCCGTTTCACGGCTACGACGAGGACGAGTGCAATATCCTCGATCCGATTCTCGAGGAGACCGTCAAGGAGTTCTCCCGGATCGATGGGGCGTTCGTGATACGAGGCGACGGGGTGATCGAGTCGGCAGGCACCTATATCCGCACCGAGGTACCGTTCACCGATATCCCCTCCGGCCTCGGGGCACGCCACGCGGCGGCCGCCACCATCACCGCGGTCACCTCGGCGGTGGCGGTCGCGGTATCGGAGTCAACCAAGCGCATCAGTATCTTCCGAGACGGTGAGCGGGTGATGGTCTGGTGACGAGTCGCGCGTTACAAAGATTCCTGTATTGGTAAACATTGTCAGCCCGTGGCTCCGCTGCTATAATCTGGCTTCACAAAGGGGGTCCCTTGAGCAGCTATCATGCTGTGGTGATTGGCGGAGGGGGTACCGGAGCGGCGATCATTCACGACCTGCGCCTGCGCGGGGTTCAGGCAACCCTCGTGGAGCGCGGCGAGCTCACCTCCGGTACCACCGGACGCCATCATGGGCAGCTGCATTCCGGGGCGCGTTATGCGGTCAAGGACCGCTCAATTGCCCGCGAATGCATGCAGGAGACATACATCCTCAAACGGATCGCGAAGGAGTCCATTGAGAACAACTACGGGCTGTTCGTGGCGCTCGACGATGAGGATCTCGAGCATGCGCCGCTATTCATGCAGGCATGCGTGGAGTCCGGCATTCCCATCAAGGAGGTTCCGGTTGGCGAGGCCTGTGAGATGGAGCCGAACCTCAATCCGCAGATAACGCGGGCGTTGATGGTGCCGGACGGCACACTTGACGCCTGGCGCCTGCCGCTGCAGTTCTTCGCGACCGCCGGGCACAACGGGGCGGCGATTCACACCTTCTCGCCGGTGACCGGCTTTCACTACGGAGGCAGTGCAGTCACCGGGGTGCGGGCCTACGACCTCAAGACCCGCTCCGAGCGCACCATCGGCGCCGACCTCGTGATTAACGCCACCGGCGCCTGGGCCGGACAGGTTACGCGGATGGCGGATGTAGAGATCCCGATCACCCCCGGGCCGGGAACCATGGTGGCGGTGCGCAAGCGGCTCACCAACATGGTGATCAGCCACCTGCACCCGGCCGATGACGGTGATATCCTGGTGCCCCAACGCGGGCTTTCGATAATCGGTACCACCCAGTACAGAACCGACGACCCGGACGACATCGCCGTTCCCGAAGAAGACATCGCCAACATGTACGCATGCGCCGACACTCTGGTTCCGAGCTTCAGCGCGCAGAAATATCACGCCGCCTGGATAGCCGCGCGCCCGTTGGTCGGCGCGGCGAGCAGCGCCGATGATGCACGCAATCTCAGCCGCGATTTCAGCGTCGTCGACCACGGCAAGAGCGACGGGCGCGAGGGCCTACTGACCGTCATCGGCGGGAAGGCGACCGTGCTGCGCGCGATGGCGGAACAGACCGTCGATCTGGTGTGCGCGAAGCTCGGCATCGACGAGCCGTGCCGCACCGCGAACACCGAGCTGCTGTCGCACCGCGCGTACTTCACCTGACCCCTGGATTGGGAAAGCCTGGATTGGGAGGCAGTATGGACGAGAAGCAATGCACCTTTCGCATATATCGCAGCAATATCGACCATGACGGAGCCGAGTGTAACGTCCGGCGCGAGGAGTTTTCGCTGGCGGTGAACGCGCGCATGACGGTGCTCGATGCGCTCGAGGTTATCCGGCGCGATCAGGACTCCTCGCTGATGTACCGTCACTCCTGCCACCATGGCTCGTGCGGAACCTGCGGGATGCTGATCAACGGTAAGCGTCGGCTCGCGTGCTTGACACAGGCGACGGCGCTGGACGGCGATAGGATCGACCTGGAGCCCCTGCGCACGATGACGCTGCTCGGCGACCTCGCGGTGGACCCCAGCCCGCTGTTCGCCGATTTCCCCCGGAACGCGACCTACGTTCGCGAGAGCGAGGTCAACCGCGACTGCCGCAAGCCGTTCGAAATCGACCGCTGGGAGCGCTTCGAGGACTGCATCGAATGCGGCTTGTGCGTTTCATCCTGTCCGGTGACCGAGTCGTTCATGGGGCCGGCCGCGCTTGCGGCGCACAACCGCGAGATCATCAACCGGCCCGAACGGCGCCGGGAGCTGCTTGCCGAGGTAAATACCGAGCGCGGCGCCTGGCCGTGCACGCGGGCGTTGAACTGCAGCCGCGTCTGCCCCACCGGCGTGTATCCGGCGATGCATATCGCTGAGCTACGCAAGAAGGTCGAGGAAGACGGGCTCACGCCGGCGGCCGAGCCGGGCGAACAGCGCAGCGCTGAGACGACGCCCTGAGAGCGCTGCGCAGCAGTGATTCGAGCCGCGCGCCGATCCCGCGGCGCTTCGCTACAGCTTGTCGATCAGCATCGAGCACTTGCCGGAAGGAATTGGGAGCGTCTTTTTTTTCTTGCCGAGGATATCGATCGTGAAGTAATAGAGCTTCTCTGATTCTAAGCGAATCTCCCACCCGCGGCCGCTCTTGTTCGACATGATCGTGATCATGTTGCGCTTGAGCGAGAGGTTCTCGATCCCCATGATCTCCAGTGTGGGCACGATCCAGTCCACGGTCTTGCGCGGGAGGCTCACGTACAGCCCGAGCACGTTTTCGATCATCAGCGCGACCGTCGAGAGCCCGGTGTAGAGCAGAAACTGCTCGCGCGGGAAGCCCTGCTTGCCGGGCCACTGCGCGGGCCCGTCCCGACGCGGCGCGTAGGCCTCCCAGACGGTGCCCTTCTCGCGGCCCTCGGGATGAAGCGTGTCTAGCATATAGTAGAGATGGCGAATCGCGCACTCGCGAGCGAGGTCGTAGGCGGCGTACTTCTCGAGGCCTTTGACCGCCATGAAGGTGAACGGCGGGTAGACCGATCCGCGGAACCCCATGCCTTTGTCGCTGAAATCCTCCTCGTCGGCGGCCAGACTCGGGAACGGATTCTCGGTACCGAAGGTTTCCGGGTTGCGCAGGTGAGCGATGAGCTTCTCGGCTTTGGCCTCGTTCGGAAGCTCGGCCAGCAGCGGCCAGAACGAACCGATCGTCTTGACGCGCACTTGATTCTCGGCGCGGTCGAGGTCGTAGTAGATGCCGTCTTCTTCGTTCCACATCAGGTTATTGATGCGCGACTTCAGCGAGAAATACTGGCGCTTGTAGCGGAAGCTGATCTCCTTGTCGTTGAGCAGGTCGCCGAGCTCGGCCATATAGAGCGCGTTCATCGCCTGCTGGGTATTGAAGTCGATGGGGTACTTCATGCCTTTGCGAGGCGAGTTATGCATCACCGTGGCCGCCAGGGGCACCGCGTACAACCCGTTCTCCTTCTTGAAGGTGGTCTCCAGCCAGTTGAAGTACGCTTCGAGGTGGGGCATCACGTCTTTAATGCGCTTCTTGTTTCCGACCTTATGGTAGATATTGTACTCGGCCCAGGCGAACAGCGGCGGGCCGACGCCCTCGGCGTTGTGCTTGGTGAAAACCGGCTTGCCGTCGCGAACGTTGTACTCGCAGCGGATCGCGCCGTTCTTCTCCTGTTTCTGATAGAAGTTGTCGAGCTGCGGATGCGCGGGCAGAATCCGATTGCTGTACACTAGAAAGAATGTCGACATGCACGCCTCAAACTGGTTGATCGTGCCGTTGCCCGGATAGTTGATGTAGCGAGCCTGGAGTTTGTTGCGCGTGGTCCCTTTCTGTGCAAAATCTTGGATCCATGCCCAGGACTGGTCGTATAGATCAACAAAGTCCTGGTCGTAAAAATGGATCTCGGGGAAATCCTTCTTGACCACCGGCTCTCCTCGTCGACGAAATGTGTGTGCGGGTTAAGCGTTATATTCTATCACCGATTACGTGACAGTCAATGATTTGTCACTGTACAAGTTAGCGAAAGATACCAAGTCCGGCGTTATGCGGTCAAATTCCGTGTCTTGACACACCCCCGGCTCAGTGCAATAGTGCTACCCTATGAACGAGGACGAGCTCCGCGTTACTGCTGATCTTGCCGAAATCGAGCTCACCGATGAGGAACTGGCGTCCCTCGGCGCCGCAGTGGAGCAGCTGGTGAGCTACTTTGAAATAATGGCGGAAGCGGATGTTGATGGCCTTGAGCCCACCACGCACGCACTGCTGCGGCGGAATCGCATTCGCGCCGACGAGCCGGCAATGGACCCGGAGACCGACGCCGACGACCTTCTGGAAAACGCGCCCGAGCTCGAAGACCGGTTTATCGTCATTCCTAACGTTCTGTAGACCATCGACCTGAAAGCAGAAAGTAGACCGCTATGAGTTACTGGAACCGCGTCCTTGGCGCCCCCCATACCCGTGAAGCCTATGCCGCGTTCGTTCGCGCCCAGGACGAACGGCTCGGCGCCTTTCTGGAGTTCGACCCCGAGCGCCGTAACACGGCCGACCGCGGCACGGAAGACGGCCGGGGCGCCGGCGGCCACCGGCGGGGCGTAGGTCTGCTCGCAGGGCTCCCGGTGGCGGTGAAGGACAACATCGCGGTTGCCGGGTTTCGGCTGACCTGCGGGTCGCGCTTCCTCGAAGCGCTGCGCTGCCCCTACACCGCCACCGCGGTGCGGCGGCTCGAGGCTGCCGGCGCGCGCGTGGTCGGTAAGACCAACCTCGACGAGTTCGGCATGGGGTCCTCCACCGACAACTCCGCCCTGGGTGTGACCAACAACCCCTACGACCACGCGCGGGTGGCCGGCGGCTCCAGCGGCGGGTCGGCGGCCGCGGTGGCCGCGGGGCTGGTGCCGCTCGCGCTCGGCTCGGACACCGGTGGGTCGGTCCGTCAGCCGGCGTCCTTCTGTGGAGTGTACGGCTTCAAGCCGACCTACGGCGCGGTTTCGCGCTACGGGCTGGTGGCGTTCGCCTCATCGCTCGACGTGGTGGGCGCCTGCGCGCGCGACCTTGATACGCTAGAGGCGGCGTTTGCGGCGATGCGCGGCCTCGACGAGCGCGACCACAGCTCGCTTGCGCCCGAGGCCGACACCGGCGCGGGTTCTGCGGTGCCCGCCGGCGGGGCCGAGGTGCGCGCGGTGGGCGTGCTCACCGGTCTGGAAGGGTTGGCGCCGGGGGTGCAGGCCGCCTACGCGAGCACGATCGCCAAGCTGCGAGGGCGCGGGTACGAGCTTCGTGAGATTTCGCTCAACACGCTCCAGTATGTTGTTCCGGCCTATTATACGATCGCGACCGCCGAAGCGAGCGCCAACCTCGCGCGCTACAACGGCGTGCGGTACGGCGCGCGCCCCGAGATGGCCGACAATCCGGATGAGCTGGTGCGCACGGCGCGCGACGAAGGCTTCGGCCCCGAGGTGAAGCTGCGGATTTTGCTCGGGACCTACGTGCTGCGCAGCGGCTTTCAGGATCAGTATTATCTCAGAGCGCAACGGATTCGCACCGCGATCCGCAACGAGCTAAACCGCGCCTTCGAGCAGGTACAGGTCATTCTGACCCCAACGGTGCCGGTGCTGCCGTTTGCGCACGGCGAGGGGGAGCTCACGGCGTTTGAACAGAAACTCGCCGACCAGTTCACCGCCACCGCGAGCTTAGCCGGTATTCCGGCGCTCTCGGTGCCGGGAGAGTGGGCCGACGGGCTGCCGGTGGGGATGCAGCTGCTGGCGCCGGCCTTCGCTGAAAACCGGCTCTGGGCGCTGGGGCGCGAGCTCGGTGAAGCCGGAACGCCCCCGGACTATCCGGCGTTTCCCGAGTGGGCTGCCTCCGCAGGCTATCGCCTGGACCTCGGGTGAGCCCGGCAGGGCAAGGAGCGCGGTGGCGTGAAGAGAGCGAGCGCGAAGAGAGTGGACGCCGGGAGTCCGAGCACCATACGAAGAGTGAGCGTTGTATGTACCAGTCGTTTATCGGCCTTGAGATTCATATCCAGCTCCTGACCCGCACGAAGGTGTTCTGCGGTTGCCGTGCGGCGTTCGGCGACGAGCCCAATACGAACGTCTGCCCGGTGTGTCTCGGCTACCCGGGCGTGCTCCCCACCCTCAACGGCGAGGCGATGCGCATGGCCTACGTGGTGGCGCGCACGCTCAACTGCACCCTCGCCGAGCGCACGCAGTTTGAGCGCAAGAACTACTACTACCCCGACCTGCCGAAAAACTATCAGATCAGCCAGTATGCTGAGCCGCTCGGCCGTGACGGCTATCTGGATATCGAGTTCCGCGGCAAGCGCAAGCGCGTGCGCATCCATGAGGTCCACCTCGAGGAAGACGCCGGCAAGATGATTCACGCCGGCGACATGTCGCTCCTGGATTACAACCGCGCCGGCACCCCGCTGCTCGAGATCGTGACCGAGCCCGATATGGAGATCGGCGACGAGGCCGAGCTCCTCCTGCAGCAGTTTCGCCGGATGGTGC
>PUPD01000176.1 GCA_003552985.1 Spirochaetaceae bacterium
AGCTGCTACACCAGCGCGGTAAAACCGAAGACGGAACGGAGGTTCCCTACGCGTTCGGTCTGCGGCATGACCGCTGGAACGAGCTCGACCGGCTCGGGCACGATGCCCGCTTCATGGGATTTCGTCACGACTACCGTAATTATCCGGAGTATCAGGTCTCGGTCCTAGTTCTTGCCAACCGTGACGATATCGACGCCTCGCGCGTTCTCGAGAAAGCCAGCGAGATAGTTCTCGCCCGAGAGCTCGAAGCCTGGATGGAGCCATACATCGGCACCTACACGAACGCCGAACTCGAGGTCTCCTACGAGCTGACGACGGAGTCGGGACAGCTGCACCTCACGCGGCCGAACCGCGACCCTGAGCCGCTGCGATACGCAGGAAACCGTCGCTGGAGACTCGGCAGCTGGACCTTGGAGTTCTCGGAACCGGAGGCCCGTCGGGGCCGTTCTTCGGAGCAAGCACCCGAACAGCAGGACGAGACTCACCCGGAGCGTACGGCACCCCGCTCCCCACACTTCAAGCTCTCCACGCCGCGGGTGTTCGACGTAACGTTCGTGCGCGTTGACTGGTGATGCAGCCCGATGGAACTACCCCCGCCCTGGAAGCCGCCGTACTCACTCAAGACCGCTGACGACGCTGAGCTCGTTGCCGCGATGCTGCGTCGCCGACCCGACCTAACCCCCGAGACTGCCGAGTTTATCGATCGGTTCGAGCAGTTCGCGCGCACGCAGCGTATCATGAGGCCCGCGATTATGTGGCGACTCCCGCCGCGCATTGATCTCGAGTTACTGTCGCTCCCGGTAGAGATGCGCTCCCGCCGACCCAGACACGCCGGTGAGCCACCGCAGCCTGAAACCGGAACCACGCGACGGTTGCCGCCGACGCTGAACGGTGAAGAGCCGTTACGGCCTTTGCGCCTTCTCTATGAGCGGTATCAGAAGTACGCTCTTCTTGACCCGAGTCTTGGTTATGCAGACGTCCTTGAACGATTTCTGAGCCGACAGCTGGCGGACGTAGAGCTCACAGCCCCTGTTGCCGAGGCCGGAGAGCCGCACCCCAAAGCCCACACCGCATCGCTTACTCGGGCCGTAGCTACCCGCCGCCGGTTCTTCGATTATCTCAGCCGTGCCTTCACGACCTACATTGAGACCAAGTCACCCGAGACCGAAGAGGCGCTCCTGTCGATATGTTATACGCTGCTGGCGTACGACAGCCGCGGAAACGGCCTGGACGACAAGCTTCTTGGTTCGCTCGCGAAGCGGCCCTCGGAGTATACGCGGCAGGACCTCGAGACCGTGCGCGAGCGGCACTGCCGCAGGCTCGAGCGGCTCCGCGAGAGCCTGACGGCACCTATCGTAGCTCAGCAACTCGAAAAAGCGAAGCGTGCCACTGCGCGCACCCGCCTGAAGACCCAGGTGCGCACCAATCTCATTCGGCATCTCAATGACGCTATCACCGCTCCGGAGCTCGACCGTATCGAGACCCTGGTGGAAAGAGCGCTCAAACTGTACCGCGAGCACGCACCAAGCGCCGATGTCGTTCGCGTACAAGGCATCACGCAGAACGCCCTGCGCAAGCTGCGTTTTATCCCCTCCTTCTTCGAGAAGCATTTCTGCAAGCCCGAGATCGAAGATCTCGTTGAGCTGTTCCGTTCGCAGCCCCAGCGTGACGGCGGCGCACTCGAACGTCGCTCCGGTAACAGCACCGCCGCCACATTGACGGAAGCACTACACCTTACCCTTTACCCTAGCAAGGATTACTTCGAGTTCCTCAAGGCCATCCCTTCGGCAGACTGCACCTGGTGGACGAATCTCGCCGGCGGCCATCTGCTGTCGCCGCGCTTCTTCAACCTTCGCATCTTCCGCGGACGCTACTGGATGGGGAACGTCTATCTGCTCGATTACTCTGCCACGAGCGACACCATCGTGGTCGACCGAGTTCAGATCCAGGAGCCGGAGACATTCTTCCCGCTGCAGTTCTTTGCGGGTTTCGTCGAACGACTGCTGGAGGTTCTGCTCGGCGCCGCACCCGGCGCGCGAATCCTGGCAGCCGAGAGCATCAGCAACGCCCCCCTGGTCCAGCAAAGTTACTTCCTGGGAACACGGGGCTTCGCGCGTACGAGCTTCACCTTCAAAGAGGAAGACAAACGTTTCGAGTGCGCCCAGGGGCAGCCGCTCGTCGTGCTGAGACCGCCCGGCCATACCAACGCACCGCAGAGCTGACACCCGGGGGCACCTGCGCGGGCGCAACCCTTCAATCGGTCGCGTGTCTGAGTCCGGCTCACACCGGGCGGCGCAGGTGCGACACGGGTGCGACACTCACCTCTTGGTCTGCTCGTCGTCCTTGTTCTGGTCGAACACCACGATGGTGCCGCCGATGTTCAACACATCTCCGGGCTCCAGGTCGCTTCGGCTGGTCGGCTGGTTGTTGACCGTGATCTCACTGTCGCTTTGCACGCGGTACTTCCCGGTCTTGGGATCGTACAACACCGTCGCGTGATGGGCGCGCATCGACGGCGCGC
>PUPD01000293.1 GCA_003552985.1 Spirochaetaceae bacterium
AATTGGTCGAATGTGAGAAGGACCCCGAGACTGAGGATTACCCCGATGAACCGATAGGTGATTTCAAGCTCGACGAGAAAAGCCGGCGCGTAACATTTACCGATCAAGGGCTGAATCATATTGAAGAGCTGCTGTTGAAGCGCAAGATCATTCAATCCTCCCTGTTTGAAGAGGAGAACTTCGAGTACATTCACTACTTCACCCAGGCGTTGCGTGCCCAAAAGCTTTTCCACCGTGACACCCATTACGTGGTGAGTGAGGGGCAGGTTCAGATCGTCGATGAGTTCACCGGACGCATCCTGCACGGTCGTCGCTACTCCGATGGCTTGCACCAGGCGATAGAAGCCAAGGAAGGCATTCGTATCGCGCAGCGCAACCGTACGCTTGCCACTATAACGCTGCAGAACTTTTTTCGCATGTACGGCAAGCTCTCGGGCATGACTGGAACAGCCGAGACCGAGGCGAAGGAGTTCGGACAGATTTACGGGCTCGACGTGGTGGTGATTCCGAGCAATCGCCCCCTCGCCCGTCTGGACCAGGACGACGTGATCTACGTCAACGAAGACGCCAAGTACCGCGCGATTGCCGAGGAGATCAAGCGCGTTCATGAGAAGGGCCAGCCGATGCTGGTCGGTACCGCATCCATTGAGCGCTCGGAAAAGCTTTCCAGTGTACTCACACGCAACGGGGTGCGGCACGAGGTCCTGAACGCCAAGAATCACGAGCGCGAGGCGCTGATCATCGCCGAAGCCGGTGCCGAGTCCGCGGTTACGATCGCCACCAATATGGCCGGGCGCGGTACCGATATCAAGCTCGGCGGGAATCCGGAGTTTAGAGCGCGCCGCAAAGCCGGAACCGACGCTGATCAGGCGGCCTACAATCGCGCTCTGCAACAGGAATACGAGCGTTGGCGCGATGACTACGAGGAGGTTCGCCGGCTCGGAGGGCTATACGTACTCGGAACCGAGCGACACGAGTCGCGCCGTATCGACAATCAGCTCCGTGGACGCTCGGGCCGACAGGGGGACCCCGGCGAATCGCGTTTCTTCCTCTCGATGGACGATGATCTGATGCGGCTGTTCGGAAAGGGATCCGACCGCCTGAAGTCAATCATGCAGCGCGGAATGGCTGAGGATGAGCCCCTGAATCATCGTCTGATCAACCGCACGATCGAATCGGCGCAAACTAAGGTTGAAGAGCGAAACTTCAACATTCGTAAGCATCTGCTGGAGTTCGACGACGTGCTCAATGAGCAGCGCAAGCTCATCTACGGACAGCGCGACGAGATCCTAAGCGACGAAGACCTTATCGTGCGCGTGTGGCGTAGCGCCACCGAAGTCATCGATGAGTTGATTCAGCCCTATACGCAGTCGCGCGGCGAGGACCTTCCCCTGCTTCATGAGTTTCTCACCGGCCTGCACGACACGCTGTTCTTCACCAGCGACCGGAGCGAGGAAGAGCTCGCCGGTCTCGCGCCGGAGCAGCTGCGGAAGGCGATCGTGGACGAGACCTGGGAGGATCTGAGACGCAAGTCCGAGATCGCCGGCCGCGAGCAGCTCAATCTCGCCATTCGCGACGCGTATCTGCGGAGCATCGACCGACGTTGGCAGGATCACCTTGAGAATCTTGAGGCGCTGAGAGAGGCGGTCTATCTGCGCAGTTACGCGCAGAAGAATCCGCTCTTAGAGTACAAGCTCGAGGGATTTCAGATCTTCGACCAGCTGATCTACGATATCCGCACCTCGATCGCACGCAAGGTAATCGCGGTGAAGGCGGAAGGTATCGGCAGTCCGGCGGTAGGGCGCGGGGCGCAACCGGTTGGAACCGCAACCCACAGTCAGATGCAGACGTTTGCTTCAGGTGGCGGTGACGCCGGAGCAGCCCCGACCGCGGGCGGAGGAGCTCCTACCGCGACGGCCGACCGGCCGCGGAAGGGCCAGATGACGCGCAGCTACCCTAAGGTTGGGCGCAACGACCCGTGCCCCTGCGGCAGCGGCAAGAAATACAAGCATTGTCACGGCCGATAACGTTCGGGTAACGAGCGTGTGGTAACGACCGGATACCGGTCGGCGGTAGCGCGCTGTCGCGGCGCGCTGCCGCTACCGTCAATGCCCCGCTTCGGCCTCGGCGGCATCAGCGTCGGGGGCAGGAATCGCCTCCGGTTCGGTGGTGTATGCGTTAATAAAGGTGAACAGTGCGAGCATGCAGACTAGCGTGATGGCGAGTTTGCGCATTTCATCGTCTCCCTTGTGGGGTTTGCTGTCGTCACGTTTTTGTCATGCTTGCGCTTCGCTTCATAGTATACCAACTATCTGAGATGACGCATAGGATTGATGAACTGCCCGTTCTCGATTATCGAGAAATGCAGGTGCGGACCGGTGCTTCGTCCGGTATTGCCAAGCAGGCCCAGCTGTTGCCCCTGCGACAGATACTGGCCGGATGAGACCGTAATGCGGTCCAGGTGCGCGTAGAGGGTCTGATAGCCCCGGGGGTGACGCATGATCACGAACTTCCCGTAAT
>PUPD01000160.1 GCA_003552985.1 Spirochaetaceae bacterium
CCGCGCTCATCCTGAGCAGACTCTTGTATCGCAATCCGGCCCGGCTGGTCCTGAGCGTGCGGAATAACCCCGAAGGCTACGAGTTCAAGCGACCTGCGCCGGTGCGGCCGCTGTACCGGCTTGCTTTTGGGGCGCTCTACCGGCGCGCCGAGGCCGTGGTAGCGATAACGGCTCACATGCAGCATATTCTTGAAACACGCTATCGCATTTCCCGGGTCAGACTGATTTACAACATGTACGCCGGCATCGGCGGAAGCCGCGCTGCAGGGTCGAGCCAAGGGGAAGACCCGGGCGGTCCTCCTGTTGTGGGGCGTGAGCCGTCGCACGCGCTTAGCAACGAACGCGCCGACGGCGAGCGCCTCTGGATCACGGTAGGGCGGATGAGCCGGCAGAAGGGTCACCTGCATCTCGTACGTGCCTTCGCCGACCTGGCTGCGGAGGTGCCGAGCGTACGACTCGCTATTGTCGGCTCCGGCCTGCTCGAGGGCGAGGTGCGCCGCCTCGTCGAGGAGCTGGATCTCGGTGATCGCGTTTCGCTTCTCGGCAAACGGTTTGACGTTCCGCAGTTACTGCAACGTGCCGAGCTCTTTATCTTGTGCTCGCTGTGGGAAGGGCTCCCGCTGTCGCTCCTGGAAGCGCTGGAGATGCGCCTTCCGGTGGTGGCAACCGATTGCCCAACCGGACCGCGTGAGGTGCTTGCGCCCGAGACTGCACCGTTTGAGCCGCTTGAGTATCCGTATTTCGGAACCTACGGCATCCTCACCCCGCACATCGGGCCGTACCGCAGCCTCGAAGAGCTGTCCGGAACGCCGCTGGATGCCGCTGAACGGACCCTGGCCGAGACACTGCGCCGCATCGCGCATGAGCCGGAGCGGACGCGTGAGCGTTACGCCCACGGCCCCCGCCGCACGGAAGATTTTGCCTTTGAGACCGTGGGCGCGCAGTGGCGCAAGCTGGTAGCCGAGATCGCCGGAAAGGTCGTTGCCGCTGACGGCCGAGACGCGAACCAGGCGCAGAAGGAGATCCGACGGTGAGAATCCTCTATCTTTCGCTCTCGCCGGTGCCGTCGCAGGCTGCAAACAGTGTGCAGGTGGTGAAGATGTGTGCCGCATTCGTCCGCGCAGGGCACTCAGTACACCTGTTCTGCCGAAGCTCGGCGGCCGGCGCTCCTGACCTTGAAGCCCTGCGGCAGACCTACGGGGTATCCGAGGACGTTGCGCTTACCTCAATCGCGCAGCCGCGCGGTCGCCTGATCGGACGGGCGCTTTACGCCCGTCGCGTAGCCCGCGCTGCACGATCGCTTCTACCGCAGTTCGATTTGGTTTACGGACGCGACATCTACACCCTGCTTGCCGCCCGGCGCTGGGGCCTGCCGATTATCTACGAAGCCCACATGCCGCCGGCCAATCGCCTGAAGCGCCTCATGCATCGGCGATTGTTTGCCCACCCCGCGTTCACCCGTCTGGTAGTGGTATCGCAGCGGCTTGCCGAGTATTACGCGCGTCAGTTCCCCGAGCTTGGAACGGCCGGGATCGTGATCGCTCCCAACGGAGCCGACCCGCCGGCTGATGATGAGGCCGAACGCGCCTCTCGCGCCCCCTTCACGCCGGCCGCTCGCTCTGTGGGCTATGTGGGGCAGCTCGCCCCACACAAAGGGATTGATCTCGTATTAGCGCTTGCGCGCGCGATGCCGAACACCGATTTTCATTTGGTCGGCGGTTCGCCAGAGGCACTACGGCGCCTCAGAGCCGAGGGATCTCCAAACCTGCGGCTTCACGGACACATTGGACAACGCGAGCTCAGCAGGATCTATCGCAGCTTCCCGGTGGTCCTTGCCCCGTATCAGAGCGCACCGGGCGGCGAACCGGCGCTAACCGACGACACCCAGTGGGGCTCGCCGTTGAAGATTTTCGAGTATATGGCCCACGGCTGTTGCATTGTAGCGTCCGACCTGCCGGTGATCCGTGAGCTGGTCGGGCAGGATGAGGCGGCGGTACTCTGTCCGCAAGACGATTTGGAACGCTGGCACACGGCCGTGAGCGAGCTCCTGGACGATCCTGAGCGCCGCCGAGCGCTTTCCGCGGAAGCCGAGCGCCGCTTCACCCACCGCTACACCCGCGAGCAGCGCGCCGAGACTGTTCTCGCCGGGCTGGAGGGCCCGCCCTCCCCCGAAACTGCCGCCACCCGGTCGACCGGGCCGGGCTAGGTGCGCTACAGAAAGCGGATTGCGGCGATCACGATGCCCGCGGCGGTGGCGATGAAGCCGAAGCTCCAGTACATGAACCGGTGCAGCGCCTTGATCATATCCTCGAGGCGGCGCTCGCTCGCCTCGAATCGCTTATCCACTTGCTCGAATCGCTTATCCACTTGCTCGAAGCGCTTGTCGATCTGCTCGAAGCCTTGCTTCATCAGCTCGCGCTGCGCCCTGAGCTCTTCCTCGACCCGCACCATGCGCTCGTGCAGCCCAACCTCCACCGCCTCGAGACTCGGTGAGGCTTCGCGCATCCAGGTGC
>PUPD01000086.1 GCA_003552985.1 Spirochaetaceae bacterium
AGCCCGCGAGCAGGCCGAAGGCGATGCCCATCGTTATCGAGACGTTCGGCGGGAGGCCGAGCGCCACGCTGAGATAGCTCACCAGCGGGCCGAGGGTGGTCCCGAACAGGGCGATCAGGAGCACGGTGCGGTAGCTTACGCGCTGATGGGCGGCGTACAGCCAGGCGCCGAACAGGATCGGCAGCACGTTGTAGATGCTCTTGCCGAAAAACGCAAACCCCACGACGGTATAGACCGCTGCGATGAACGGACCGTTCACCTGTGCTCCGGCGCCGTACATGAGCACGACCGAGAGGATTCCGAGCAATCCGGCGTTGACCAGAGTGGCCCCCGGTCCTCCGACCTGCAGATAATCGGTCAAGAGCACGCTCGGGGAAGCGACGATCTCCACGAGCCCTGTGCCGATTGTAGGTAGGGGTTCGAGCATTAGCCCCGTGACGACGAGCAGGATCGGGAAGGCGATAAGGAGTACATACGGTAGTTTCTCGTTCACTGGCAGACTCACTCAACAATGGATTCGCCCGGATGCAACGCCGGTTTCGACTGGAGGATCGACGTGTCGGCACGACTGCCGCCGGGTCGATCGGCGAAAGACACTGCTCCAGCTTGCATCATCTAAGGCGGGACCGTTGCGGAGTGTATCTCAGGTAGCCCGTTTTCGCAACACGAAGTACTGGTTCAAAGCTTGTTGCGGCCTACCAGCGCAATTGATTGTGTCTGCGGGTTTTGCGTCGTCCGCAGCAGGCTATTTCGCATACTGCTGCCTTTGGGACGGCAATTGTCGGCAGGGTAGAGGTTTCCAACCTACCGCGCAACAAGCTTCGCGCCACCCCTAGGGCTACAAGTATTCCCAGTTCACGTACCAGCCGCGTTCCGGTTCCGCGTCCTCGCTGAGAGAAGTATGAAACTCAGACTCATCGCCGTTGTAGACTGAGGTGACGGCAAAGTCGTAGTGGCCCGGTCCGTCGGCAAGCAGATCTGAGGTGATCTCCAGCTCGCGCGTGTCGGCACTTACGGCGGTGAGCGTCGACCATTCCCCTTCACCGTTGTGCCGGCGATAGTAGATGTTGTAGCTCTCAACCGGTGGGTCGCCGGCGTCCCAGGCGATGGTGAAACTCTCCGAGCGTACGGTTATCATCTGCGGCTGCAGCTGTGTATCTCCGTCGGATGATCGTGAATCTCCGTCGGACGATTCGGAGGCCTCGCTACCCGCTGACGATTCGTTTCCGTCGAGCTCCGCGAGGAACGGCAAAGCGCATCCGCTTGTAATCAACAGTACGAGCACCGCTACGGTGCCGAATCTGTACAGACTTTTTGAAAGGACACGACTTTTTGCGATGAACCTGCGAAGATGCAAAGTCATCTGTGTCCTCCAAAATATGGATAGGGCAGCCCCCGAAGAGGCCTATGTTTTCTTACTTACTTGTTGATCTTCCGGTCGCGTATGTATACTTGCAAACTCTGGGCCAAGCACTGGGCCTCCCAAGAAGGTGGCCGATAACTTGCTAAGAGGATACGAGTTACACGCTCGCGATGTGTGCGCCCACTCGTTTCTGTTGAGCTGCGTATGAGTACAGGTATGAATGCAGTCGGCGGGGGCGGGTACAGTTATGTAATCGGCTGAGGACTTTGGCAGTGTCGTGGCGCTGGCGCGGTGGTCAGCCACGCCTCCGGGGTGGCTGGCGGCGACCACGCGCGGCGCGTAGCGGCCGGCACCTGAGGCGGCGACCCCTGGCGAGCGGGCGTGGAGGCGCATGTTGGTCCGTGTGGGCCTGGAGTGCCACGGTCCTCTTGCCGCTCGCCGGCGGGCGTGTTGAGGTGGCGCGCGGGTCAGTGGTGGGGTGCGGCGACCGCGCGCGGGTCAGCGGCGTGTGTTGCGCGCCCGCGCCGCCCCCGCGCGGCCGAGGGTTTAGCGCGGTAGCCGCTGGGTGACGCGGCCGTCACCGCGCGGCCTAGGGTTTAGCGCGGTAGCCGCTGGGTGACGCGGGCGTTACCGAGTGGCGTAGTTGGTTTCGATCCAGTCTTTGTAGGCGCCGGTTTGGACTCGTTGGACCCAGTCCGGGTTTTGGCGGTACCAGGCGATCGTGGCGTCGAGGCCGCTGGAGAACTCGTGGTGCTGCGTCCAGCCGAGCTCGCGTTTGATCTTTGAGCAGTCCACGGCGTAGCGGCGGTCGTGGCCGGGGCGGTCCTTGACAAACTTGATGAGCTCGGTGTAGCGCTCGGGAGGTTCGCCGAGGGCGGCGGCGACCTTTTCGCAGATGGCGCGCACAAGGCGGATGTTCTCCCACTCGTTCTCGCCGCCGACGAGGTAGGTGTCGCCGGTGCGGCCGTGCCTGAGGATCGTCCAGATCGCGGCGGAGTGGTCCTCGACGTAGAGCCAATCGCGCACGTTGCGCCCGTCGCCGTAGACCGGGAGCTCCCGCCTCTCGAGCGCGTTCAGGATCATCAGCGGGACCATCTTCTCGGGAAACTGATAGGGGCCGTAGTTGTTCGAACAGTTGG
>PUPD01000212.1 GCA_003552985.1 Spirochaetaceae bacterium
GGACTGCGTGAAGCGCAGCCCGCGGACAATCGTGGTTTTACATGTAGAACAGAGTCGGGCTGGGCGGACTGCGTGAAGCGCAGCCCGCGGACAATCGTGGTTTTACATGTAGAACAGAGTCGGGCTGGGCGGACTGCGAAGCAGCCCGACCGTCCAAAGCAATAGCGCCGCGGATGCGGCGCATTAAATCGGGCTGGGCGGATTTGAACCGCCGACCCCCGGTCCCCCAGACCGGTACGCTAAACCACTGCGCTACAGCCCGTTATCGTTCAAAGCATTAAAACGCTACCATGTGGGAGTCTAGCGTGTCAATGTACTTCACGCGAGGGCGACGAGTGGCCGCTACGCGCCGAGGCCCCGCGCGGGAGCTGTCGTCCACGATTGCTCGCCGGCGCCGTCCGCCGTGGCCCACCGCCCCCCCGCCAGGCCGCTCGCTCCAGACGCCGGGCGGTCATTGCCGAAGGCTATAGATGAGCCATATAGTTAGATTATGAAGCCAAGGCCGTCTATTCGGTGCATTACGGTTGCCGTTTTCTTTGCTGTGGCGCTGACGCTTTTGGCTGTGTGCGGGTTCGGCGCCGGCTTCGGCAGCTCCGGGCCTGATCGCGCTGCGGTCATTACGCTGCCCCACTCGTTCGGGCTCGGGCCGCCGTCGGACGGAAACCGCGCTGAAGTCATTGGAAGATCGGTTGAGGGGCGCGAGATTAAGAGCTACCGCATCGGGATCGGGCCAAAAGCAGTCATTCTGTTCGGCGGTATTCACGGCGGCTATGAATGGAACACCGTAACGCTCAGCGAGCAACTACTCGAGTACTTTCGCGCTTCGCCCAACACGGTTCCCGATGATGTCAGCCTGTACATTTTGCCCAATACCAACCCCGACGGCGTCAAGAAAGTCACCGAAGGTGCCGCGCTCGATGAGGTCGATTTCGCCGAAGCCAATACCACGCCGGGCCGCTTCAACGCCAACGGCGTAGATCTCAACCGCAACTTCGATCACAATTGGGAGCCGACGGCAAGGTGGTTTGATATCGAGGTGGATGCGGGAACCGAACCGTTCAGTGAGCCCGAGACCCGCGCTCTGCGGGACTTCATCCTTAGACACGAGCCGGAGCTCGTGATTGCTTATCACAGCGCTGCAAACGGGATCTATCCCGGCGGTCATTTTGACGGTTACGACCTCGCGCGGGAGCCCGGCAACGTCTACTCAGTGGCCTCCGGTTATCCCATGCCGTACGGTCCGATCATAGGCTACCCGGTCACCGGAGACGCCTCGAATTACTTGGCAACCGAAGATATCCCGGCCATAACGGTGGAGCTGGCGACGCACGAAGACCCGGAGTTCCAGCAGAATCTCGCAGGCGTCCTGGCCGTGCTGGAGTATGTGTCCGCCGACTGAGTAGGCCGTATGCGGCACGGCCAAGCACTGTACGGCGCCCCCATGTGCTCCAGTCACAGGGTGCAACGCCGGAAGCTCACGATTTGCTCCCGCAAATCCGGTATCCCAATTGAAATCAGCGATACGTGCGTGATATTGATTACTGTTAAGCTAAGCATCTTTAGCTGAATCTTCAATTCTCAAATTTTACACCTCAAAACGGACACGTTAAGGAGGAAAGGCATGCAATGGAAAAGAACGGCCTCATTTATCGCGGTCGCCGTCTTGGCTGTAGGCGTAGTCGTTGCGTGTGACTCGCCGACGTCCTCGAGTCCCGATGACCCGATTCACGAAGTGTTTACCAACGAGGATTTCGGCCGCGCACGGGTGTGGTACAGTGGTCACGGAGAAAATGTAGCAGCGCTCAACATCGTGATCCCCCCGGACGGGTACCAGATCAATAACGACGGCAAGCTGACAGATGATCAGGGAGAGGCCCTTGAAGACCCAGAAGACTTTGAGGATCTCGAAGGGCCATTGGTGGTTCTCCAGTTAGCCGATCTCGACCACGACAGCGATACTGATTCATTCAAAGATTCGCCTTTCGCGGTCCTGGACTACTTCTCAGGAGAGGAGCCGGGCGATACCTGGGCTGGAGGTACCTACACAGCGCTCACCGGATTCGAGTTTGAGCTGGATGCTGACGAGTTCGAGGACCCGGATGACGGAATCGTGTTCTCGCCGGTTGACGATGCGTACTTCTTCCTGGACGGTGAGGTCGAAGTGCAAAACAAAGCTGATCTCCCGGACGAGTTCAACAGCAGTGGCGATGGGTCTAACCTCAAAATAGCGGGTGACGTTACGCTGGGTGAGATGGATCCGGCATCGAGCGATCCCCAACCCGGTGAAGCTGGAACACTGGAGTTCACCTACGACGGCCAAGCTGACTTCGAGGAAGAATAAGACGGTTGCTATGCGTGCGGAAGATTCCTGTCGTTGCGCGGGATCCTTCCGCTTTTCCTGCCTGCTCTCTCCGCGCCCGGCTTTAGGCCGCGGTTGCTGAACAGGCAAGCGCCCCCACCCTCCGTTCACGCCTCCATCGACTGAGCGGGGTTACCGCGGGCGCCTGCTTCTGGCCGCCCGGATTACCACAAACCACCCACCGCTTGTGCGTCTCACACACTCGTATACCGGCCGATTGTGAGCTATATTGGAGCCGGCGAGAGCTCAATACACTGCGAGGGTCTGAGGGGCATGGAGAACGGAGCCGGCTTGTCCGGCGCGGAGAAGCGGCACGGGCGGCAGGTGTTCAACGCCTTCGCGGTGGTTAACACATTCTCGTTTCTGCTGCTGTCGGGGAACATGATCACGCTGTTTGCGCTGCGGCTCGGCGCAAGCGGTGCCGTGCTCGGGCTGCTTGCATCGTTCCCCTATCTCGCCTTCTTTTTCATGGCGCTCGGCAAGCGTCTGGTTTCAGTCTTCGGCGTGGTGAGGCTCTTCGGGCACGCCTGGCTCCTGCGGTACGTTATGATGCTGCCGGCGCTGCTGATCCCGCTGGTGGCCGCTCGCAGCGGTCCAGCGGCGGCGCTCGGGATGCTGCTCCTCTGCACCTTCGGCTTCCATGCCGCTCGCGGCGTCGGGATGATCGGCGAGAGCCCGACCATGGCAGCGCTTTCCGCCGGCCGGGACCGCGGTGAGTACGTCTCGCGCTTTCACATCACCGTCTCGACCGTTTCCATTGTCGCCGGCCTGTTGATAGCGTTGCTGCTCGGAGAGCGCGCGCCGCTGTCCCGCTTTGCAATGTTTCTCGGCGCAGGAATTCTAGCCGGATTCTTCTCCACGGCCCTGGTGTACAAGCTTCCGGAGCCGGCCGAAACCCGCGCCGGAGCACAGCAGTCGCTGTTCGAGACCATCACGCGCGCCCTCGGTGAACCTAACTTCGCGCGCTTTGTGGGCGGTTTTGCATTTTACGCCGTGCTCACCGGCATGGGTCGCAGCTTCCTGATCGTGTATGCCAAGCAGGTCTACGCCCAGCCGGACAGTGCCGCGATCTTCTTCACGGTGGTCGGCAGCTTCGGGGCGGTCTGCATGGGGTACCTCGCCCGTTTGCTGATAGACCGCCTGGGTGCCAAGCCGATCTATCTGTTTTTCATCTCGATGTATGCGGTCAGCCTGATACCGGCGGCCGTTGCGCCCGGCCTGCAAGGCATGACGATCGCGCTGTTTCTCTCGGGGGTGTTCTTCTTCGCGACCATGGGGCTGACCGGCGCAGAAAACTCGGCCCAGGTGTACTTCTTCGGACTGGTTGACCCGCGTGACCAGCTCAACCTCGGGATTCTCTACTTCCTCACCCTGGGCGTGGGAGGCAGCTTGGGCTCGCTCTTTGGGGGCGTGTTGCTCGATGTTCTGCCGGCGGTCGGCATCGTCAGGCCGGCAGCGGTGTTTCGGGTGTTCTTCAGCCTGATGGTTGTCCTGCTGATCATTGCGGTGTTCCTGAACAGCCGTCTCGAGCGGCGTGGTGCGCGCTCGTTCCTAAATACCTTCGGGATCATATTCTCGTTACGCGATCTGCGCGCAATAAACCTGCTGCACCAGCTCGATCAGCCCCATTCCATCCCCGATGAGCGGCGCCTGATCCGTGAGATCGCTGAGTCGCATTCCGAGGTTTCGCTCGAGCAGATTCTCCTGAAGCTTAACTCTCCAAGCTACGAGGTACGCACCGAGGCGCTGGCCGCCCTCGAGCATCTCCCGCTCAACCGTGCGGCCGAGGACGCGCTGATCGCCCACCTTACCAATCAGGAGTTCACCACCGCGTTCCTTGCCGCTCGCATCATCGGCTCGCTCAGGATAGAGCGTGCCAGGGCGGAGCTTCGCAAAACCATGTACTCCGAAGACCACCTCCTCGCTGCGCGCAGCATCGTCGCGCTCGCCCAGGTAGGTGAGCGCAGAGTCATTCCCGAGGTCGAGACGATCATGCGTATCAGCGAGCATCCGATGATGACGATCCACACGGCGATGGCGCTCAAGATCTTCGGCGATACGAGCGCGCTGCCGGTGCTTCTGGACCGCGTCCGCCGTGAGGGCGGCGCGCCGTACGTGCGCGACGAGCTGGTACTGGCCATGATGGGCATCATCGGTCTCGTGGATTGGTTCTACCCCATCTACTCGCGCTTCCTCACCGACCGCTTCGAAGCTATCGACGACCTGGAGAGCTTTGTGGAGCAGGAACGCCGGCACGGGCGTTTCAGCGGCCCGCTCGGGGCTATCAACGCGATGATCACGGCTCTCACTGAGCCAGCCGATGTTTTCGCTTCGCGAGCCCGAGCTCTGTTCGATGAGTTCCGCTCCAAGAACGAGCGCCGCGCCCGCTCACACGCGGCAGTGCTGATCAAAACCGTACTCGAGGACGATCAGCTGATCCAGTTCGAACGCCTACGGCTCATGGTTACCGCCCTGCTGGTTCGGTTGCATTGCGTGCAGGAGAGGCCGCATGGCTTGATAGAGCGCCTGCGGCGGCGGCGCTGGTAGGGGCGAAACGCGCCACGCACGACAGACGTGCACGCCGGTGGTCGTGCTACGGCTTCTGTCGGCTGAGCTTCAGGAGAGATTCCCGGTACAGCCCCTCCTTTTTATGGAGCAGATCCATCGGAACCTGATAGGCCTCTTCAATTTTCTCTTTGCTGTAGAGCTCCTCGGTGCGGCCGAGATCAACCGAGCCCTGACCGGAGAACAAGGCCATGTAGTCTGAGTACTTCCGAGTCAACTCGAGCTCGTGAACAGAATAATAGATACTTGTTCCGGTACGGTCTGCGAAATCCACCAGCATCTCGAACACCCGGTGCTTTTGGTGATCCTCGAGCGCAAAGACCGGCTCGTCCATCATGATGATTTGCGAGCCGTAGAGCATGCTGAACGCGACAATGGCGCGCTGCAGCTCGCCTTTGCTCAGCTGCTGCGTGCGCTTGGACAGAAGGTGCCCGAGCTCGAGCGTACTTCGCAGTTCCTGAAGGAAGCTTCTGCTCTTGTCCCGGTGGAAGCCGTTCTCGTACACGAACTCCATCAACTCTCCGATGGGCTCCTGCGTCTCGAACTCCATGTTCTGATATACGAAAGACACGAGCTCGTTGCGCCGCTCCTCAAGCTCCGGGTCTTCGGCGGCGTTACGGAACTCGCGCGTATCGATCCCGAGCAGCGTTACGCTCCCCTGCGCCGGGAACAGCCGCGCGCCGGCTAACAACAGCAGGGTGGACTTGCCACTTCCGTTCTGGCCGACAAACGAGATCACCCCGGCCGGGAGTGCCAGCGTCAGGTCCGAGAACACCTGCGTGACTCCTTGAGCTGCCTCGATGCCGACCGTGGGCGGCACCCCGGGTTCGGGATCATTCGCGGTGTAGAAGAAATCGACGTTGCGAAACTCAACCGGGTTGTGTGACATCACTGCTGCTCCTCATCCTGCGGTATTCCGGCACTTCGATCATCGGCGGCCGTTCCTCGTCGGTGAGCTCGAACTCCACCGTTTCATACTCGTCGTCGTGGGCCTGAAACTGTCGCAGCACGCGGTTGAGGTCAGGCAGCTCGGCGATCGTCCCGAGCGATTCGGCCCGGGACAGGAAGGTCTGCAGGATTGTAAACGCCATGCGTCCGAGGTTCAGCGTCGGCTGGTTGAAATGAATTCGCTGATCCAGATCCGTCTGCGCGAAGGCGTCCATACCCCAGCGAGTGTAGACATCGAGCAGGTGCGAGGTTTCGACGCCGTACCCGATCGGGAACGGTATTACCTCGAGCACCTCACGCCTGACCGCATACTCGCCCGAAAGCGGCTGAATGATCTGCGATAGCTCGGGGAAGAACAGCGAAAACAAGGGCCGGACCAGGATCTCGGTTACCCGCCCGCCGCCGGTCGGCCGTACCCCGCCGCTTGAGGCCAGGGGCCGATCGTAGAAGGCCTTCACGTACTTGACCTCGGGCCGGTACACCAGCGGCGCAACCAGCCCGTACACAAAGCGCGGGTGGATGTTTTTGATGTCGGCGTCGATATACACGATGATATCGCCGCGCAACTGATAGATCGCCTTCCAGAGGTTCTCGCCCTTACCGCGTTTGGGCCCCATCTGCGGAAGAATGTCGCTCGCCAGGTAGGTATCGGCTCCGAAACCGGCCGCCACCTCGAGGGTCTTGTCGGTGGACCCTGAGTCTATAACCGCAATCTCATCCAAGAGCGGGTAACGCTGCTGCAGTTCGCTGCGGAACACGACCACTTCCTTTCCGATCGTCGCCTGCTCGTTCAGCGTGGGGATGCACAGCGAGACCGTAAGCCCCAGTCGCTCCTTTTCAGCGACGAGACGTCCCAGATCGCGAAACGCCGAATGGTGTAACGTGTTCGCTCTCAGCCAGCCGTTATTCATCGCGGCAGTACCCCTGATCGATTGCCTGCAACAGCGCCACTACCTGGGTTATGCCGATCGCAATCGGGGCAATCTGCAGCTGCTCGCGCTCCTCGTCGAGATACTCAGCGCTGGTGAGCCCCACGCGCAAGGCCGGAATCTCACGGTCCACGAACGCCGAGAGCTCGGCCGTGCTCGGCGATATTCGCGCCGGCAGATCGAGCGCGGTAAGAATGTCGCGCGCGCGCTCCGGCAGCGGGTGCGAGAACTCCAGCCCACCGGGCCTGCGGCGCGCAATCACCTCGAACGTCGCCTCCCCGCCCGCGAACGCGGCAACTTCGGTTGCGATGTTGGTTATGCGGCGCTGCAGGTCGTTGACGATATCTCCTGAATCGCTTCGGACCTCAAGCTGCAGCTCGGCATGGGTGGGCACCTTGCTCCCCGGCCCGCCCCCTTCAATGGAGCTGAACACTACCGCGGTGCGAGGACGCCGCGGAAGCGGGATCTCCAAGATCCTACTGATGATATCGTTCATGCTCACGATCGCCCCGCCGGCCCCGAAGCGCGTCCAGTCGTACTCGTCCGGCAGGCGGTAGTGAATCACACCCCGCAGCATCCCGATTGAAGCGTAGCTCAACCGTCCGAGCCGAACCCCTTCGAGACATAGTCCGGTGTCTACCTGCAGATCGGTATTGTTGAGAAAGAAACGCGTGCCGCCGAGGTCACCGCGCCCAAGCGCCCGCGTACTGCCCATCAGCACGAGGTTACTGTCCAGCTCTATTCCAAGCCCGCTCAGCACCAGCGGAAGCGTCACGAGCGCAGCAGCTCCAAGGCTGTTGTCGGCGAGCCCGACACCGCTGATAAGCCCCGGCTCTATAGCTACGGTGTGATCGAGATTCTCGTCCACCGGCGTGTCCAGATGCGCCACAACGAGAATGTTGCGCTCGCCGGTGCGTCCCGGGAGAATACCGAGCGCGTTGCCGCCCTCATCGGTCGAACAGTGTTCCAGCCGGTATTCGTTGAAGCGGTCAAGCACCCACTGTACCCGCTGGTGCTCGCCGAAGGTGGGTGACGGAATCTCGGCGACCATCACGAGATTGGTGAGCAGAATGTCGTCCAGCCGCCGCACCGTCTCCGCATATGCCGGAAGGCGTGCCAGAATATCGGCAAAGCTATCGACCATACGGTTATCCATAGATTCTACCAAACAGTATTGGAATCGGGCGCAAAATGCAAGACAATGTGATCTGTCCACAACTTAAGAGATATTGGAAGGTATTTCAGATTGACGTAATCGCGGAGCAATTCTATGATAAGGGAGTATTTCGACTACGCCTGATCCCGCAGAGGGCGCACCACACCAAACCAAGACGTGTTATAAACCGTGTCAAAAGGAGAACGCTTGATGGCGAACCTGCAAACAGATTACATGGGAATACAGTTGGCTAACCCGCTTGTTGTCGGCGCCTGCAGCCTGACAGCCCACATGGACTCGATTAAGAAGATAGAGGAACACGGAGCCGGCGCGCTGGTAATTCAGTCGCTGTTCGAGGAGCAGATTCAGCTCGAGCGTTATCGCCACGACGAAGACATGGTGATGTACGACGACTGGCACGCGGAGATGACCAACATCTTCCCGGAGAAGGAGCATGCCGGGCCTGAAGAACACCTGATGTGGATTCGCAAAGCCAAGGAATCGGTGTCTATCCCGGTTATTGCAAGTCTGAACGCGGTGAACCCGGATACCTGGGTTGAATGGGCCGAGAAACTAGCCCAAACCGGCGCCGATGCGCTGGAGCTCAACTTCTACAATATTCCGGTTCACTTTGATCAGAGCGCCAAAGACATTGAGGATGCACAGGTTGAGACGCTACGCCGGGTTCGCGAAAAGGTGCAGATACCGGTCTCGGTCAAGCTCAGCCCGTATTACACCAGCCCGCTTGAGTTCATGCAACGGCTCGATGATGCCGGGGCACAGGGGCTCGTGCTGTTCAACCGTCTCTTCCATCCCAGTTTCGATATCGACAAGGAAGCGGCGAACTTTCCGTTCAACCTTTCGCACTCAAGCGATCACCGCCTGGCCCTGCGGTTCGTCGGGCTTCTGGCCGACAACGTAAAAGCCTCACTCTGCGCATCCAACGGCATCCATTCCGGCAAGGACGCGATCGATGTGCTCCTGGCCGGCGCCCACAGCTTCCAGACCGTCAGCACTTTGTATCAGAACTCGGTGAGCCATCTCGGCACCATTCTGCGTGAGATCGAAGACTGGATGAAGCGCAAGGGTTACTCCTCGCTCGATGACTTCCGCGGTAAGCTGAGCGTAGAGAGAACACCCGATCGCTGGACCTATCGGCGCGCGCAGTACGTGCGCATGCTGCTGCGCAGTGACGAGTATCTGAACCGGCCCAAGCTGATCTAGCAGTACCGCCGTGACTGTCGAAAAGCACGAGTTCGGCTCTACCGCAGACGGGTCTGCGGTAGGGCTTTTCGTTATAGACACCGAGAACGGATACCGCCTCACGCTGACTAACTACGGAGCGCGCATCGTGTCGCTCCTGACTCCGGATCGCCGCGGTGACAGCGCTGAGGTGACGCTGGGGTTCAACGAGCTTGGCCCTTACCTCGAGCCCAACCCGTACTACGGCGCCACCATCGGCCGCTATGCCAACCGCATCGCCGGCGGCACCTTCCGCCTCGGAATGAAAACCTTTCGCCTTGCGTGCAACGAAGGGCCAAACCATCTGCACGGCGGGCATCAAGGCTTTGACCGGCAGCTGTGGTCCGCCGAGCTGATTGGCGATAGCGACTTCGCCGGTGTGCGCTTCGCGAGGGTAAGCAAAGACAAAGAGGAACGCTATCCGGGCAGGCTCACGGTTGAGCTGGAGATCACGCTTAATACCAGCGGCGATTTGCGGCTGCGCTACACGGCCGAGACCACGAAAACCACGCCGGTGAACCTCACCAACCACGCCTATTTTAATCTCGCCGGGCCGGACTCGGTGAGTATTCTCAACCACCGCCTCGACGCGAGCGCTGCGTACTACCTCCCGGTTGATGAAAACGCAATCCCGACCGGAGAGATGCGCGAGGTGGCCGGAACCGCGTTCGACTTCAGCCGCTCAAAAGCGCTGGGTGACGAGATCGATAGCATACCAGGCGGCTACGACCATTGCATGGTGTTCTCCACCTCAGAGCCGGTGCGCGAGCTGCGCCCCGTGGCGCAGGTCTACGACCCGGACAGCGGAAGGCGGATGGAGGTGCTCACCACCAAGCCTGGAATGCAGCTGTACACCGGGAACAAGCTCGCCGGAAGCTTTGACCGCCATCGCGGAAAGCTCCCGGCCCGCTCGGCGTTCTGCCTGGAAACACAGCACTTCCCGAACGCGATGAACGAGCAGAGCTTCCCGCAACCGCTTCTCGATCCGAACCAGACCTATCAACACGAGACGGTGTACCGCTTCAGCGCTCAGCGCTGACTCCAAACGGGAGTCGGCGGTCGGAGCATCGCGCCGCCGGCAGGAAAACCGGCGGCAGGATAATCGGCGGCAGGGTCCGGCCGTCCTTATTCGTCGTTCACGACCTCATACTCGGCGTCTTCCACCGTATCGTCGGCCGTCTGCGCTCCGTCGGCCGAGGTACTCCCTCCGTGTGCACCGCCGGAAGCGTCTTCGGCCCCGCCGGGGCCGGCGCCGGCGCCGGCGCCGTTCGCGCCGTGGGTGCCGCCCTGAGCACTCTGATACAGGTGCTCGGCGAGCTTATGCGAATGCTGCTTCAGGTTCTCGCTCGCACGCTCCACCTCTTCGACGTTACCGCTATCGATTGCAGCCTTTAGCTCAGAGACTGCGCTCTCAACCGAGCTTCGGTCCCCCGGCGCGAGCTTATCGCCATGCTCATTGAGCGTCTTTTCGGTGCTGTAGACCAGCGAGTCGGCCTCGTTGAGAGTTTCTGCCCGCTTGCGTGCCGTCTGATCTTCGGTCGCATGTTCTTCGGCCTCGTGCACCATGCGCTGGATCTCCTCCTCACTGAGCCCGGAAGAGGATTCGATGCGAATGCGCTGCTCCTTGCCGGTACCGAGATCCTTGGCCGAGACGTGCACGATACCGTTGGAATCGATATCGAACGCAACCTCGATCTGCGGCACCCCTCGCGGAGCCGGTGGTATTCCGGCCAGCTCAAAGCGCCCAAGCGTCCTGTTCTGCGACGCCATCTCGCGCTCGCCCTGCAACACGTGAATCGTTACCGCACTCTGGTTGTCCTCCGCGGTAGAGAAGATCTGGCTCTTGCGCGTCGGAATCGTGGTATTGCGCTCAATCAGCTTCGTAAACACGCCGCCGAGCGTTTCAATACCAAGCGAGAGCGGTGTAACATCGAGCAACAACACATCGTTGACGTCGCCGCTCAACACACCGGCCTGAATGGCTGCGCCGACGGCAACTACCTCATCGGGATTGACGCCCTTGTGCGGCTCGCGCTTGAACAGCCCCGTCACCAGCCGCTGCACCGCCGGGATCCGCGTTGAGCCCCCAACGAGAATCACTTCGTTTATGTCTTCAGGCTTCAGCCCCGCATCGTCAAGCGCGCGCTTACACGGGCCAACCGTGCGCTGCACCAGATCGTCGACGAGCTGCTCGAACTTAGCACGTGTCAACGAGTACTGCAGGTGCTTAGGACCCTGCGCGTCGGCGGTGATGAACGGCAGATTGATCTCGGTCGTCTGCAGGCTGGAAAGCTCTTTTTTCGCGTTTTCGGCCGCTTCCTTCAGCCGCTGCAACGCCATGCGATCGGCCGAGAGATCGACACCGTAGTCGCTCTTGAAGCTTTGCACGAGCCAATCGATGATGCGCTGATCGAAGTTGTCCCCGCCGAGATGCGTATCGCCGTTGGTCGCCTTGACCTCGAACACGTTGTCGCCGAGCTCGAGGATCGAGATATCGAACGTAC
>PUPD01000169.1 GCA_003552985.1 Spirochaetaceae bacterium
GCCGCGAGTTGCAGCAGTATCTGCAGGAGTCCGCTTCGTGGCTCGCGGATGTAAACGATTTCGGCCCGGAGGTGGCGGGGCTCCTCGATGAGTTCAGCTCACGCGGTAAAATGGTGCGCGGAGCGCTGGTGGTATTCGGTGCGGAGCTCTGCGGGGCTTCGCCGGAACGGGCGCATCTGCGCGCGGCGGCGGCGCTCGAGCTGGTGCAGTCGTTTCTGCTGATCCACGACGACATTATGGACCGCGACACCACGCGGCGCGGCGAGCCTTCGGTTTACTACCGCTATGTGCAGCGCGCCGGAAGCCGGGGCCTTGCCGAGCCGGAACACTACGGTGCATCGATCGGCATCTGCATCGGTGACGTGGCGATGCTGCTGGCGGTGGAGCTGGTCGCTGAGCTCGATCTTGACCACGAGTTACGTACGCGGCTGGTCTCGATGCTAGCGCGGGAGATCGCTCAGGTGGGCCTCGCGCAGATGAAGGACGTTGAACACGGTGCGGCTGCCGATACCATCACGGTCGAGGAGGTGCTTAATCTTTATCGATACAAGACGGGGCGCTACACGTTTTCGCTACCGCTGATGGCCGGTGCCATAATCGCCGGGCGTGATGCCGAAACGGTCGCAAAGCTCGGAACCCTCGGTGAAGAGCTTGGCGTAATCTTTCAGATCAAAGATGATCAGCTGGGCCTGTTCGGGAGCACCGAGGTGATCGGAAAACCGGTGGGCTCTGATATCAAGGCCGACAAGAAGACCTTGTTCCGGCTGTATCTGTTTGAGTTGGCCTCCGCCGAGGATCGCGATCGGCTGGCGCGGATATTCGGGTCGGCTGAGATCGGTGAGCGTGAGATTGAGTTCGTGCATGACCGGCTGAAGAACTACCGCGTTCGTGAGCGAGTAGAGGAGGATGTGCTCGCGCTCAAGGAGCGCTGCGAGCGGATGATCGATGGTCTCGAAGAGCTGAGCGCAGATGCGCGCAAGCAGCTTCGCGCGGTGCTCGAGTACAATCTCACCCGCGACCGCTGAGCACGCTGCCGGGCAGCCGGCCGCTTTCAGGCAGGCTGCAGCTTAGAGAGCCAAGAAGTAGCGATGAACCGCGGGGTCGTCGGTGAGCTCAGGATGGAACGCCGCACCTAGGACCGAGCCTTGACGGACTATGACGGCGTGTCCCTCGTACTCTGCAAGCGTTTGCGCTCGCCCGTTGACCGCCTCCACAACCGGCGCGCGAATGAACACCGCTTCAAGCGGCCGCGGGCTTATCGCCGGCGCGCGCAATACGGTTTCAAAGCTTTCGATCTGTCGGCCGTAGGCGTTACGTCTGATCGTGATCGCAAGCCCGCCGATCCGGGGTTGTTCGCTTTCGAGGATCTCGTCGGCGAGCAAAATCATGCCGGCGCAGGTCCCGAACACCGGCATCCCGCTTTCCATGCGGCTGCGTACGGCGGTGATGAGTTCTTCGCGCTCCATCAGCATCCCGATAGTGGTGCTTTCCCCGCCGGGAATGATGAGGCGGTCAACCAGTCTAAGGTCTCCCCGCGTGCGCACCTCGATCGGGAGCGCGCCGAGGCTGCTCACGACCGCGGCATGCCGGGCGAAATCACCCTGAAATGCGACGATGCCTACCCGTTCCACGGTTGTCCACCGGCGGGACTACCGGCGTCCCGACTACCAGCCGCGGCCGGCGAGCCGTGCCTGCTGATCGAGCCCCCCGCTGGCGATGCCGCTCATCGATTCGCCGAGATCCCGTGAAAGCTCAACCAGCCGCGCCGGGTCCTGATAATGGGCGACCGCGTCGACGATGGCGCGCGCCCGCTTGACCGGGTCCCCGGATTTAAACACTCCCGAACCGACGAATACCGCCTCGGCGCCGAGTTGCATCATGAGTGCCGCGTCGGCGGGTGTAGCAACTCCTCCGGCGGAGAAGTTCGGCACCGGGAGCTTACCAGTCTGGGAGACCTCCACCACCAGATCGTAGGGAGCGCCGAGCGTCTTTGCTTCGTTCATCAGTTCTTCGCTCGGCAGGTTCGTGAGGCGGCGAATTCCGTCGCGCAGCGCACGAAGGTGGCGTACCGCCTCGACGACATCGCCGGTGCCGGCTTCACCTTTGGTGCGGATCAACGCCGCTCCTTCGCCGATACGGCGCAGCGCCTCGCCGAGATCCCGACATCCGCATACAAACGGGACCCGAAACCGGCATTTATCGACATGATAACAGTCGTCGGCGGGTGTCAGCACCTCGCTCTCGTCGATGAAGTCCACGCCGAGGGCTTCCAGTATCTGCGCCTCAACGAAGTGCCCGATACGGCACTTAGCCATGACCGGAATAGAGACCGCTTTTTGAATCTCGGCGATCATGCCGGGGTCCGACATGCGGGCTACGCCGCCTTGGGCGCGAATATCGGCCGGGACGCGCTCCAGCGCCATCACCGCCTGTGCACCTGCCTCAGCGGCGATCTGCGCCTGCTCGACCGTGGTGACGTCCATGATGACGCCGCCCTTGAGCATCTCGGCCAGGCCGAGCTTCGTCTTCCAGGTTGATTGCTGTCGTTGCGACCAGAGGGGTTCGTTCATTATGGTATTCCTGCTTCATACGGAGTGTTGTAGTATTCGTTCACAGCGATAGAGAACGATAGCAGGCTACTCAAGAAATGCCGGCGTAGTCAAGCGCCCGTAGGTGTGCTACGCTGTCGCCATGCAGCTGAAAGATCGTGTGCTTGCGCTCAGGGACCGTGTTCAGGCTGCGGCGGAGCGCAGTGGACGCAGCCCGGACGTGATCGACGTGGTTGCCGTCACTAAGACCGTTCCGGTGGAAGGCATACGCGAGGCGTACGAGTGCGGATTGCGCGTCTTCGGCGAGAGCCGCGTGCAGGAGGCTGTCGAGAAGATCCCGCAGTTGCCGGATGACATCGAGTGGCACCTAATCGGTCATGTGCAGAGCAACAAGGTCAAGCATCTCCCGGGCTTGGTGAGCTGGGTACAGTCCGTCGATCGACCTGATATTATCGACAAGCTCGCCCGGCGCTTCGGCGATCAGGGTCAAACGGTGCAGGTGCTTCTGGAGCTCAACACCTCCGGTGAGTCCTCGAAGCACGGGTTCAGCTCGCTCGCCGAAGCGCACCGGGCTGCCGGCCGGATTGTCGAGCTGCAGGCGCTCGAGCTGCGGGGAGCGATGACGATCGGGCCGCTGACCGAGAATGAGTCTGAAATACGGACGGCGTTTGCGACGCTGCGACGCTTCTTCGAAGAGTTGCAGAGCGCCTACTCTGAGCTGCGAATCGATACCCTGTCGATGGGAATGAGCGGTGACTTCGAGATCGCGATCGAGGAGGGCGCTACCATGATCCGGCCCGGGTCGGTTTTGTTCGGCCCGCGAGAGATGTAACCGCGATGAGGCGGCGGCCGCATTCGATGTTCGGCAGGTCGGCAACGCGTGCTATCGCAGCGCTCCTGATCGGAATTGTGATGGTGGTACAGGGCGCAACCGGGCAGCAACTGTACCTCCCTCCTTCCTCGGCTCGGGAGCCTGCCGCTGTCTACACGCAGTCCGGGCCTGACTCGGGCTTTGGTTCGGCGCGTGACTCGGCGCCTGATTTCGGGGGCGCGGCGAGCTCATACGCACTAGTGCGGCGGCGGGGCGATCTGCGTGCCGGCATGCCGTTGGGGTGGAGCGGCGCTCATCTCGACGCCCACGCGCTTCGCCGTCTGGATGACCCTGAACCCTACAGCCCGGATGAGTTCCCTCAGTTCGCGCTGTCGCTGCGTCGCTTCCAGATCGTTACAATCGGTGTGTTCCCTTTTGCGCTGCTGTTCTCGGCCCTGGGTTACGAGCTCGGGCGTTTCGGGTACTACAGTGTTCGTGCCGGTGAGCCCGACGGGCGCTACGCGCCGCGGCTGTTCGGGCTGGGAGCCGCGGCCGAGGCCGAGCCGTTGAGCAACCGCGAGCGTGTTGGAGTCATTGTCACCGCGGTGAGCCTCTCGGTCGTGGTAGGAATCATCGACTATGTGCTGGGCCGCCGCGAGCGCGAGAGCGCTACACGCTGAAACGCATGCAGATACTCCGCTTCACCGTTGAAGAGCAGCGCTGGGACGGCGAGCGTCTGGACCGCGTGCTCGCCGATTACAGCGGCCTCGCGCGCAACCGGTTCAAGGCGCAGGGTGCGGTGCTGCGCTGTGACGGCCGCTCCTGCAAGCTCTCGCACCGGGTGCGGTTAGGCTCACGCGTTGAGGTGCGCCTCCCCGATCCACCGCCGAGTGAACTGGTGCCTGAAGCTATTGGGCTGCAGCTTTTGTTCGAGAATGAGCGTGTGCTGGTGATCGATAAGCCGGCCGGGCTGGTGGTGCATCCGGGGGCGGGGAACCGGTCCGGCACGCTTGCGAATGCGCTCGCGCATCACCTCGGGGCGGCGGCCTCGGAGTTCGAGGTTGCCGGACGCCCGGGTATCGTACACCGGTTGGATAAAGACACCTCGGGTGTGCTCGTTGCTGCCAAGGATCCGCACGCGCTCGAGCTGTTGCAGCGACAGTTTCGCGAGCGCTGGGTAGACAAGCAGTACCTCGCGTTGACCTCACGTCAACCTCAGCCGAGCTCGGGTGAAATCGGCGGCTGTATCACGCGCGACCCGGTGCACCGCAAGCGGTTCATCTGGACTGCCGAACAAGGCCGCCCGGCACACACTCGCTATCGCACGATCCGAAGCTTCGGCACCGGGCCGGACGCAGTCTTTCTGATCGGGCTCTCGCCGTCCACCGGGCGCACCCATCAACTGCGCGTGCATCTGAAGCAGCTGCGGGCTCCGATAATCGGTGACGAGGTCTACGGCGGGCGGCGCTGCTCCGAAGGGCTCATGCTGCATGCCTTTGCGCTAAGGCTGGTGCTGCCGGGCGAATCAGCTCCCCGGAGCTTTCGTGCGCCGTTACCTGCGCGGATGAAGGCGCTGCTTACTCGGGCTCGCCGGTCTGAGCTTCCCGGTCGGCGTTCAACTCATGATTGAAGCGGCGTTCGGCGGCGAGCGTGCTCGGCGGACCGACGGCGGGCAGGACCACCATCGTATCCGGAAGCGGCGCTACTATCTGCCGGAACGCTTCGGCGATCAGGAGCCGTTCAGCCTCGGGTTGATGTTCCGCGATCAAGCCTGCCGACAGCATTGTGCCGCTGAAGAACAGATGAGCGATGCAAAACACCAAGGTGAAGCGTGAGTAGGGCTCGAGCGGAATTGCCTCGAGCTCGAGTCCGGACACACTCAGCTTCTGCCGGCGTTCCAGGCTTTTCCCGGAGAACTCCATGATGCGCGGATAGCTGCTGAACACCTCAGCGTCGTACACGCGTTTGATGGTACGCAGTCCCTCAACGGTCTGCGGGCGAGGAGTCGTGAGCAAGACGGCGCGCAGGTAGTAGCGGTTGTTCTCGATCAGGTTGAGTAGCGGAACGTCGAGCTCGACCGGGTCGATGATGAGCGCATCACCGGGACCGTCGGGGCCGATGACGTAACTGTTCGTACGTTCGCGAGGCGAGTTATGGATAAAGATTTTCATGGCGAAAGGGGCCTCCCGGTGCGTCGTTCGACCGCTCAAAGCGCGCATCCTCCGGGTTTGAGAGCCTGAAGTCCAGGTCAGTGTAAGCGGTGTCGATCAAAAGGACGTCTTTGAGGTTGCAGTTCACGAACGAGGTGTGCTCGAGCCGCGCCGCGATGAAGCGCGAACGTGCGAGGTCGCAGTCGGCGAACGAGGAGTGTGCGACGTAGGTGCCGTTGAAGTTGGACTGCACCAGGTCAGACCCGGTGAAATCGGTGTCGATGATCTCGGCGCCGGCGATGATGCTCGCGTGCACGACGGCTTCACGTACCGTGCACCCGGTGAGTCTGGCGTCGTCGAATAAGCAGAGAAGCCAGCGAGTATGGTCCAGATTGCAGTCGCTGAGCACTGCTCCGCTGAAACGACACTGATGTAGACGCTTGCCGGAGAGGTCGAGCTTGCTGAGGCCGGCGCCGCTGAGATTGTAACCGTCCAACTCACGCAGCTGGGAGAGGACTGCTTCCAGTCTCCGGCGCCACGCCTGTTCGTCGGGCAGGTGTTGATAACAATGCTCCGATTCGCTCAACGGCATGCGCTCGCAGCGCGGTGTAGCACAGCATCCATTCTCCGGCATGGCTTCGGTCATAGTATCGCAGGAGCCCAATGCTGTACACCGCCCCTGTACAACCGGTCAGTTCCCGGCTATCATTCGGAAGTATGGCGAGTTGCTTCTCCTGCGGGACGGAGTATCCCGACAATATGCGCGTGTATCGGCAAACGCTCTGCGAGCAGTGCGGTGCCGAGATGAAGGTCTGCCTCAATTGCCGGTTCTATGACCCCTCGGCGCAGTACCAATGCCGTGAGACCATTCCGGAGCCGGTACGTGATAAGGAGCGCGCGAACTTCTGTGATTTCTTTCAATTGCGGCCCGGCGCCGGCGCTAGCGAGGCAGCTCAGGAACGGCAGAGCAAGAAGTCACAAGCCCGTTCGCAGTTTGACAGCCTGTTCGGCGATGGGTGACTTGCTCGGCGATGGGTGATTCTGAACCGCATCCTGAAGACCGTCCGGTGCTGTTTCTCGATTCCGGTGTCGGGGGGCTGCCGTATCTTAGTGCCGCTGCCGCGGAGTTTCCAAACGAACGATTTATCTACCTCGCCGATCGTCTTAACTTCCCGTATGGTGAGAGAACGCCCGAAGAAGTTCGGCGGGCCATCCTGGCCGCCGCCGGTGAAGCCGTAGCGGCGTTCCGGCCGAAGGTTTCGGTTGTAGCCTGCAATACTGCATCGGTGGTGGCGCTCGATGCGCTCCGGGAGCAGTACGTGCTGCCGTTCGTCGGCGTGGTTCCGGCGGTCAAGCCGGCAGCTGAGCAGTCCCGGTCTGGCAGGATCGGGGTCTTGGCGACTGCTCGCACCGTGGAAGACCGTTATCTGCTCGGTCTGATCGAGCGCTTTGCGGCCGACTGTTACGTGCTGTCGGTGGCCGGCGGCGATATCGTAACCTTCGTTGAGCGGCGGTTTTTCGTCAGTCACGCCGATGAGCGCCGGGCGGTCGTGCAGGAGGCTGCGCGCCGGTTCTGCGAAGCGCGCATAGACACGGTGGTGCTCGGGTGTACGCATTTTCTGCATGTGGAGCACGAGCTCGCCGACGCGCTCGGCCCGGATATTCGCGTGATCGACTCACGTGCCGGCGTCACCCGGCGGTTGGGTGCCGTCCTGCACGAGTACGGTCTCGCACGAACCCCGGCCCAGGTTGACAAGCGCTCTGAAAGAGCGCGTGCGAGCATGTATGTGACCTGTGCTTCGGGCGATAGCCTTGAAGCAGACAGCCTTGAAGCCGAGAGTGAGGACTATCACCGGTTTGCGAAACAGTTCGGCCTGACCTTCAGCGGGGGGTTGCGGGTGGAGGCAAGATGAACGCACACGCAGAACGCGTCCTCGAGTTTGACAACATTCGCACCATGTTGGTGGATCGCTGCCTGTCGGAGGAGGGCAGCGCGTTCGTTCGTGCGCAGGCAGTGCTGGTGGACGCGATGGCGGTGCGGGAAGCGCAGGAGCTTGTCGCCGAGTATCGCTCGTTCCTGGAAGAGGGGGAGGAGCCGGCGGCGTTGCGGTTTCCGGCTGTCCGCGGAGCGGTGAAACGGCTGCAGGTGGAAGGGGTCGTCCTCGAGGGGTATGAGCTTGCCGGAATAAGCGCGTTTGCCGACTCGGCATATCGGTTGCGAACCGCTATCGTCCGGCAGCTCGCCGAGCTGCCGCGTCTGCGTGAGCTGCTGGGCGAGCTGCCGAACTTGAGCAGCCTCACCGCGCGGATCAACGCGGTGATCGACGGCGCGGGCGAGGTGAAAGAGAACGAGGTTCCAAGCCTGCGCGCCATCCGCAAGCGCAGCGTCGCTCTGCAGCAAGAGATCTCGCGCACCGCGGCCGGCTTCATCTCCGACAGTCGTTACGCTCGTGTGTTCAACTCCGATCGCCCAACAGTCCGTGACGGGCGGACGGTGCTTGCGGTTGCAACCTCGCACAAGAACGCCATCCCCGGCGTGATACATGAAGTTTCCGGTAGCGGTCAGACGGTGTTTCTCGAGCCGCTGCAACTGGTGGAGAAGAACAACGCGCTTGCCGAGGCGCAGCAGGAGTACCGCCGCGAGCTGCTGCGTCTGTTGCGCGAACTAAGCCGGGCCTGTCGAGCCGAGCGCGAAGCGCTCCTGCAGTACCTCGACACCATTGCGGTCCTCGATGCCGTTCGCGCAAAGACCCGCTGGTCGATCGATTTCGACGGCGTGCAGTCGGTGACCGATGCGTCGGAGCTTCGCCTGCGGCGGGCGCGCCACCCGATGCTCGGCACAGCGGCGGTGCCGATCGACATAGGGCTCCCCGAAGGAGTGCGGACACTCATCATCACCGGCCCGAACACCGGCGGGAAGACCGTCGCGCTCAAGACGGTCGGGCTGTTCGTACTGGCCCACCAGTTCGGTTTGCAGATTCCGGCCGACGAGGGGTCGGCGCTGCCGTTGTTCGATGCCGTGTACGCCGACATCGGCGACGAGCAGTCGATCGAGCAATCGCTGTCGACGTTCTCAGGGCATATGACCCGCATTGCCGAGATCGCGGCGCGGGCCGGTGAGCGCTCGCTCGTGCTGCTGGATGAGCTTGGGGCAGGCACCGATCCTTCCGAGGGGGCTGCAATCGGCGCGGCCTTGCTCGAGTACTTCGCGGCACATTCGGCGCGGGTCCTGCTCACCACGCATCACGGAGCCCTCAAGCGTTACGGCTTCGCGCGCGATGACGCCGAAAACGCCTCGGTGGAGTTCGATCACGACCGTCTGGCGCCGACCTACCGGCTCCTGACCGGCGTTCCCGGGGCAAGCCACGCGCTCGAGGTGGCGGCGAACTGCGGTCTTCCGCGCGGGGTAATCGAGCGTGCCGGGGAGCTGTTGAAGAGCGGACGCAGCGGAGCGGACGAGCTGGTGGTGGAGCTGACCGAACGTGAGCGCGAGCTGCGGGTGCGCGAAGGCGAGCTTATACAGGTGCGCTCAGAGCTGGAAGAGCGTCAGCGTCGGCTTGCGGATCGCGAGGACAAGCTCACGAGGCGCGAGCTCGCGCTGAAGGAAGAGTCCGCGGGGGAGCATCGCCGTCTGGTTGAGGAGAGCCGCCGCCGCGTGGAAAACCTCGTTCGTACCCTGCGCGAGGGCGAACTGACGCGTGAGAAAACGCGTGCAGCGCGGGCCGCGTTGGATGAGCTTACCCGGCACGCCGAAGAGAATGAAAGCCGGCTTGCCTCCGAGCGCGCCGAGCTGGAACGCGGCGGCCGAGGGGTGGGCCCCAAGCTCCGGGAGGACCCTGAGGACAATGACACTCAGGAGCACCGCGCGCAGCCGGCCGGCGGCGAGCAGCGCATGCTGCAGAGCGGGATGACGGTGCGCGTGCGCTCCTCCGGCCACACCGGGCTTCTGGGGCCGAAAAACAGCGACGGAAGCTGGAGTGTCACCGTAGGCGCGGTGCGGTTCGCGGTTCGCGAGCAGGATCTGGAGCTGGTCGTGCAGCAGGAACGGCGCTCAGCGACGGCGGACAGTGCCGTTTCGTATCTGCGCTCTGAGGAGCGCAGCGAAGGGCCGGTCTTTGAGCTGGATCTGCGCGGGATGCGGCTTGAGCAGGCGGTAGGGGAGCTCGAACGACAGATCGACCGGTGCCTGCTCAGCGGTACGCAGCGCTTCGGCGTCATCCACGGCAAGGGCGAAGGCGTGCTTCAGCAGGGAACGCGCGCCTATCTCTCGGAGCATGCAGCGGTTTCCGAAATCGCGTATGCGGCGCCCGAGGAAGGCGGGCACGGTAAGACCGTGGTGACGCTCCGCGCCTAAGCGCTCCCCGATTCCAAAAGATAGCCCCTGGTGCGGTTTGAACACTGTGCAATACTGTATAAAATCGGTAAAGTAACAGTTCGGGGTTTGCTCTTGCCAGGACAATTAAAATACGATAATATCGATACCCGGAAGGCGCAATCTGTAGGCTTTTGCTAACGTATTTGGGTGGTATCAGTGAAACGACTGCTTGTTGTGACAGCAGCCCTCTTCGCGCTGGCCGGCTGTCTTGATCTCGAAACGCGAATCAGAATCGAGAACGACGGTAGTGGGCGTATTCGCATGTTGTACGAAGCCGATGCCGATTTGGTGGGGTACGGCATGTTTGATCATGACGATTCCCAGTTGCCGGTCCCGTTCGGAGAGCGTGATTTCGAGCGCCTGGCGCGCGAGACTGAAGGGCTGGCGTTGCGGTCCTACGAAAGGAGGGAACGCAACGGCCGCGTTACGGTGGACGCCGAGCTTTCGTTCGCGACGCTCGAGGCTCTCAACGCGGTCTATGCGGGACGGCGTGACTACGTTGCGCTCAGCGAATCCAACGGCCGAATGCAGTACACGCAGGTGATCCTCGAGAGCACCGTAGAAGAGCTGGAGGAGGAAACCCGCGCGTTCGCCGAGGAGTTCCTCGCCGGTTACGACCTCGTGTTCGAGGTGCGCGCACCCTCGCGCATCGTCGATCACAACTTCGGCGAGCTCTCTGCTGATGCTCGTCGTGTTCGCTACCAGAGCTCCATGGCCGAGTACGTCACCTCCGATGAAGTCGTGAGGTGGCAGCTCGAGTGGGAGCGCTGACACAATCGCCGACCGTTTTCGAGCTTGCGAAAACGATAATAGACTAGTAGAGTCGACAAAACTTTAAGCATCAGCAAAGGATAAGCGGGTATGGATGTTCAGCTGAAAGAACTTATCGATCGAATAAAGTCCGAGGGCGTGAAGAGCGCGGAGACGCAGGCCTCCGAGATCATCAGCAAGGCCGAGCAGCGAGCCGAAGAGATTGTCGCCGAGGGGCGCAAGAACGCCGAGCAGATCGTCGCAGAAGCCGAACAGGAGGCGCAGAAGCGCGAGGCCTCAGGGCGTGAGGCGCTGAAGCAGGCTGGGCGCGACCTGTTGCTGCAGTTACGCCGGCGCATACAGAGCGTTTTTGCGGAGGTTATCGACAGCTCGGTGGCCGACGCCTACAGCGGTGAGGCTCTCGAGCGTGCGGTAGTCACCCTGATCGCGGCCTGGGCGGAAGGCAAGGAGGGGCAGCTCGAGGTGCTTCTGCCGGAAGAGGAGCTCAAAGAGCTCGAGCAAAGCCTGCGCTCGCAGCTGGCGAAACAGTTGAGCTCGGGAATTGAGATCAAGCCGAGCCCGGAGGTTGAGAAGGGGTTTGTCGTCAGCGAACGTGACGGGTCGGCATACTACGATTTCTCGGCCGATGGTGTCGCCGAGATGCTTCGGCTCTACCTCAGCCCCCGTCTCGGCGAAGCGCTCGATAACGCGGCTGCGGAGCTGGAAGGGAGCGAGTCTACGTGAGTCAGTACTATTATCTCGTCGCGACGCTCCCGTTTCTCCAATACGAGACCGAGGAGTTTATCTCGAGCGATGAGTTTCTCGAACGCTGTGCCGAGCACTGTACGGCGTCCGACTCCGCAGTGCTGAACAGCGTGCGCTACGTGCCTGAACACGCCGAAACCAGCCCTATCCCGGTGCTCAACACGTGGTACATGTTCGA
>PUPD01000069.1 GCA_003552985.1 Spirochaetaceae bacterium
GTTCGGCCGCTGCATGTTCGAATCAGGGGCAAGCTCGATCGAGCAGTACGAAAGCGGCTGTCCTGAGCTGACCACCATCTATAACATCCTGCGTGAAACCGACGGGGTGCACGGCGCGCGCTTCAGCGGCGCGGGGTATCGCGGCTGCTGCATCGGATTGATTGAGCCCGGCGCGCGTGAGACGATCAAGCAGCGAATCGACGCGATCTATCCGGCGGCGCATCCGGAGTACCGCGATGTCTACCGCGTGTTTTTCTCAAACACTGCCGACGGGGCGAGGGTTGATGCGCTATGACCGCAGTGGTGCTCGCGGCGGGGTATGCGACGCGGCTCTACCCGCTCACCCGTGATACGGCCAAGCCGCTACTCGAGGTTGCCGGTCGCACCATTCTCGACCGCATCGTCGACAACCTCGCCCGCATCCCGAGCCTCACGGCGATCGTGGTGGTCAGTAACGCACGCTTTCACTCTCAGTTTGAAGACTGGGCGGCCCGGCGCTCGGCCACGCTGCCGCTGCCGGTCAGCATCCTCAACGACGGCTCAACCGCAAACGAGAACCGCCTGGGAGCGCTTGCCGACCTGCGGTTCGCAGTGCGCGAATGCAACCTTGCGTCCGACGCGCTCGTCGTCGCCGGCGATAACCTGTTTGATTTCGAGCTTGCTGAGTTTGCGGCCTTCTTCGAAGAGGTCAAAGCGGACTGCATCACCGCAGGCTATCTCGCTGAGGTCGCACAGCTGCGCCGCACCGGCGTAGCCGAGATAGCTGCCGACGGCCGCGTCCTCGCGTTCGAGGAGAAGCCTTCGAATCCGCGGTCGAACTGGGGAGTGCCCCCGCTCTACTGCTACAGGGCTACCACGCTGCATGAGCCGCTTGACGAGTTTTTGAGCTCCGGTACCGATGCCGACGCGCCGGGCTCGTTCGTCCCCTGGCTTCTCAACCGCGGCCCTGTCTATGCCTACCGGTTCACCGCACCTCGGTACGACATCGGCACCCATGAGAGCTACGTCGAGGTCCAGCGCATTTTCGCCGAACGCGAGGGTGCTCGCTCGTCACAGCCTCACTGATGACCGGCGGCGGGCTTGAAGGATGCGGTTGGAAGCGCGGCTTTGTAAATCACCGCTTCTCTGCGCTATAGTTGATACCGCGTAACCATGGTGAACCCCCGGGTTCTTTTGACCGGCTCCGCCCGCCGGCCCGCGAGCCGCGGGCGTGAGCGCTCGGTCATTCCGAGGAAAGCTACCGTTGTCACTCTGTCTGCCGCCCTACTCGGCCTGGTCGCGGCGCTTACCGCGTGCAGCGGTCCGGGGTATCGGGCCGACCCTGCTGCACTCGAGGGCGCTCCGAAGCCCGTGCTCGAGCTCAGCTCTCCCGAAGTCACCACGCCCGACGCTCCTGATACTCCCGGCGCTCCCGATCTTCTCGATTTCAAGCACCGCGCGCTCATTCGAGTCCCCGGCGGCCCCTTTCTCCAGGAGTCGGCAAACGGCGCGAGCTTCGAGCATACGCTTTCAGACTTCGAAATCGCCAAGTATGCGGTAACCTACGAACTGTGGTACGAGGTTAGAAGCTGGGCCGAGGAACGCGATCCCCCATACCAATTCGCCAATCCCGGCCGCGAGGGCAGCGACGGAGTAGACGGTGCCTCGCCGACCGACCGTAGCCACCAGCCTGCAACGCGCATCAGCTGGTTCGACGCCGTGGTCTGGCTCAACGCCTACAGCGAGCTCAGCGGGCTTGAGCCGGTATACCGAATCGAGGATGGAACGCTGCGCGACGCCTCGCACGCTGACCACAGTCAGATCGTCGCCGACTGGAACGCCGACGGGTTCCGTCTACCGACCGAGGGTGAGTGGCAGTACGCCGCGAGCTGGCGCGGCGAAGCGAACGGCGACGGCGGCCAAGACGCTGAGCCCCGCGAGTTTTCCGGACGTCTCTGGACCCCGCCGACATGGGCCTCAGGTGCTGCCGCTGACCATCGCGATACCGAAGCTACCGGAGCGGTCGCGTGGTACATGGAGAATAGCGATAAACACGACGACGCCACTCAACCGGTTGGAACCCGGGAGCCGAATCAGCTTGGGCTCTACGACATGAGCGGGAACACCTGGGAGTGGACCTGGGACTGGTACGCTGAATACCCCGAGGAGCAGCAGACGAACTACCGCGGACCAGATAAACCACCGGACGGTAACGGGTGCTACCGCGTCTTGCGCGGCGCAAGCGTGGGAGGCGCTGCGGTACTGCTGCAGGTCGGCTATCGGATCGGGTTTGATCCCGCCAACGCCAATTTTAACGGTGGTGTTCGTCCCGCCCGCAACCTCAAATAGCCGCAGCACGCCCACCGCCACACACAACGTCCTCCGGGCCCGCCCGCGCGCCTCCTTCGGCCACCGGCGCCCACCACACCGGTGCCCAACAGCGGTATTACGGAATTGTAAAAATTGCTTAGTAAAACACTTGAATTTAACCTTCTGAGGCTGTACAGTTAGGCAGTGATTATGGTGGAAGCGAAAAGACGCCGCCACATAGTCCGTTTTGCTCTGGTGCTTGTCGGATTAGTCACGGTTCCCGCCGCAGTGCCGGCACAGTCCAGTGAGTTCCTTGATCGCATCCTTGCCGAGGACGAGCTGCGGTTAGGAAGCGCACTCTACTTGGCAATCACCGCCAGCTATGCTCTTCAGGATCAAGGCTACGATCTCGATGTAATCCCTTCTCTGCGCCGGGTTCAACGGCGAGTAGGTCTGGATTCAGAAGCCCCTATCACCCTCGGGCAATACGCCTTCATTCTGCAGGTGTTTTTCGACCTCCCGTCCGGAGTCTTCTCCCGCCTGATTCCCGGCCCGCGCTACGCAACCCGCGATCTTGCACATGCCGACATCATACGCGGCCGCGCCTACCCCGCTATGCCCCTCAGCGGACGGCGAGGGCTCCGCATCATCGGCCGCGCGCTTGCATACATAGAAGGGGATCTGTAAATGCGGCATTCGACAGTCAAGCTTCTCGCGGTGGCCGGTTTCTTGATGATGACGGTTGCAGCGACATCGGCCCAACAGTTCGACTGGGGCGGAACGATCGACTCGGCCACCAACCTGCGTGCCGACTCGGACCGTGACGAAGCTGAGCTCGAGCAGGGCCTGCGCTCCGCCTTATGGACCGAGCTGTTCGCCGAGTTTCGCGAGGAGCGCAGGCTGCGTATCACCACCGAGGGAAGCTACCGGTTCACATACGACCAGGAAGACAACGCTGACCCGGAGCATGTTCTCAATCTTGATATGCTCAGGCTTCGCGCCCGGTTTCCGCTGCTGTTCGGTCCGGGGACTGCCTTCGAACTCACCGCCGGCCGCTTCGGTTTTGCCGACCCCACCGGTTACGTCTGGAATCATCCCGGGGACGGACTACAGGTAGACCTCCGCTTTCTGCGCTGGCGGCTGCGGCTTGCCGGAGCCTACACCGGCCTGCTTCTGAACTCCGTCTCGGACGTGCGCATGACCGATACCGATATCCTTGAAGAGGACGATACTGACGAGACCTTCGGCCCCCGGCGGGCAATCGCTTCGGCGCAGCTACAGTTCCCGGAGCTGATCGGTCGCCAGACAGCTTCGCTCTTCTCCGTCCTGCAGTTCGACCTGCGCGACGCCGATACCGATGAAAGCACCTTGAACACGCAGTACTTCGGCGCTAACGTGGAGGGCCCGATCGAGCCGGTGCGCGGACTATACTACAATCTATTCGGAGCACTGGCGCTTGGGACCTTTGACCCGGCCGGAGCCGATGAGACCGATATAACCAGCGGCGTTTACGGCGGCGGCCTCCGTCTGTTCCGCCGTGAATGGCGCTACTCCCGCTTTACAGCCGAGTGGGTTCACGCTTCAGGGGGCGATGCCCTGGACGCGTTCGTGCCGATCAACGCTCCAGCAACCGGGTTCGCATTTAGCCCGCAGCTGCAGAATCTGATGCGTCCGAGCGTTTCATACTCGCTGCGTCCCTTCGCCGACTCGCCTGATGCCGTCGCGGCGAGTTTTCGAAGCCAACTGGCGGCACACGGCTATTTTCGCTCCACAACCGAGGAAGACGGTGCTTTTGACGCCGAAAACGGCGCCCGCTATGCCGGAGCCGAAACCGAGCTGGAGCTGGTTCTGCGGCCCACCTCCGACCTTGGCCTGGCGTTTACCAACGCGGTGTTCTTTCCGAACGACGATCTGTTCGAAGAGGCCGATCCATGGTATCGCGGCCGTTTCGAGCTCTCGGTTGCGTTCTGATATCTGAGACCGCAGGAGGAGACTGTGATGAAACCGATGCTCCCACAGGCACACAAGCTAGCCGGCGTGCTGTTGATGCTATTACCGGCTCTTTCGGCTGTCGCCGAGCAGCCGGTGATCACCGTCCTCGAGACTTCCGGCACGGTGGAGATCCGCGAGCCTGATCAGGACTGGCGCGCGGCACAGGTGGATGAAGAGCTTCCCCTTGGAGCAACGATCTCCACCGGTTTCGGGGCAAGCGCCCTTTTGCAGGCCGGCAGTGCTAAGCTCGATGTCGACCAGCTCACGCGTATGCGGATCGACGAGCTCATCCGGGAGGAAGGAATTGAGCGCAGCGAGCTTCACCTCGAGGTGGGGCGCGTTGACGCCCAGGTTGATCCGGTTGAGGACGTTCAGCCCGACTTCGAGCTCAGCAGCCCGGTATCGACCGCCGCCGTACGCGGAACCAGCTTCCGGTTCGACGGCCATCGGCTGGAGGTCCGCCAGGGACGCGTCCAACTCATCAACCGCGCCGGCCACTGGGTCACGGTCGGCATCGGCGAAACCAGCAGATCCGACGGCGACGCCGAAGCCAGTCGGCCCTCGGACGAAGCTGAGCGCGAGTTCACAACAAGCGCCTACACCAGAGGCGCCGAAGAGCGTACCACCGGCGGTATGGAGCGCACCGTCCGTACCGCGCGTACCGGTACGGTCGTTATTGACTGGAACATCGTCGACGAGGACTAACCTAGAGAGGTGCCACCCATGAACGCCGGAGCAACCCTAAGGCCGTCCCGCGCTGCCGTCCTTATAATCTCCATACTGCTTGGAGCCGCGGTAATGGTCGCCGGCTGCCAATGGCGACCCGAGACCGCCGAGGAGGAAGCCGGCGCTCTCAACATCAGCACGCTCGGCCTCGACGACGACGCCGAAATCCGCGTACGGTTTTACCGTGAAAATGATGATGTGGGTGACCAGATTAATCCGGTCGAAGACATAATCGGCGGCGATGGTGGAATCGGCTATGAAGACCTGCCGGAGGCGGCCGGAATAGGCGGTCGGAGTGAACTCAGGTTCCAGGTCAGGGGGACGTCAGGCAACCTGACGGTTACCGGCATACCGCCCGATACGCCGTATGACATAATAGTGGAGCGCAAGGGTTCTCATGGTGACAGATTGGATGACTTAGTATTCCAAGAGCAACAAGTTGAATATGCACCAGGCACGGATTACCTGTCGCACATAGGCGTCGGTGAACAGACGATCGAAGTTGGCGTTGGGGATACATTGTCAGTAGAAGCCGGCCTGCAAAGTGCGGCACTCGCGACCCTGGTGCTGCCTACTGCTGGCAATTTCGAGCTCCTTGCGGTGTCCGAAGGCCGAGATCTAGACCTCAATACACTAGAAGAGGTAGACTCGGTTGAAGGGTTAAACGAGTGGTATGAGAATGAAGTCAGAAATGCAGACAACGTGGATATCATAAGACCACACCTTACAGAAGCCGAACCGCGCGAGCAGTTCTCTGAAGCTATACCTGCTGTCATTCCCAAACGGAAGTTACAAGTAATCGTTACGGACTATGGCGGCCCTCGGTCGCCGGGCCAAGGCTTCGGGGAAGGAGCTTTCAACGGCAATTCCATCGGCGTGGAGGTCTATGGCCCTTTTAGCATAAAGCCGGGCGAGCAGAAAACGCTTCTCGAACCCGGGTTAGCTGTCACTGTCGCACTATCATCCTGACTTGCAGATCGATATATGGATAAAGTGTCGACAAAACCGCTGGTGAGCTTCTTTTCGTTGCTACGCAAACCGAAGCATCGACGGGAGGCGGGAAGCGTGGAACTGGAGAAGAAGAGATTCTCAGGTAATCCCCTGACGTCTTCGCCCGGCGCGCATCTCTAACCGCTGCCAAGCTTGTTCGAGAGCACTCCGAAACCTTCACGATAATCCGAACCCCCTCTTCCAGACGAGCACAGTCACCCCCAATCGCAGCAGTGACCTCGTGGCCACCATTGACCCCGCGCGGACCAGGGCGTACAATAACTGAAAAATCGTCATGGGGTGCGGGATGGAGTATCGACTGCTTGGCCGGAATACGGGACTGAAGGTGAGCGAGCTGTGCTTGGGGGCGATGACGTTCGGCCGCGAGACGAGCGAGAAGGACAGCTACGCTATCCTGGATGCATTTGCCGAAGCCGGAGGCAATTTCATCGATACCGCCGATGTGTATTCGCGCGGCGAGTCGGAGCGCATCCTGGGTGCGTGGCTTTCAAATCAGAATCGGGACGATTTCATCGTCGCCACGAAAGTGCGCTACCCCATGGGTGAGGGGCCGAACGACACCGGGCTCTCGCGCAAGCACATCATCACGGGCGTAGAGCGCAGCCTGGAGCGGCTCAATGTAGAGTATATCGACCTCTACCAGGTGCACGGCTGGGATCCGCTCACGCCGATCACCGAGATCCTGCGCACGCTCAACGATCTGGTGCGACAGGGGCTGGTGCATTACATCGGGGCGAGCAACTTCAAGGGGTGGCAGCTGCAGAAGGCGCTCAATATCTCACGTGAGCATAACTGGGAACCGTTCGTGTGCCTGCAGCCGCAGTATAACCTGCTCGCGCGGGCCACCGAGTGGGAGCTCCTCGAGGTATGCCGCTACGAGGGCCTGGGAGTGATCCCGTGGAGCCCGCTGCGCGGGGGCTGGCTGAGCGGTAAGTTCAAACGAGGCATGGAAGGGCCGCCGCCGGACACGCGCATCGCTATCGCCGAAGAGCACGGATGGGGCGAGCGCTGGAGCAACTACAACAACGAGTTCACCTGGACCGTGCTCGACGCGCTGTTTGAGGTCGCTGATGAAGCCGGCAAGCATCCGGCGCAGGTCGCGATCAACTGGCTGTTGTGCAACGAGGCAGTGACCGCGCCGATCATCGGTGCCCGCACCATGGAGCAACTGAAGACGAATCTGGGGGCCGCGTCCTGGCGACTTTCGGATGCACAGCTCGCCCGGCTGCACGCCGCCAGCGACCCGGTGGTGAGCTATCCGTACGATCCTAATGCGAAATGGCAGCGCGAGCGCGATTGATGGCCGTGATTGATGCTTGTGATCGGCGACGACGTTCGGGCGCAATAAGTGAGACTCGTCGTCCTTGAAGTAGGCCCTGGTACCGTGGTTGTTTTCTTCACTGTGCTACTCGTAGTTCTCAGTACTTCAGTAACGGCGGCGGAGCCGATGCAGGCTGCAGCTGCCGGAGCAGAGGCTATCCGGCCGGAAATCAGACCGGACGGCTACGATTTGACACCCTTTCTGGAAGTTTTGGAGGACCGAACCGGTCAGCTAACCTTTGAGGATGTTTCCCGTGGGGAATACCGGAATGCGTTCAGTGGGCATGAGGGTCCACACGCGCCGAACTTCTCGTATACCCGTTCCACCTGGTGGCTCCGTTTTGAGCTGGACGCGCACGCAGCCGAGGATGGCTGGCTTCTGGAGCTTGCTTATCCGCTCGTTCAGCACATCACCGCGTATATCGAGGCTGAGGCCGGTCGCTTTACTCAGATAGAAACCGGGTCGTGCCGACCTTTTCACCAACGCCCGCTTTCGTATCGCGCTTTCCTGTTTCCCCTCTCCCCCACGCCCGGAAGCTCAGCAGCCGGTGATTCGCAGGCGGAAGATCTGGGAGTCCGCGATGAGCTGATGAGCAGCGAGTCGCGCTCGGTGTATCTGCGGGTGCGCTCGGACGCGGCATTGATCCTACCGCTTAGATTGTGGGAACGCGCCGCCTTCATGACCGCGCACGGGCTCGAGTACATGTTGCTCGGGCTTTACTTCGGGGTGGTAGCGATCATGGTGCTGTACAATCTCTTCCTATTTCTGCTTGTACGGCATCGGCGCTACATACTCTATGTCGCCTATATTGTGAGCATTGCGCTGTTTCACCTCGGGTTGACCGGGATCGGGTTCCAGTATCTCTGGTCGGACTGGCCCTGGTGGGCAAACCGTTCGGTGGTGGTGTTCAATTTGGCAGGCGGACTGTTCCTGCTACTGTTTGCTTCCGAAGTGCTGCAACTGAGAGTGCGCGAATCACAGCTCTACCGCGTCCTGATCGGCGTCGCCGGGGCGCTGGGCGTGATGCTTCCGTTTAGCATGATGCTCCCGTACACCGTTGCGATGCGATCCGGGATCGTCGGCTTTGCCGTCGCGGCGACGGTGCTGTTGATCGCCGTCTTCGACAGCCTGATGCGGGGGCACGAGCCGGCGCGCTACCTTCTTGTGGCCTGGATCTGCCTGATCTTCGGCGGAATACTGCTAATCGGCCGCAGCCTGGCGGTGTTCCCGCACACGTTCATCACGATGTTCGGCATACAGCTCGGCTCAACGTTTGAGATCGTAATCCTTTCACTTGCACTGGCCGACCACACCCGCCGGCTGCAGCGTGAGCATCGCGAAGCTGAGCAGCGTGCATCCACCGACGCGCTAACCGGTCTGCACAATCGCCGCTATTTCGAGGACCTCGGCGTGCGCATGATGGCCGATGCAGAAGACCGGGAGTGTCCGCTCAGCGTGATCCTGATTGATGCCGACGGGTTCAAGCGCGTCAACGATAGCTTTGGGCATGACGCGGGCGACCAGGTGCTGCGCATTCTCGGGCGCAAGCTGAAACAGAATCTGCGCGATCAAGACTGCGTAGCGCGCTACGGAGGCGATGAGTTCGGCATTCTGCTCGCCGATACGGGAACGGCTGCGGCTGCTGCAACCGCGGAAAAGCTGCGGCGCACTATCGAATCCGAGCCGGTTCATCTCAGCGACTACGGAGTGGTGCATTCTACCATAAGCCTTGGGGTGGCCTCGCGTGAGAACGAGGTTGAGTTTGCCCGGCTAATGAAGAAGGCCGATCATGCGTTGTATCTGGCCAAACACCGGGGACGCAACCTGGTTGTCAGAGCCTGAGCCGACTGACGACGGCGGCCGGCCGATAGCACGAGCCGACCGATGAGATTAGCCGATCAACGAATTGATGCCGTGACGATTATGAACTACCCTACCGGTAGTGGCTGCTCGGCCACCGCGTCACGGCAGCGGTGACAACTCGCAACGGCAGAAGGAGGGAAGCAGCAGATGTCGCAGAAGAAGTATGTGATGGCGTTCGACGCCGGTACGACGAGCTCGCGTGCAATCCTGTTCGATCACAAGGGCGAGATTGCGGGCGTTGCGCAGCAGGAGTTCCCGCAGATCTACCCTCGCCCGGGCTGGGTGGAGCATAATCCCATGGATATCTGGGGAACGCAAAGCGGCGTTGCGCGTCAGGTAATTGAATCCGCCGGAGCCAGGCCGGACGAGATCGCCGCAATCGGTATCACCAACCAACGCGAGACTGCGGTCGTCTGGGAGAGAGAGACCGGCAAGCCGATCTGCAACGCAATTGTCTGGCAGGACCGCCGCACCGCGCCGATCTGCGAGCAGATGGTGAAGGACGGCCTGACCGATTACGTGCGTGAGAACACCGGGCTGGTCATCGATGCGTACTTCTCGGGAACCAAGCTCAAATGGATCCTCGATAATGTGGAAGGCGTGCGCGCCAAGGCCGAGGCAGGCGAGCTTCTGTTCGGCACAGTCGACACCTGGTTGATCTGGAAGCTAACCGGGGGAGAGGCCCACGTGACCGACTACTCCAACGCTTCGCGTACCCTGATGTACAACATCAAGAAACTGAAATGGGACGACACTCTCACCGAGTGGTTGGGGGTTCCGAGAGCGATGCTACCCGAGGTAAGGCCGTCGAGCGAGATCTATGGCCGCACCGCTCGCGACACATTCGGCGGGGCTCAGATTCCGGTAGCCGGGGCGATCGGTGACCAGCAGGGCGCACTGTTCGGGCAGGCCTGTTTCGAGGTCGGGATGGGCAAGAACACCTACGGGACCGGAAGCTTTGCCTTGATGAACACCGGCGAGCAGCGCATTCCTTCCGAGACCGGACTGCTCACCACGATGGCGTGGGGGCTCGGCGGCAGAGTCGAGTATGCGCTGGAAGGCGCAATCTTCATCACCGGCGCCGCGGTGCAATGGCTCCGCGACGAGCTTAAGCTCGTGCACGATGCGGCCGATACCGACTACTTCGCCGGTAAAGTGCCGGACACCGGCGGCGTGTACGTGGTGCCGGCTTTCGTGGGCCTTGGGGCCCCGCACTGGGATATGTACGCACGCGGCACGATCGTCGGGCTCACCAGGGGCTCGAGTCGCGAGCATATTATCAGGGCGACGCTTGAGTCTATTGCCTATCAAACCCGCGATGTGATCGAGTGCCAGGAGAAGGACTCAGGCATACAGCTCAAGGAGCTCAAGGTTGACGGAGGGGCCGCGAACAACGATTTTCTGATGCAGTTTCAGGCCGATATTCTCGGTGTGCCGGTCCTGCGGCCGAGGATCGTGGAGACCACCGCCCGTGGGTCGGCCTTTCTTGCCGGGTTGGCGGTCGGATTTTGGAAGGACCAGGCCGACCTCGCCGACACCTTTGAGCTGGACCGCCGCTTTGAGCCCACTACAAGCAAGGAACAGCGCGATGCGCTCTATGCCGGCTGGCGCAAAGCCGTCGAGCGCGCCAAGGGTTGGGAGGAAAAAGAGGCGTAGGCCGCCGCGGCGGACGAGCACAGCGTCGGACGCGCCAAGCCCTTGGACGGCTTACAACGCCGGCGAGGCGCAGCCTCGGCTCGGCGTCATTCGGAGGCCGGGGTTACTTCCGGAAGGGTGTCGAGGATCTCACGATAGACCGCCGCCCCGACGGGAATGAGCTCGTCGGGGTAGTCATACGTGTCGCTGTGCAGCTGGGGCTGCTGCAGCCCGGAGCCGAACCCGAAGAACGCGCCGTTCCAGACCTGCAGATAGCGCCCAAAGTCCTCCGACCACCGGAACGGCTGCTCCACCTTCAGAACAGCACGCCGGTGACGCTCAGCCACCGCGCTCAGGACCTCGACCGCTTGATTGTGGTTCTCGGTAGCCGCAAACTCCTCGCGCCACTCAACGCTGCAGTCCAGCGCGGCCTCGTGCGCCAGTCGTTCGGCTTCGGCGCTCACCATGGTCTTGAGCGTGGCGAGGTCGTCGTCGTGGTAGGCGCGCAGCACGCCCATGACCTCCGCTTGGCCGGGCGCGGTGCCGAAATTCGGCCCAAGCTCCACCGCACCGAGCCGAGTCGAAGTAATCGTCCCGGTGGAGCGGCTTCGAAAATCCCCCGCCCGCTCGGTCTCGATGCCGTTGACCAAGTCGAGGAGCCGCGCCACCGTTGTGGTGGGATTGCGTCCGTACTCCGGATAGCTCGAATGCGAGGTGCTGCCGGCGAAGGTCACGATGAACCCCACCGACGCGGCCGCGAACGTGCCTTCGCGCAGAATGAGCGTTCCGGCCTCATAGCCGGGGATGTTGTGAAAGCCGAACATAAACTGCGGAGCAAGCTCGGTGAAACGCGGGTCGCTCAGGAGCGCCTCGGCTCCGGTTCCGGTTTCCTCGGCCGGCTGGAACAACAGCACCGCGCGTCCGCGCGCCGGTCGCCGCCGATGCAACGAATGGGCGACCGCCACCATCGTCGCCATATGACCGTCGTGCCCGCATAGATGCGCCACCCCGTCACGCCGGGATCGATGCTCGCACTCGCCTGCTTCCTGAATGGGAAGCGCATCGAGCTCGCAGCGCAGCATCACCGTCGGCCCCTCGGCTTGCCCTTCGTACACCGCGCAAAGGCCGGTCTGCATGCGCCCGAGGCCGGTCAGCATTCGGTCGGGGGGTGCCGCACCGGAGAGCTCATGCTCTACCGCGACGGCGGTCCGGTGCTCATGCTCGGAGAGCTCCGGGTCCATATGGAGCCGGCGGCGGAAGCTGGTGATATGAGACCAGTCCAGATCTAAACCATACGCGTCTGAGCTGTGCATGCCGGTGAGCCTACCGGTTTCGGCCGTCCGAATCAACGGCGTTGCAGCCGGCTGCTTCGCCGAAGTACGTGGGGGCAGGTACAGGTGGACCGGCGTTGTGCTATACTAGGCGTACACGATGCGCGAACGCACCTATGCACCGCCGAGCACGGGGCTTCCGGAGCTCGACGGGTTGCTCAAGCGCCTGCGGCTCGGCGACAATGTCGTCTGGCAGCTGGACGATATCGAACACTACACGCCGTTCACCAAAGCGCTCGCCGCGCACGCCGAGCAGGTCGGCGAGCGATTGGTATACTTTCGTTTCGCGGCGCACCCCCCGGTATTGTCGGAGGCGGACTCGGCGGTGATGATCCATCATACCCGCCCGGAAGCCGGCTTCGAGAACTTCATCACCCACATTCACCGCATGATCCGCGAGATGGGCCAGGGCGGCTACTTTGTGTTCGATTCCCTGTCCGATCTCAGCAGCACCTGCTACAGCGACCGCATGATCGGCAATTTCTTCAAGCTCACCTGTCCGCTGTTGAGCAGGTTGAACACCATCGCCTATTTTGCCCTCTATCGACATACGCACTCATACCACGCCGCGCTTCCGATCGTGGAAACCACCCAGGTTCTGATCGACGTCTACCGTTACAAAGAACGGCTCTTCGTGCAGCCGGGGAAGATCCACCTTCGGCAGGAGGCCCATCGGCTGAAGCTCCACGAATGGACCGACGAAGGGATGCAGCGGGTGACCAACAGTGGTCTGGTGAGCGCCGTCATGGCGACATCCCCGTGGGCGGGGCTGCGGACCGCTCCTTACCGCATGGTCGGCCTCTGGGACAAGACCTTTCTGGAGGCTGAGGCGGTTCAGAACGCGGTGGACGCCGGTGCGGTGCTGGTGCTGCGCGCCCAGGAGCAGTTCGAGAAGCTCGTCAAGCTGATTGTGCCGCGGGAGAAGCAGTTGGTCGACCTGGCGCGCAGCTATCTGTCGCTGCGCGACATCATTGCGATCTGGAAGCGCATGACCGGAACCGGCATGGTCGGCGGCAAGGCGATGGGGATTCTGCTCTCGCGCGCGATCCTCAAGCAGAGCAACCCAACCTGGGAAGACCGCCTGGAGCTGCACGACAGCTTCTACATCGGTTCGGACGTCTTCTACACCTTCCTGGTCTCCAACGACTGTTGGTGGGCCCGCCAGCGGCAGAAAGACCCCCAGAGCTTCCTGATCGGTAACAACCGCGTGCGGCAGCGAATCATGGAAGGTGCGTTTCCCGCCTACATCGTCGAACGCTTTGAGGACGTGCTCGAATACTTCGGCGAGTCACCGATCATCGTGCGTTCGAGCAGCCTGCTGGAGGACAACTTCGGTAACGCCTTTTCCGGCAAGTATGATTCGGTCTTTTGCCCCAATCAGGGGCCGCTGTCGCAACGGCTCGAGCAGTTCCTGAAGGCGGTGCGCACCATCTACGCCAGCACCATGAGCGACGAGGCGCTCGACTATCGCAACCGTCGCGGAGTTCTCGACAAGGACGAGCAGATGGCGCTCGTTGTGCAGCGCGTATCGGGGGACCTGCACGGCCGCTACTTCTTCCCGCACGCCGCCGGCGTGGCCTACTCGTACAACCCCTACGTCTGGGATCCGAGCATCGACCCGGAAGCGGGGGTCGTGCGACTGGTGTTCGGGCTCGGCACGCGAGCCGTGGACCGCTCCGACGACGACTACACCCGCATCGTAGCGCTCAACGCACCCCACAAGCGACCCGACTCGGATTTCGAATCAATGAAGCGCCACACGCAACGGCGAGTCGATGTGCTCGACCTGGAGTCCAATCAGTTTCAGAGCGTGCACTTCTTGGACCTCGTCGAAGAAGCCGAGCGCGCCGGGCTGCCGATTACGCTGTTTGCCACCCGCGACCTGCAGGGGGAACGGCGCGCCCGCGAGATGGGGCTTCACGAAACCGCGCAGTGGGTTATCACATTTGAACGCTTTCTGGAAGAGACGACCTTCGTGGAGGACATGCGCCTGCTCCTGCAGGCGTTGCGTGAGGCCTACAACGCTCATGTCGATGTGGAGTTCACCGTCGGCCTCAACCCCGACGGCTCCTATAACCTCAACCTGGTGCAGTGCCGCCGCTTCCCGATCCAGAACACCACCGCGCTGGCTCCGGCCCCGGTACCGTCGATAGATCGCGAGCAGATCATTATCCACAGCACCGGCTCAGTGCTTGGCTGCGGGCGCCTTACCTCAATCGACCGCATCATCTATGTGGACCCGGAGGGCTACCAGACGCTCAACGAAAAAGATCGCTATCGGCTTGCTTCGGCCATCGGACGGCTCACCCATACCTTCCCCCAGGGCGAGTACCGCGCCAAACCGACGATCCTCCTCGTCGGCCCCGGGCGGTGGGGTACGAGCACGCCGTCCCTCGGTGTACCGGTTTCGTTTACCGACATCAACACGGTTTCAGTGGTCTGGGAGATCGACTACATGCGCGCCGGTCTGACCGCCGATCTCTCGCTTGGGACGCATTTCTTCAACGACATGGTCGAGATAGACATGCTGTACGTGGCGCACGCGGTCAACCAGGAGGATAACCTCCTGCGCCGCGAGTTCTTTGAGGAGCAGCCCTCGGTGTTGACCGAGATTGCGCCCGATCTCGGCGCCTGGGAGACCGTAATACGGGTGCTCGAGTTCCCCGGCGGCCGCACGGCGGCGAGCTCGGTGTACGTGTATGCCGATTCCGAGCGGCAGATCGCGGAGCTTTACCGCACCGAGCGCTGAACGCCGATCAAACCAGCCGCCAAGCCGGCCATCACAGGCCGCCTCGTCTACACCAGCCCCTGATCGAGCATCGCATCGGCCACCTTCACAAAGCCGGCGATGTTGGCCCCCACCACATAGTTGCCCGCGAAACCGTACTCCTCGGCAGCCCGGCTGGTGGCCTCGTGAATCTGGCGCATGATCTGACGGAGCCGGCTGTCGACCTCATCCGCGGTCCAGGACAGACGCATCGAGTTCTGGCTCATCTCCAGTCCTGAGGTAGCCACACCGCCGGCGTTGGCCGCTTTGCCGGGACCGAACAACACGCCGGCCGACTGCAAAACGTCGACCGCTTCAGGCGTAGTCGGCATGTTCGCCCCCTCGGCTATCACTTCAACACCGTTGGCCACCAGGCGCTCGGCGTCCGCGACCTGAATTTCGTTCTCAGTGGCGCTCGGAAACGCCGCCTGACAGGGCACGCTCCACGGCCGCTCATCGGGGTGATAGGTGGCCCCCGGATAACGCTCCACGAACTCCTCGATGCGCCCGCGGCGGATATTCTTCAGCTCCATCACGTAGCGCAGCTTCTCCGAAGTGATACCCTCCGGGTCGTGAATATAGCCGTTTGAGTCGGAAAAGGTCACCGGCTTGGCACCGAGCTCAATAGCTTTCTTGGCGGTAAACTGCGCGACGTTGCCCGACCCTGAGATCACGCAGGTCTTTCCTTCGAGCGTGCGCCCGTGGTGGCCGAGCATCTCGGCGGCGAAATACACTGCCCCGTAACCGGTTGCCTCCGGTCTGATCAGTGACCCGCCCCAGTTCACCGATTTGCCGGTCATGACGCCCGAAAACTCGTTCTCCAAGCGTCGGTACTGGCCGAAGAGATAGCCGATCTCGCGCAGCCCTACCCCGATGTCTCCGGCCGGGATGTCGGTATCCTGCCCGATATGCCGCCGCAGCTCAGTCATAAGCGACTGACAGAACTTCATCACTTCCGCGTCCGACTTGCCCTTGGGGTCAAAGTCCGAACCGCCTTTTGCGCCGCCCATCGAAAGGGTCGTCAACGCATTCTTGTAGGTCTGTTCAAACCCCAGGAACTTCAGAATGCTGAGGTTGACCGTGGGGTGAAACCGCAGCCCACCCTTATAAGGACCAAGGACGCTGTTGAACTGAATTCGAAAGCCGCGGTTGATCTGGTACTCCCCGAGGTCGTCGATCCAGGGTACCCGGAACATCACCACGCGCTCAGGCTCTACCATGCGCTCGAGAATCTTTGCCTTGCGATACTCAGGACGGCGGTCGAGCACCGGCGCAAGCGAATCGAGAAACTCCTGCACCGCCTGACAGAACTCCGGCTGTTCCGGGTTGGCTTTGCGAACCTGCTCCAATACCGCTTCGGTGTAACTCATGCGCTTCACTCTCCCCTGCGTTCCGGATCGTCGGTGCGGGGCAGTATAGCAAGCTAGATCAACTGCGTGAAGCGCGCGGTGAAATGCCGCAGAAAACGCGGCTCCCACTCGATCCGGTATCCCGGAAGGCTGTCCTTGCGCGCATACAGGTGCTCGGCACACTCGATCACGTAATCGACATGACTCTGGGTATAGACCCTACGCGGCATTGCCAGCCGAACAAGGTCGAGAGAAGCTTCCTGCTCGGTACCGTCGGGACGCTTGCCGAACATCACCGTGCCGATCTCGCAGGCGCGAATCCCCCCTTCTTCGTACAGCGCAACCGCAAGCGCCTGGCCGGGGTACTGCAGAGGCGGGATATGCGGCAGCAGGCTGCGCGCGTCGATATAGACGGCATGACCGCCGACCGGACGTACGATCGGCACCCCAATGCGCAGCAGGGCGTTGCCGAGGTACTGCATCGAAGCAAGGCGGTAGCGCAGATAGTCCTCCTCCACGATCTCGCGCAACCCGATCGCGATCGCATCGAGATCGCGTCCGGCGAGCCCACCGTAGGTTGGGAAGCCCTCGGTGAGGATCAGCACATTGCGCGCCTGCTCGGCCCAGTCGTCGTCGTTGAGCGCAAGCCACCCGCCGATGTTCACAAATGCATCCTTCTTCGCGCTCATCGTCATACCGTCGGCGTACGAGAACATCTCGCGCACAATCTCGGGCACCGGAACCTCGGCGTAACCCTCCTCGCGAATCTTGATCAGATAGGCGTTTTCGGCGAAGCGGCAGGCGTCAAAGAACAATGGAACACGATGCCGCGCGCACACCTCGCGCACCGCACGCATATTCGCCATTGAGACCGGCTGACCACCTCCGGTATTGTTCGTGATCGTGAGCATCACGATCGGAACCTTTGCACCCTCCTCACTCAGCAGGCGATCGAGCGCCTCCACGTCCATGTTGCCTTTGAACGGGTGCTCGTTCGCCGGGTCCTTGGCTTCGGCAATCACGAGATCAACCGGCTCGGCCCCGGACATCTCCACGTTAGCCCGCGTAGTGTCGAAATGCGTGTTGCTCGGCACCGTGCAGCCGTTCTCCGCCGCGACCGTAAACAAGATTTTCTCGGCTGCGCGGCCCTGGTGGGTGGGGATAACATGCTTGAACGGCATGAGCTCCTTCACCGCCTGCTCGAAGCGATAGTACGAGGGTGAACCGGCGTAGCTCTCATCACCCTGCATGATCCCTGCCCATTGGCCGGCGCTCATGGCCGAGGTGCCGGAATCGGTCAGCAGATCGATCATCACGTCATCGGCATGCAGATTAAACAGATTATAGCCCGCGCTGCGGATGAGCATAGCGCGCTCTTCCTTAGTGGTAACCCGGATAGGCTCCACCGACTTGATGCGAAACGGTTCGATTATTGTCTTCATAACACCGCCACTATATCACGGTTTCGCGCACCGCGCGTTCGAGCTCGTCGCGCAGACGCCGCCTGAAGTCCTCCTCGTCGATCGAGTCATCGCGGATCTTCCAGCGTTGGACACGCACGTGCTGTTTGAGAATCTCGAGCGAGCGGTCCACAGTGTCGGCCACGATGCGGCCGAGCGCCGAGTCTTCCTCATGCAGCAACACCGCTTCGAAGGTCAGCTCCGCAAGCTCGTCGAGCACCGCACGGTTGCGCTCCGAGGCGAAGTCCTGCATGATTCCGTTGACAACGTCGAAGACCACATCGCTGATCGCCTTCTCGAGGACACTGCGAATCAGCGCGCCGAACACCGGGATCTGCTCCAGCCGCGCAAAGTCGCGGTTCGCGTTGAAGGCATGATTAATGCGGCCGCTGACGTACGAACGAATCTGCGGACGGTAACGGGGGTAGTGGTGCGAGGCAACAGTTTCGACCCGCCGCGACATCCACTCGACCAGCGCCTCTTTGTGCGGTCTAACGACGTCGGTGAGTATTCGGTCGGCTACAGGTCCGCCGTGCCGGACCTCATCCTGCAGATCGCTCAGGATGTTGATAGTAACGCGATCCGAGAGCTCCTCCATGATTACCCCGTAGTACTTACGCACAAAGCGCACCGGCAGCATATCGGAGAGGTCGACCACGCCGACTCTTTGCAGGCGATACGTGATCGAAAACACGCGCAGCAGCCGCAGGAAACGGAATCCGCCGATAGGAATGAGCCCGAGCAAGTCGTACCAGTGCAGCACCGGATAGAAGAACCAGCGATGGTAGATCTTGTTGCGGACTGCCATGATCCAGGCCACGAAGAACTCGAGCAGGAACACCGCAACGAACATCAGATCGATCAAAATGAAGCGCGGATGAATCTGAACGGCGTATTGACTGACGAACTCCGGGAACAGGTTTCCGAGCGCCGCGCGTACCGCGGCGTACCCGAACAGCCAGTCGAAAACAATCCAGCTGAGGTTCACCAGCAGGAGAACCACCATCAGGAAGTCCAGCACGAACAGACCGAAATGCCCTTTACGCCGAATATTCTCAATTCTCATTGTTGGCACCACCGTTGGGTCGAATCGTAGACCAGGTCGCCGAGCAAACGCAATCGCTACTGCGGCCGGTTTCGCGACTGCGGCTTGCTTGTCTCGAAGCCCGAAAACAACTACAGTGGATACCGCCCGTCGGGCAAGGCGCAACTCCGCCCGCAGTCGAGGAGGATGCCGGGAATGTCATTCAGAGAGCGAGTGGTTAACGCCGTGATTCGGATCCTCATCCGCATCGCCTGTCGTCTCGATGCCCGCGATCTCGAGCAGCTTCCGTCCTCCGGGCCCGGCATTCTTCTTGCCAACCACACAACCTATCTAGAAGGGCCGATGATCTACGTTCTGATCAGGCCGCGAGAGGCAACCGCGCTCGCAAAACGGGAGGCGTGGGGGAACCCGCTCACCCGGTTCTTCATGAACACCTGGCACATCATTCCTATAGCTCGCGGACAGGTCGACCGCGAAGCGATGCGGGCGGCGATGCGCACCCTGGACGAAGGACGCTTTCTGGGTATCGCCGCCGAGGGCACCCGCAGCCGGACCGGGGTCCTTACCAAAGGCCACCCCGGCGTTACCTTCTTCGCGGCCAACCGCAACGTGCCGATCTTTCCGATCGCGCAGTGGGGACTCACCGAGCTGATGCATAACCTCAAGCGCTTTCGGCGGACACCGGTTACGATCCGCGTCGGGGCGCCGTTTTATCTCCGCAAGCCGGGCGCCGCTCCGATCACCGGAGGGGACCGGCGCAGGATGATCGACGAGATCATGTATCAGGTGGCGGTGCTGCTACCCGAAGAACTGCGCGGACACTATCGCGATCTCTCGCAAATCTCCACCGAGTATCTCGAATTTCGCTAATGCCTTACAGATTCTGACTCCCCCCTTGAAGAGTTGGCCGGGTTGGCCTATGATAAGGTGTCCCATGACATTTGCCCAATAGGACAGCAGGGGTTCTTGCGATACATTGATGGAGTTACATAGACTATTTCCCCGAATCGGCAGTGTTACTACGGCGCTCGCGGTCCATTTGCTGACCGCATCGGGAGCGCTGTTGGCGTTCTGGGCGGTCGTGCTGATCGTGCAGGGTGACGGTGGGCAAGCCTTGCGGGTGCTGGCGCTTGCCGCAATTATCGATGCGTTCGACGGTACCGTTGCACGCAGGCTCCATATTCAGCGTCGCCTGCCGCAGATCGACGGCGGGTTGCTCGACAACCTGGTGGACTATCTCACCTGGACGTTCGTCCCTTTGTTTTGGGCATGGACATTCCTCGCGATTCCGTTTTGGGTATGCGCCGCTGCCTTGATGGCAAGCGTGTTCGGCTTCAGCCATACCGACGCGAAGACTACCGACAACTTCTTTCGCGGTTTCCCGTCTTACTGGAACGTCCTCGTTCTCTATATCTACCTCTTTGAGCTCGGTCCGGTCATAGGCTCGGCGATCATTATTGTCTGTGCCGTCATGGTCCTCATTCCGTTCAAGTTCCTGTATCCCAGCCGAACGCCGTACTGGTACGGAACCACGATGGTCCTCTCCAGCATCTATATGGCGCTGGTGCTGATCATGATGTACTACCTCACCGCCGCGCCGGCGTGGCTGCCGCTGGTGTCGTTGTTCTATCCGGGTTACTACGTCATTCTTTCGTTCTACCTGGTATATAGGAAGCGCCGCGCCGTCCTCGACAAACGCCGTACCCCCCCTGCTCCGGTGGAGGACCAGATCGAGCCGGAAGAGAACGATCCGGAGTCCGAGATGGATTGGAAGCCGGCTCATCCATCTGATTGAGGATCAGCGTTGCTTACCGGTGTCTTTGACCTGCTCACTCCGCAGGCGGCGGTTCAGGCTGTCGAGCAAGCGTTCGACCTCACCCTCGACGGCATGGTGTTTCCGTACCCGAGTTACGTAAACCGCGTATACGGACTGCGCAGCGACGAGGGAACCGAGCTCATCGCCAAGTTCTACCGCCCCGAACGCTGGACTCGTGAGGCGGTCGAGGAGGAACACCGGTTCGTCACCGAGTGCGCGGCCGCCGATATTCCGGTCGTCGCCCCGCTGCCGGACCCGGACGGCGATACCGTCGGCGAGCTGGTGGTCGACGACCGAGAGCGCGAAGAAAACTTTCTGTTTGCGCTCTACCCCAAGAAAGGCGGGCGAAACTTTGATGCCGAGGAAGACGACCACTGGTTTAGACTCGGCGCAATCGTCGGCCGCTGCCACCTGGTCGGCCGCAAACAGCCGGCTCGGCATCGGCTCGAGCTGTCTCCTGAGCTTACATTCGCGTATCTCGATGAGCTACTCGATGAGGAGGTAGTTCATCCCGACTGCCGGGCTGAGCTTGACGAGCTCTGCCGATCCACCCTGCAGGCGCTTCGGCCGCTGTTTGAGGGTACGGGGTTCCAGCGCATCCATGGTGATTGCCATCGCGGCAACATCCTCGAACGCCCGGGCGAAGGGCTGCTGCTGATCGACTTCGACGACATGATGAACGCCCCACCGGTGCAGGACCTGTGGCTGCTGCTCCCTGACCATGCAGCCGAGTGCCGGCGTGAGCTCACCATGATGCTCGAGGGTTACGAGCAGTTCGTGCCGTTTGCTCGCGACACTCTGATCCTTATCGAGCCGCTGCGCTTCATGCGCATCGTCTACTTCCTCACCTGGCGCGCGCGCCAGCGGCACGACCACTGGTTCAAGCGCGAGCACCCTCATTGGGGCAGCAAAGCGTTCTGGCTGGCCGAGATCGAGGATCTGCGCTCACAGCGGCAGGTGATGGTCGACGAAGGGACCCTGGCCCAGGACAGACCATCTTCACGTTGAACCCGCGAATCTGCTATAGTGCAAACGCGGATTGGGCGGCTCCCATTCCGCTTCCCCCAAACAGGTAAGGAGTTAGGTGCCGATGGCGAAAGAGTTGCTGAAGAAGTGGAAGTCCGTCGACTCTGCTGATCTCTATGGGATTAAGGAATGGGGCGCCGGGTATTTCGACGTCAATGACGATGGCGAAGCCGTCGTGACGATCCCGTTCCGCAGCGGAAAGGTCGCGGTAGCGCTCGGCGAGATCGTCGACGGCAGCCGCGCACGGGGCCTCGGCATGCCGCTGCTGCTCCGTATCGAGAATCTCCTTGATGCGCAGATAACCCGTCTGAACGAGAGCTTCCGAAAGGCGATCAAGGAGTACCGATACCGCGGAGACTACCGGGGCGTGTTCCCGATTAAAGTCAATCAGCAACAGCAGATCATCCAGCAGCTGACTCGTTTCGGAGCCCAGTACAATCACGGTCTGGAAGCCGGCAGCAAAGGAGAGCTTCTGGTGGCGCTGGCGATGCTCACCAGCACCGACAGTCCACTCATCTGCAACGGCTACAAAGACCGCGAGTTCATCGACCTGGGGGTGCAGGCCACTCGCATGGGCTACAACGTTTTTTTTGTTATCGAGATGCTCGGTGAGCTTCCCTTGATCATCGAACGCGCCCGCTTAACCGGGATTCGTCCTAATCTCGGGGTGCGTCTGAAGCTTGCTGCGCGCGCCGGCGGGCACTGGAGCGAGTCCGGCGGCGATTTCAGCCTCTTCGGCCTCCGCACCACCCAGCTCGTTGATCTGCTGGACACTCTAAAGGAAGCCGAGATGCTCGACTGCCTCAAGCTGGTGCACTATCATCTCGGCTCGCAGATCCCGAACATTCGGGATGTTCGCCACGCGGTGCACGAAACCGCTCGCTTCTATGCCGACCTCGCCGCTGAAGGTGCGCCGATGGGCTATATCGATCTCGGCGGGGGGCTGGGTGTTGACTATGACGGCTCGCGCACAAACTTCGTGCACAGCATGAACTATACGATGGACGAGTACTGCGCCGACGTGATCGAGGTGATCATGAACGTCATTGACGAACAGAACATCGATCACCCTACCGTGATCACCGAGTCGGGTCGCGCCACGGTCGCCTACTCCACGGTATTGCTGTTCGATACGCTCGAGGTCTCGCGCTCGGAGCCCCACCCGCTCCCTGAGAAGCTGCCGCCGGACTCGCACGAGATGCTATTGAATATCGAGGAAGTGCTTCACACCTTGAGTCTGAAGAACCTGCAGGAGTGTTACAACGACGCACTGTACTACCGTGAAGCTGTGCGGGATCACTTCAAACTCGGGTCGATTACGCTACGCGAACGCGCGCTCGCCGAGGACTACTTCACCGAGATCATGCGCCGCATGACCGCCCTCAAGAACAAGCTCAAACGCGTGCCGAGCGCGCTGGAGACACTCGATGACGCGGTGTTCGACGTCGTGTACGGCAACTTCAGCGTGTTCCAGTCACTGCCGGACAGTTGGGCGATCGACCAGGTGTTCCCGGTCATCCCAATCAGTCGCCTGAACGAAGAGCCGACGCGCAGCGCTATCATCGCCGATATCACCTGCGACTCCGACGGCAAGATAGACCGGTTCCCGGACTTCCATGACGTACGCCGCACGCTCCCGATTCATGATATCGGGCCCGAGGAGCAATACGTCTTCGGTGTGTTCCTCGTCGGCGCCTACCAGGAGACGCTTGGAGATCTGCATAACCTCTTTGGCGACACGAATATCGTGAGCGTGCGGATCAACGAAGACGGGTCATTTGATTTCACCAATGAGATGCCGGGTGATTCGATCGGCGGTGTGGTCTCGATGGTGAATTACGAGCCCAAGACCTTGCTGCGGATGTTCCGTGAAAAGGCCGAGCAGGCGGTACGCGACCGTAAGCTCACGGTAGATGAACGCCGCCGCATTCTGGAAACCTACGAACTGAGCCTGCGCGGTTATACCTACTACAAGCGCTGACGGTTAGTTCGAGCTGTCGGGGGCTCACCGCCAGGTATATCCGAGACCAAGCACCAGAGACGAGAAAGGAGGCAGGTAACCATGGCCAAAGTGTTGATTATCGGCGCAGGCGGGGTCGGTCAGGTCACCGCACACAAGTGCGCACAGAATCCGGATGTCTTTTCCGAGATCGTACTCGCCAGCCGCACCGAGAGCAGATGCCGTCGAATCGCCGAACAGATCGACCGGCCGATCAAGACCGCGCAGGTTGACGCCTCCGACAAAGACCAGCTCGTAGCTCTCATGGAGCGTGAGAAACCGGAGCTCGTGATTCACGTCGCCTTGCCGTATCAGGACCTTACGATCATGGACGCCTGCCTGGAAACAGGCGTGCATTACCTGGACACCGCCAACTACGAACCGCCCGAGCACGCGACCTACTCGTATTCTTGGCAGTGGGCGTACCACGATCGCTTTCGCGAGCGCGGGCTGATGGCGCTTCTCGGCAGCGGGTTCGACCCCGGCGTCACCAGCGTCTTCACGGCGCACGCCCGCAAACACCACTTTGACCGAATTGAGGAGCTCGACATCATCGACTGCAACGCAGGCGATCACGGCAAGCCGTTCGCGACGAACTTCAACCCCGAGATCAACATTCGCGAGGTGACGCAAAACGGCCGCTACTACAAGGACGGCCGGTGGGTGGAGACCGAGCCGCTCGCGGTATCAGACGAGTTCGATTTCCCCGACGGGATCGGGCCGCGCAAGATCTACCTTATGTACCATGAGGAGCTCGAGTCGCTGGTACGGCACATGCCCGAGATTCGACAGGCGCGCTTCTGGATGACGTTCTCGGACAACTACTTGAAACACCTCGAGGTGCTGCAGAACGTCGGCATGACTCGAATCGATCCGGTTGAGTATCAGGGCGTTGAGATCATCCCGCTGCAGTTTCTCAAGTCGGTTTTGCCGGACCCGGCGTCTCTCGGCCCCGACACGCACGGCAAGACCTGTATCGGGTGTGTGGTGCAGGGCACCCAAGGCGATGAGCGCCGCAAGTACTATGTCTACAACATCTGCGATCACCAGCAGGCGTATCGTGAGGTCAAATCGCAGGCGGTCTCTTACACCACCGGAGTCCCGGCGATGATCGGAGCGAAACTGATGCTGACCGGAGCCTGGCGCGGCGCCGGAGTGTTCAACCTCGAGCAGCTGGACCCGGATCCGTTCATGGAAGCCCTCAATAGGCACGGATTACCATGGCACGAGACCTTCCTGTAGGCGGCGACCGATCAGGGGAAAGCCCCGGCCTCGATCCGCACACCGTGCCGTCGCCAAGCTACGTCATCGATGAAGCGGTCGTAGAGCACAATCTCAGGCTTCTCGATGAGGTACAACGCCGGTCCGGTGCCGTGATCCTGATGGCGCTGAAGGCGTTCGCGCTTCCGGCGCTGTTTCCGCGGATCGCGGCGGTATTGCCGGGCGTCTGCGCGAGCGGCCCGCACGAGGCTCGGCTCGGCAAAGAGTGCCACGGCGGTGAGGTCCACACCTTCTCGCCGGCCTACTCAGCGGAAGACCTCGAGGAGGTGCTTGCACTCTCCGATCATGTGGTGTTCAACTCACCGGCGCAATGGTTGCGCTTCAGGGAGCGTTGTCTGAAGCTCGACCGGCGCTACGGGCTTCGCCTGAACCCGGAGCACTCCGAGGCCGAAGTTGCGTTGTACGACCCGTGCGCGCCGTACTCCCGCCTCGGCACCACCGTTGCGACGCTGCGCGAGGCGCTCGGCGAGCACCCCGACCTGCTTGAGGGGATCAGCGGGCTGCACATGCACACGCTGTGCGAGCAAGGAAGCGACGCGCTCGAGCGCACCGTGGATGTCACGGAGCAACGCTTCGGCGAATGGCTTCCACAGATGCAGTGGCTCAACCTCGGTGGAGGGCACCACATTACGCGACCTGAGTACGACCGCGAACTTCTCATTCGCGTCATCGACCGGCTGCAGACGCGCTATGGTCTGCAGGTGTATCTGGAACCCGGCGAGGCGCTCGTGCTGAACTCCGGGATTCTGGTGGCGACCGTGTTGGACACCTTGGTAAACGGGATGCCGATCGCGATTCTAGACGTCTCGGCCACGGCCCATATGCCGGACGTGCTGGAGATGCCCTATCGCCCGGAGATAGAGAACGCCGCCGCACCCGGCGAGCGGACGCACACCTACCGGCTCGCCGGGCCCACCTGCCTGGCGGGCGACGTAATCGGCGATTACTCCTTCGACCGGCCGCTGCAACCAGGCGACCGGCTCGTGTTCCGCGACATGGCCCACTACACCTTCGTGAAGACAACGATGTTCAACGGTGTGCAGCACCCGGCGCTGGTTTTGCACAACTCCGAGACCAACCGCACGCGGGTGCTGCGGCGTTTCGGATACCACGATTTCCTCGTGAGGTTGACATGAGCCCTGAGCGCGAAACGCCGTCGGGCACTCCCGCCGGAGGCGACGGGCCTTGCGGCGGGCCGGCCGGCGGGGCATCCAGCGGGCCTGTCGGCGGGCGGCCGCGGCGGTTCCTGGAAAGCGAGATCGAACAGCCGGAGCCAGGCGCGGCAATGTTTCACGTTATACCGGTACCGTACGAGCGCACCGTGTCGTATGGCGGCGGCACCGCAGCGGGACCGGCGGCGATCCTCGAAGCATCAAACCAGCTGGAGTTGTTCGACGGACACGACGTACCGGCCGAGGGCGGCATCTACACGCTGTCTCCGATTGATTGCTCCGGTCCACGGGAGGAAGTGTTCACGCGGATTACGGCGGCCTGCGCCGAGGCGGTGGGTGCCGGTGCGGTGCCGGTGGTTCTCGGCGGCGAGCACTCGCTGAGCGCGCCTGCGGTGCGGGGGGTTCAACAGGGGCTGCGCGCCGCACCGCTTATCTACGGACGTGATGTCGGGAGCGAGCCAAGCAAGGAGGCCTCCGCCCGCGCAGCGGCGGCAGCCGGTCCGGCACTCGGGGTCGTGCAGTTTGACGCGCATGCCGACCTGCGGGCGCAGTACGAGGGCGACCCGTTCAGCCACGCCTGTGTGATGCGGCGGCTGGTCGAGACCGGGGTGCCGCTCCTGCAACTCGGAGTTCGCGCGGTCTCGCCGGAGGAACACGAGCTGCGGCGGCAGCTATCGCGGGCGGGGCGGCTCGTCTATCAAGATGCAGCCGAGCTCGTGCCGCAATTCGTGAGCGAGGTACGCTTTCCCGATTGGTTTCCGGAGCTTGTCTACGTGACGATCGACGTCGACGCGCTCGATCCCGCGGTTATCCCGGCAACCGGCACGCCCGAACCGGGCGGCATTGATTGGTATCAGATGCTCTCGCTCCTGAACGCCGTGAGCGCCGCCCGGCGGATAGTCGCACTCGACGTGGTGGAGCTCGCCCCGGTACCGGGCCTGCATCTGGCCGAGTTCGCAGCCGCCCGCCTCACCTACCAGGCGATGGGCATCGTGAGACGCAGGTTGCTCGGGTAAGAGCGCGGCACGCGGCTACGACACGCCGGGGCTTGGGCGGTTACTCGCCGCGCGACGTCGGGCGCCGGCGTTTTCGGCGATATTGCGGAAGTCCGGTGAGATTTCTGCTAAGGTACACGTGCTGCTCGGCTTTACCGAACCCCTGCCCTTCGAAGAAGCGCAGCGCTCCGGTATTCTCACTCGCGGTGTCGACCATCATCATGCGGGCGCCTTCTTCGATGCAGGTCTCGGTGAACTGATCGAGCAACCGTTTGGCAACGCCGGACCCACGGTAGGCTGGGTCAACCCCCAGCCACAGAAGGTGAGCGTAGGTCCATGCGCTTCGTCGCTTCTCGATCAGAGTCCCCATCGCGAACCCGATAACGCTGTTATCGTCTTCGGCGACGAAACACAGCTCGCCGTCCGAGACAAACAGGTTGGCAAGCTCATACTCGTCCCAGGTGCGGTACAGACTCGGCCACTTGTCGGCCGGGAAAAGCCGCTCTCCAAGCAGATAGACCGGCTCTAGGTCCGCCAGCTCCATCTCGCGAATCTCAGGCAGTTCGCGTTCATCGTAGTGATTGATGTTGTTGAGAGGCTGTTTATCAGGTTCTATGTTCATACCACCGCACTCGAGTTAGACTACTCACGCAGCACAAGCATATTGTGCCGGCGATTCGTCCGTATTCTGATAACCTCACGATTGCGTTCGGTCACCGTGACATTCACCAGGTACAAAACGTCGGGTGAGAGCCAGCGAACGCCGTAGAACGCGTTCGAGCCGTTGTCCTCAAACACCAGGAAGCCATCCTCAAACCGCCACGCGCTGTACGGAAAGTCGTCCAGCGAGTGCTCCAGAGTGCCGTCGGCTTCAAGCGTGAGCTCACCCTCGGGACTCTGCTCCACCGGTCCGTTGCCGTGATCGTTGAGGGAATAGCCGCTCAGTCGTTCCGCGTTGTGCACCTGCCAGGTTCCAACCCAATCGATCTCGTCGAGCTCCTGGGCCACCGTCAGCCCGGCCACCATTGCCACCAGCACAGCACCTATCGCCACCTTACTCATATTACCTCCGTATTCTCCCCGGTTTCAGCTTCCAGATGCGGAAATCGAACCTCGAATCGCGCTCCGCGGTCGTTCTTGACCCAAAGCTTACCCCCCAACTGGCGCGCGAGTGCGCGGACAAGCTCCAGACCGAGCGAATCGCTTGCTTGAGCCTCAAACTTCGAGGGCAGTCCGATCCCGTCGTCTGCAATAACGATAACATACCACCCCTGTTTTTCTATATCGGCAAACTCGCTCCGCAGTGAAATCCAGACGTTTCCGCTTTCACCGTTGGGGAACGCATGCTCAAATGCGTTGGAAATGAGCTCATTCGCAGGCAACCCCAGCGGCACTGCCGTGTCGATCAGCACCGCAAAGCCGTCTGCCGTGATCTCCACGTTCGGAAGCCGTTTCACACCCTGATAGGTGTGGCACAACTGCTCCACGATCCGTCGCAAATGCCCCCCGACGTTCACCTCCAAGAGGTTTGCAGCCTGATACACCCGCTCGTGCATCGGTGCCATCGATGCGATCCGATTCCCGCTTTGCTGCAGGCAGGTACGAAGGTCAGGGCGGTCGATTTGTGCGGTCTGCGGGTTGAGCAGGCTGGAGATTACCTGAAAGTTGTTCTTGACGCGGTGGTGGATCTCCTTGAGCAGAGCGTCCTTCTCACACAGCGATGCCCGCCGTCGCTCCTCGCTCCTCCGCAATGCATCCTCGCGCTCGCGGACGCGGGCGGCCATATCGTTGAACTGCAACAAGATCATCAGCAGTATAAAGCTTCCCACCACCGCAAGCACAGCGGCAGCCCGGTGCTCGTAAGCTGTGAGCGCAGCAGATATCGAAGCTGCGTGCGATAGCGCTCGGCGCTGAACGCGAGCTCCACCGTCCCGACGCGCTCACCCTCGTGATCGACCGGCTCGTCACGCTGGAGCCGGTCGGCTGCAGCGCCGGCACCTCTTCCGGAAGTCTGATACACGAGGTTGCCATCCGGAGCCCGAATTAACACCCCCGTAACAATGCCGATCTGGTGGAAGGCTGCGCTGATCTGCACGATGTTCGTCCGGTCGAAGGTCCAGATCGGGAATCCGAGCAGATCGGATATGCTTTCCGCATACCGACCGGCGGTAGCCTGGAAATCCTCCTGCAGCATCCGGTCATGCCGCTGATATTCGGCCGGCAGCGCGAAACCCAGAATGAGACTAATGATCGCGCCGACACTCAGCCCAAGGTTACGTGAGATGCCGTTATTGAGCATCGACCGAGCTGCTCTCCGAATCCCCCATGGTTGCACGCTGTTGCTCATCGCTACGTCGTTCAGCACTCCGCTTTTTAGGCTCGGCTGCTCGCCGCCCCGCGGTCAGAGACTTCTAAAGACAACGCGTCTGTTCGCACAGCTCTGCGACGGTACCTTCAAGCTCCCCGGCCGCGCCGGCTATCATCTCCGGCGAGGGGTGGTCCTCACGCACAAACACCGCCACTTCATCCAAGATGAGCTCGTCTTCACCCATCTCGGCGTAGCGGCGGCACACCTCGGTAGCCACCGTTATGAAGCCTCCAGCGGCGCAGCCGAGAGCATAGCCGGCGACGCCAGCGCCACGCCGAAAACTGAGGACAAGGCCCGCATATTGTTTCTATTCCTCATGCTTAATAGTCGGCTGCAACAGCTGCACCTCAGTCCAGCCGCAGCTTCTGCAGTTTGGGTTTGATCACGACTCTACAGTACCCGGCGTGCGGATTGCGGTTGTAATAATCACGATGGTACTCCTCCGCCGGATAGAAATGCTCGAGCGGCAGTATCTCGGTAACGATAGGGGCCGAGAACTTCCTATCCGCCTCAAGAGCCGCCTTCGAGGACTCGGCTGCTCGCCGCTGCTCCTCGTTGCGATAGAGAATCACCGACCGGTACTGCGTTCCCACATCGGCGTCTTGCCGGTTGAGCGTTGTGGGATCATGCGCCTGCCAGAAGATGTCCAGCAACTGCGCGTAACTGATTTGCTCAGGATCATAGGTGATCTGAACTACCTCAGCGTGACCAGTTCGGCCGCTGCAAACCTCTTCATAGGTCGGATTCGGGGTCTCCCCCCCGGCGTAGCCCGATTGCACACTCAACACGCCGTCGAACCGTTGGAAGACCGCCTCCAGACACCAGAAACACCCGCCGCCCAAAGTTGCCTGTTCGCTCATAGCCGCTCCGCTTGCTCCCCGAGGGTAAAACACTTATGGGAGACTTACTAAATGCCCCACACTATAACACAGGATTGCGCGGGATGGGGAACCGGTCTCAGTCCATATTGCCTCTCGTTTCGCGGATTGCCTCTCGGCTCACGCGCTGGTAGGCTTCAGGCTGTGGCCGGATTTCGCCCGAAGGAGCCTGGAGCTCCGCATACGAACGACCTCGAAGCGCTCTCCGACACCCTGATCTCGCTGGACCGCATGGTTGCCGATTCCTCCAGCCTGATTCTGGCGGAAAAAGCGGGCTTTCTGCCGCTACTGTGCCGCGAGGTACGGCTCGTGGTGGTACCGGGTGTGCTGGCGGAGACCGGCTTTGCGTCTAATGTGTTCAGAACGCTCGAGGGCTACGACGAAACACCCACCGACGCAGCGGTTGTGCGTGCCGCTCGCGAAACCAGCCTCCCACTCCTCAGCGACGACCGGAGCATGCTTGAGCAGGCCCACATAGCCGGGATGCGCTACTATAACGCGATTATGGCGCTCACCCTGCTGCTCGCACGCGGTGCGCTCACTCCTGACGCTTTCGAGCGTTTCCGCGGCGAGCTGTATCGTCACTGTCGATACAGCACTCAGGTGCGCCGATTTGCCGAAAGCCTCTACTGGAGCGTTCGTAAGCGCCTCCCTTGAGCACACGGGCGCGCCGAGAGGGTGCCCGACAGTTTCGACTGCGTGCTTGAATTACCCGTGAGGCTGACGGCGATACCATGCCGGCCGCGCGCCGACCTCGCCGGCAGCCGGCAGATAGCTGGAGACCGGGGGGTAGCCCAACTCCACCACCAGGCGGCGGGCCAGTCCTAAGGTACGCTCCTGCGGCGCGAGTGTTTCCAGAAGCGTCACCGCATAGCGCAACCGTTCGGCTGCTATCTGGCCGGTGGTCTGACGTCCCAGGCGTTGAAATTGAAAAAACGTATGCAGGCCGTCGAGCAACACTCGGCGCGCACGGTGATAGCGTTGCATCTCAGCCGTACTGGCAAGCGGTCTCAGTTGGGTTTCATCGAAGGCACGAAACAGCGGCACCAGCGGTGGATCGTACACCCGTGCCCAGTGCTCCACGCTCGCGACGATCTGCGCGCTCCGCCGTTGCAGGTGCGGATTGCGCCGAATCCGGTAGGAGTAGAGACCGAGATTGGTGTAGCGCATCAGCGCTATCAGGAAGCACGGCCGTTCCGGAATGGTGTCAGGATACCCGCTGTCGCGGATGACGGCATACGGGTCCAGGTCACGCTCTCCGGCGCTACGATTACGAACGCGCACCAACGCCTCGGCGAATGCTTCCTGAACCGCAACAAACGCGTCAGCCGAGAGCCCGCTCAAGTCCGGGTGGGTCTGCTTGCACAACTGACGGTATATGCGCATCACTTCGGCCTCTGAACCCCACGCGATAGTGCGGAAACGTTCGATAGCAGCCCGATAAGCGTGCCGTTGTGAGTCCACCACGCGCTCGATTATAGCGTCTCCACCCCAAAGCATGCTACCGTGTTGGTGACATGAGCCGTGAACCGGAACATCTCCAGCGCTTGCGCGCCCGCATGGTTGAACGACAGATCATGCGTCGCGGCATCACCAACCGCCGTGTGCTTGACGCGATGACGCGCGTTCCGAGACACGAGTTCCTGCCCGGCCATCCGGCCGAAGACGCGTACGAGGATGGCGCGGTCGCAATCGGCCACGGTCAGACCTGTTCTCAGCCCTACGTGGTCGCCTACATGACCAATTGGTGCGATCCGCGTCCCAGCGAGCGAGCACTGGAGCTCGGGACCGGCAGTGGTTATCAGGCCGCTGTTCTTGCTGAAATCTGCGCCGAGGTAATCACGATCGAGCGCGTGGCGGCGCTGGCGGAGAGCGCCCGCAAGCGCCTGGGCAGGCTTGGGTACCACAATATCACGGTGCTCTGTCGGGATGGTTATGAGGGCTATCCTGTGGCGGCGCCATACGATATCATCCTGCTGACCGCAGCGGCGCCGGACATCCCGCCACCCCTGCTCGGCCAGCTCAACGACAGCGGGAGGCTGGTCGCTCCGGTCGGTCCCGGCCCTCAGAGAGTGACGCGCTACACCAAACAGTACGGGAGCATCCACCGCGAAAACGGGCTGGACGTCCGTTTCGTGCCGTTCGTATCCGAGCATTTTGACAACGACGTCAGCTAAGCCTCGGGGAGCCACGGCCCGGCGGCTGGAGCAAGACGGTCGGCCCAACGCTCGGGGTAACCATCACGGTAGCGCATCCAGCGCCGCCGGTGCCGAAGGAAATACAGCCACGCGTAGCCGGCGCGAAGGATGGACGGCAATCCGACAAGCGGGAGGTAGGCAGGCCCGAGCAGACGCGACTGAACGCAGTGGCCGAGCTCGTGGCGCAGGATGTCATACGGCTCGCCTCGCGCGGCCGCGAACCAGAACACAATCGCTCCGAGCGAGACACCGACACCCTGCGTGCGCACGCAGTGGCGTCCGCGGAGCCACTGGCCGGACAGAGCCGCCCCGCCGAGGCGGCAGGCACCCAAAACGAGCAGCCCGAGCAGCGTCTGCGGCAGCTCCCACGTGAGCATCAGCGCGAGGTCGGCGGAACGTGGACGGGCTTCGCGCGGCAGCATGGTTCAGATCCTATCCCAACCTCGGGTTGTTGACAAACCACAACCGGTGTTTCTATAACCAGAAACAGGACCATGAAACGATCGCTTGATGAACTGGCTGAGACGCTTACCCACATTGACGACCGAGAGCTGATGGCCCGGTTTCTGCAGGAGCTGCTGACAGCCCGCGAGGCCGAACGCATCAGCGGCCGGTGGGAGATTGTGAAACGACTCAGCGAAGGGCTCCCCCAGCGCCGCATCGCCGAGGAGCTGGGGCTCTCGTTGTGCAACATAACGCGCGGCTCGCGTGAGCTGCGGCGCCGGGACAGCGCGATCCGTACCATACTCGAGCGCGAGGGCTACACACCAATCCCGCCCGATGAAAGCGGCCCGTGATAGTGCATCCCGTCCACGCCTCTTGCTCGGCAGATCCGACGCCGCGGTTCGAGTCGTGCCAAACGGGGGCGCTCCGGCCCCAAGATTGCGCCGGGGGAAAGCACCGGCATTCCCCTTTACAAAAGGCCGATGAGTCGTATACTTGTGAATGACTCAGATACTTTTACAAGGACAAAGAGCGCGCAGAACTCGAATAGCTTTCCCGTCGTGCAGCTGATCATACAGTAATTGAGCATGACCGGTTCGACAGTGTCTGCAGAACCGCGTGCCGCCGCAGAAAAAAGCTCATATGCAAAAACAAAGACCCGAAACAGCACTCCGCATTATCGCGATTATGATCGCTCTCGGCGTTGGGTTGGCTGCTCAGCTTGGCGCGCAGGTTACCGTCGCCGGATCGACCGCGCTTCAGCCGGTCCTCACGACAATCGCCGAGCGTTTTACAGGCGAAACCGGCATTGAGGTGCGCGTCAGCGCCGGCGGTAGTAGCGCCGGTGTTCAGGCAGTGCGAGACGGCACCGCCGACCTTGCGATGGTATCCCGAGCGCTTTCAGCCGCGGAGATCGCCGCCACAGACGCCACGACGGTTGCGCTGGATGCACTCGGCATTATCGTGAACGCCGGCAATCCTACCGAGAGCATCTCTCGCGAACAGCTCAGCGCATTGTTCTCCGGCGAGATCCGCGACTGGAGCGAACTAGGCGGCCCCAGCGGTCGAGTCGCGATCGTGACCCGCGAGCTTGGGCGCACGGCGCTTGAACACTTTGAAGACTATACAGGGCTTTCTCATCATCAACGCGATGAGTCCGGGCCGGCCGGGTCGATCGCACGATCAGGATATCGGATTGCAACCGAGAGTGAGGCGGCCACGGTGGTCGGAGGAACCCCAGGTGCCGTCGGCTACCTCTCGTTCGCCACCGCGCAGCGTCTGATGGACCAGGGGATGCCGATTCGCATCGTTGCGCTGGAAGGCGAGACCCCTAGCCCGGCCGGCATCGCCTCCCGCAGTTACCCGGTTGTGTTCGAGCTCACTATCGTGCACGCAGAGATCTCCCAAGAGGCTAGTGAGCTCTTCGCGTTTCTCACTTCTCAGCCCGGACGGGAACTGCTTGAGGATTATCGGCTTGTGCCGGTTTACAACGCGAATCCAGAAGAGTAGGACGGTAGGCCGCATCATCCGGCTAACTACCGCAAACGCACGACCTCCCAAAGTCAGAAAGGACGGGTTATGTCGATTCGATCGAAGTTAATGATTCCGATGGTCATAATCGTCGTGTTCGTTATCGCTTCGTATGCACTTCTCCTGCAGTCATTCAAACAGGCCGCTGAACAGGCAACCTTCGAACAGCGCCAGCTAACCGCAATCGGCGAGCAGATCGGTCGTGCCAACGTGTCGGCTCGTGACGCGATTCTTACGCGTGATGAACGTCACCTCGTGCACGCTGCCGAGTCCTCACTCCAGGTACACGAAGCACTCGACAGACTTGCGGATGTGTTGCCGCAAGAGGTCGATGCCTTCCGGGTGCCATTCGAAGTGTACTTCACCCAGGTTGTTTCGATCACATCGCTCTTCGAAGAGCAGCGCGCCGGCGAGGCGCAAAGCCGTCTCGCAACGTTGGAGGCAAACTCCCTGTGGCTCTCGGAGATGCTCGAAACGTTCTCGCAAACCGTCCTCCAGCGTCAACGTGCGGAACAGAATGACAACCTGTTTCTCGGGTTGCTGGCCGGTGTCATGATCCTCTCACTATCGTTACTGATCTCGCTCGGTTTTGTGCCGCGCTACATCATCCGGCCTGTGAAGACAGTTGTCGGCAAGCTGGCAGAGGTGGCCGAAGGCGCGGGAGATCTCACCCAGCAACTGCCGGTTCACACACGTGACGAGATCGGTTCGCTTGCCCGAAGCTTCAACAGCTTCACCGCGAAGCTGGAGGAGATCATACGCGCTGTCCGTCACGCGGTGGATGCCCTCGGATCGGCTTCACACACCCTCGAAACGCAGATGCACGAAGGCTCTCAACGTCTCGAGTCGGTTGCCTCGGCAATCGAAACCGCAAACCATGAGATGGACGATCAATCGGCGGGCGTGAGCGAAAGCTCAGGCGCGATAACTCAGATATCTTCCACAATCCAGACGCTCGACGATCGGATCGAGGAACAAGCGGCCACCATCAACGAATCGTCTTCCGCCATCGAGCAGATGGTTGCCAACATCAGGACTGTAACCGCAAACCTGGAGCAAAGCGCCGAAGCCGTAGACACCCTTGAGGAGGCAGCCGAAGGCGGTAAAGGTAGCTTGCTGAGTATGGCTGAGGTGGTAAACCGGATTGCCGCCGAATCCGATGGGCTTCTCGACGCAAACAAGATCATCAGGGAGATTGCCGATCAAACCAATCTGCTCTCGATGAACGCGGCGATAGAAGCGGCGCATGCCGGAGAATACGGCAAGGGCTTCGCGGTAGTCGCTGACGAGATTCGCCGCCTCGCCGAGACAACTGCAGAGCGATCAGGCGAGATCTCAGCGGTACTCGGATCGATCAAGAACAGGATTGATACCATGGTTGAGTCGTCACGGACAGCCGAGCGAGCGTTCGAGCACGTAGGTCGCCTGGTGGGGACGGTGGGAGATCTTCAGCGTGAGATCAAACACGCGATGGAGGAGCAAAGCTCCGGCAGCGAAGAGATCCTTATGGCGCTGAATAGAATGACCACCATTACCACAGAGGTGCGTGACGGGTCGACTGAGATGCGCTCCATGGGCGACGCAATCGCTGAGGAGATGCAGCGCCTGGTTACGATAAGCGATAATCTGCGACAGCGGCTGAATCAGATTGCGGTTAATACGCGTGAGGTCGACGAAATGATCCGTTCGGCGCATCAGCTGGCCGGCAATAATCAGGAATCGGTTGAGGAGATCTCGGCGCACCTGGGACGCTTCACAGTGCAGGATAACACCGCCTCCTGAGCTATTACGTCATCGGGACATAATTATTGGGCTGGGGTGGCGCATAGAGTACGCTTCGGATGCGCCTGCGGCCGCTCGCAGTACAGGTATGGCCCGTGCTACTATACGGTCTAATGTCCAGGACGACGCAATCCGAAACCCAACGCTCGTATACCGGATACCTCCTCGTCGCCGCCGCGGCGGCCCTGTGGGCTACATCCGGGCCGATATCTCGCACCCTCTACGATCAGGGCCTGACGCCGTTGGAGGTCTCGTTCTGGCGCACCGCCGCGGCCGCGGCGCTGTTCATACTCCGCCTTTGCCTGACGAGTTCTTCGTCCGGCACCCGGATGAATGCCCGGCATCTGCCGGCAATGGCGGTATTCGGGGCTTTCGGCATCGGGACCTTCATGGTTTCGTTGGCTTACGCCATCGAGACAGGCGGGATAAACCTCGCCGTTATCCTCCTCTACACCTCCCCGGTATTCGTGGCCGTGGGCGCGCGCTTGTGGTACCACGAGCCCCTCGGCGCACAGAAGATCGTGCTGATTGCGCTTACGATGCTCGGCGTGATCCTGATTGCTACCGGCGGCGGCAGGGGCATATCGGTTTCGGCGGTATCGCTCGCGTGGGGTTTCGCAGCCGCTTTCACGTACGCCACGTACTTCCTGGTAGGAAAGTGGGCCATTGCTCGCTATAGCCCGTTGCAGTTCCTTGCGTACGTGTTTCCGGTAGCGGCCGTCGCCATTCTCCCGTTCGTGCGGTTCGGAACTTATTCGCTCTCGGTGTTCTTCTGGCTTGCGCTTCTCAGTGTCGTGACCACCTATCTTCCCTATCTACTCTACTATCGGGGGCTTGCAGGGGTGCAGATCTCCCGCGCGGTGGTAGTTGCAACGGTGGAACCGGTGATCGCCGCGATCTTTGCGGCCGTCTTCTTCGGGGAGTTGTATTCGGCGCGCGCCCTGATCGGAGCCTTATTCGTGCTCACCGCCGCTACGCGAGCCTCGATGCCGGAGCGGCGGAGCCGGCGCGCTTTGGACCGTGCCTCGGAAACCGAGGAGGTCCTCACCTATGCGGTACCGCCGTACGGCCCGGCGGAGCCGGAAAACGAACCCGAAGGGTGAACCGGGAGGGAAGCAGATGGCGGAAAGATCAGGATCAGATCATTATCAGCGGCGGCCCGGCGGCGCGGGGTGGCGTCGGGCCGACTCAGGGCGCCTCAGGCATGACGTTGAAACGCTGACATCAATCCGCCCGCCGCGCAATGCCGACCATCCTGAGGCACTGAATGAAGCTGTCGGCTACATTGAGTCCGCGCTTCAGGAGGCGGGGTGGAACGCGCAGCGCCAGCCCTATCGGTGCGCCGGCGATGAGTACTCAAACGTGATCGCGAAGGTCGAGCCACCGCAAACCGCGAAGACAGTGGTGGTGGGAGCGCATTACGA
>PUPD01000168.1 GCA_003552985.1 Spirochaetaceae bacterium
CGCGGGGCAGCATCAGAAACGCCTCTTTGAGCGCGCGGGTGACCTTGCGCATGATCGCCTTGCTCGCTTCCTCCTCCTCGGCGCGCTTGCGCTCCTCGATGATGCGCTCGAGCTCGCGCTCAGCCGGCTGCAGCGCCGTTACCAGAGCTTCGAAGGCGTCGTCGTAGATCACGCCGTCACGCGTACCGGGAGTAAGCTGCAGGAAACCGGCGTCGATGATGCCTTCGATATGGCGTGTGTTCCAGGGTGGCCGCGCGAATGCATCGAGCGTGGTGATGTCCGCTATGACCCGCGTGCCTGATCGGTAGAGGCCCACCGCGTGATCCGGCGAGGCTTCCGACTCGTAGAGCTCTACGTACACCTCCCCGAACGGGGTGCGCAGGTCCGGAAGCCCGTGGATCAGCCGGCCTTCGAACTGCCGGGGCACCACGAGAAGGTCTTTGCGCGCGCTGCGGTCGACGATGCGAATCTGCACCCCGCTCTTCGCGATGCGGTCGCGCAACTCGCTCGCGAGGTAGGCTTGAATCTTCTCACCGCTGAGCATGCGCACGCCGGGTAGCAGCGGGTGGATATCGAGCTCGGTTCCGGGCCGATCGAAGAGGTTCCCGCTGCTCCTGATGCTGTAGGTGGGCTGCCCCTTCACGAGCTTCATGCGGCGCCCGACGCCTTCGGCATCCACCGAGCTCATGGCGAGCTCCTCGCCGACCGTCCAGAAGCTCAGCAGGCCGATACCGAACTCGCCTTGAATGTTCTCCGCACCGTGCTCTTTGAGCTTGCGTTTGATCGAGTCGCCGATGTGGGTGGCGACGTAACGGAAGTCCGCGACGCCCTCGCCGTCGTCGATCACCTTGAGGTACTGAGCGCCATGGCGTTTGCCGCGGACAATCGAGATATTCTGCGCCCGGGCATCGATCGAGTTCTCGACGAACTCCGCGATCGCCTTCAGCGGATTGCTCTGCGACAGCGCGATTATCGTGATCGCATTCCAGTGGTCGCCGATCTTCAGTTTCCCGGAAGTTTCCGATTTCCCGGACGTGTCCGATTTTGCGCTTGCCGTCTTCTTGCGTGCCATGGTGATAGCGCGTCAGTCGCGCTTGAGCTTCTTGTACTTGATGCGGTGCGGCTGCGCCGCGGCCTCTCCGAAGCGTCGCTTGCGGTCTTCCTCGTACTCGGTGTAGTTGCCGGGGAAGAACGTAACCTGGCTGTCGCCTTCAAACGCCAGAATGTGGGTGGCGATGCGGTCGAGGAACCAGCGGTCGTGCGAGATCACCAGCACGCACCCGGGGAAGCTCAGAAGCGCTTCCTCCAGCGCGCGCAGCGTGTCGACATCCAGGTCGTTGGTCGGCTCGTCCAGCAGAATGGCGTTGCCGCCGGCCTGCAGCAGTTTCGCAAGGTGCAGGCGGTTACGCTCGCCGCCCGAGAGCACGCCGACCTTCTTCTGCTGGTCGCTCCCGCGAAAGTTGAACCACGACAGATAGGCGCGCGAGTTGATCTCGGCGCGGCCGAGCTTGAGGAGATCGGCGCCCCCGGTCACTTCCTCCCAGACGGTCTTGTTGCCGTCCAGCTCTTCGCGTGACTGGTCGACGTAGGCAAGCTGCACGGTATCGCCGACGGTGAGGGTGCCCGCGTCGGGCTGCTCTTCGCCGACGATCATCCGAAAGAGGGTGGTTTTACCGGCCCCGTTGGGCCCGATGATGCCGATGATGGCGGCCCGCGGCACCGCGAAGCTGAGGTCCTCGATCAACAGCCGCTCGCCGTAGCCTTTGCGCAGTTGCTCGGCGCTGATGACCTGATCGCCGAGGCGCGGGCCCTTGGGAATGACGATCTCGGCGGTGCGGATCTGTTCGCGCTCGTCCTGCGCGGCAAGCTCTTCGTATGCGTTGAGCCGCGCCTTGCCCTTGGACTGCCGTCCGCGCGGGCTCATCTGTATCCAGTCGAGCTCGCGCTGCAGCGTACGCTGCTTGGCCGACTGCTGTTTCTCCTCCTGCTCGAGCCGCTGCCGTTTCTGTTCGAGCCACGAGGAGTAGTTGCCTTTCCAGGGGATGCCCTCTCCGCGGTCGAGCTCCAGAATCCATTCCGAGACTTCATCCAGGAAGTAGCGGTCGTGAGTGACCGCGACCACGGTGCCGGGGTACTCCTGCAGGTGGTACTGCAGCCAGGCGACCGACTCGGCGTCAAGGTGGTTGGTGGGCTCGTCGAGCAGCAGCAGGTCCGGCTGCTCGAGCAGGACGCGGCAGAGCGCGACGCGCCGCCGCTCACCGCCCGATAAGGTGCGTACATCGGTGTCGCCTGGCGGCACGCGCAGGGCGTCCATCGCGATCTCGAGCGTGCGCTCCAGATCCCAGGCGTTGGCTGCGTCGATCTTGTCCTGCAGGGCGGCCTGCTCGTCGAGAAGCTTCTGCATCTCCTCATCGCCGTCGACGGTTGCAAACTGCTCGCTGATCTCGTCGAAGCGGTTCAGGAGATCGCGAACCGGCTTCATCCCGAGCTCAACGTTTCCCTTGACGTCCAACGTTTCGTCGAGCTCAGGCTCCTGCGGTAGAAAGCCGACGGTCTTGCCTTTCGCGAGCCAGGCCTCTCCCTCGAACTCGGTATCGATTCCGGCCATAATGCGGAGGAGGCTGCTTTTGCCGGCGCCGTTGGCACCGACCACGCCGATCTTGGCGCCGGGGAAGAACGAAAGCCAGATGCCCTTGAGGATTTCCTGGCGCGGCGGAACGACCTTCCGCAGGTCCTTCATGACATAGATATACTGCACGTTGCTCATTGCCCGGCATCATAGGCGAAGAGCGGCCTTATCGGCAAGCGCCTTTGTCGATGCAGGTCGGCCGCGAGCTCTCGGTGCGACCGGAAGGCGGGTGCCGCGCCCGCGCTCATTCCACGGTGGTGGTCAGCTCGTCCAGCACGCGCATGACTTCCGGAAGCAGCTGCTTCTTGCGCGAGAGAATCCCCGGTAGGTCGAAGGTGCGGTCCTCGAGCTGTTCGAACGCAAGCGTCTTCTCGGCCTCCGCGAACCCGCTGGTGAGGAGAAGGCTGTTGCGCTGGATGACGTCGGTTACCATGATCATCGCCCAGGCGAGCCGCTTCTCGTGCACCACGGCCCGAAGCGCCTCCAGCAGTCGGGCACGGTAGCCATCGGAATCGGTGAGCGTGGTCACCTCCACTTGGCCGATTCCGACCGCGAAACCGGCGTGCTCGTACTGTTTGTAGTCCGCCAGCACAATCTCCTTGGCGTCGCGGTTCTCCATCGCCGCGATGTGCGAGAACAGCCAGTCGGCGTGCTCGGCGGCCGACATGCCGGTGATGGTCTCCAGCCGGCGAATGGCGCGGCGATCGACGTCGGTTGTGGTCGGGGACTGCAGATTGACCGTGTCGGAGATAATCCCCGAAAGCAGCAGGATCGCGTTCTCGCGCTCGATCTCGAAACCGTAAGCTGCGTACTCCTCGTATACGAGCGTGCAGCTGCTGCCGACAACGCGCGTGGTGACCGCGATCGGCTCGGCCGTTGAGGGGGGCGCCAGGCGGTGATGATCGACGATCTCAAGGATCTGCGCCTGTTCGGCGCCGGGAACCGACTGTGAGACCTCGTTGTGGTCCACCATGACCAGCTTGGGTCGCGGGCGCTCGATAAACGAGCGCCGGCTGACGATGCCGATGAACTCGTCGCCCGCGAACACCGGAAGTCCGCGATAACTGGAGTTGACCAAGATGCTTTTGGCCTTGTCGAACGAGGTGGTGTGCTCAATGCGCGGGACCTCCGGATCCATGATGGTGCGCACCGGCGAGCTGAGCTGGAGCAGTCTGACGGTCTCAACCGTATCGGTCTCGGCAAGGTAGACCATGCCCCGGAATTGGCTAAGCTCGAGCTGGAGCTCGCGCTCGTCCCCGATGCCGGTAATCACCAGCGCCGGAAACCCGCGCTCAATCGCGAACCGCAGGATCTCGGGTCGATAGCCGCTCACGAGCAGGGGCGGCTCGGCGAGTTTCGAGAGGTACGTTACGGCGGTTTCGGTAGGCATGGCGCCTGCCATGATTGGGGCACGGAACGTATCCTGTTCGCCGGAGCGCAGGAGACGGCCCGGTAAAACACGCTCAAGCGACTTGACCGAAAACTCGTACTGCGGACGCTCGCCCCGGTTCTTCGCGATCGTGAACTGTATGATCTCGTTCACGCCGATCAGGCCGAGAAACCCCTCGTGTCGTGAGATAACCGGGAGCACGCTGATCGTCTCGCTCTCCATCGCCTGGAAGGCCTTGAGGACCGGGTCTTCGGGGCGCAACACCACCTCGGCGCTGCGGGACACAAGCCCGACCCACGGGGCGATGGTATCGTAATGCGCCGGCAGCGGCACGCCCGCCAGCCCAAACACGTCGCGAATCTGCGAGCTGAGCGGACCGCTTCTGATCGGCACGTAGGTATTGGCCGGATCAAGCCGGCTCTTCAGCGCCGCGTAGCAGTGGGCCGCACAGGTGCAGTCCATGTCCGGGTTCCGGTGCCCGGCGACATATATGGTATTCATGCGCTCGCTGCCTCCTTGTGCTCCTCGAACCGCAACACCGGTTTGTTGCGGATATCGAACCCGGACTCAACCAGCCCGCGTTCCCCCGGTCTCAAGGTCGTCTTGCGCGCACCCTTCTCCGGCACGTGGTACTCGAGGTTGCCGAAGGTAATCACCGCGCCGCGAAAGATGGTGTCCTCCACCACGAGCATGCTGTCGCGAGAGGCCCGCAGCTTTTCGCGCAGCTCGGGAACGCTGTGTCGCAGCTTGGCGAGCTCGGCGGCAAGCTCCGGTATGGCCGCCTCGAGCTGCTGCACGGTCTGCGTCACCCGTTCGTCATCGTGCCCCTCGCGGAGCGCGCGGCGCAGCTTCTCGAGGTTGTCTTCGGCGGCGCTCAACTCGTCCTGCTTGGCCTCGAGGGTGTGCTTGGCATCGCGGTAGTCGAGGAGCACCTCGGGGGGCACCCCCAGGGCAACACGCGTGCGTGCCTCGTTGAAGTTGCCGAGTTTCTTGCACCACAGGCTGCCTCCTACGATGAGGCTTCCGGCGATGATCTCCGAGCGCCGGCCGTTGAGCACACAGTGTTTCCACACGGTGAGCCGGCTGTGCATGATCGCCTCCTCGATCAGCGCATTGCCGTGACAGACGACGCTGCAGCTTTCGAGGTAGCGGGCGAAGAGATCGCCGCCACAGTCTAGCTCGCCCTCGGTGTTTCCGTTCATGCCGGTCTTGAGCAGGATATTTCGTGCGGACTTCAGGCGTGCCTTGCCGACGCCTTTGCCGACCTGGATATCCCCGCCGGATTCGACGACGAATCCGTCGGCGACGTGCCCCTCGACGATGACCGAACCGTCGAAGTAGATGTTCCCGGTCTCGTAATTGACGTTGCGAACCTTGACCACCGGCTCGACCACCACCCGACCGCGTTCATCGAGCCGCACGTTCCCGTCGGCCGCTGCATGCAGTTGCGTGCGGTCCGGGCTCAGCCTGGTGTTGGCGCCGGCGTTGAGGTGCACTTCGCGCGTGTCGGACTCGGCAGGGAGCACGCGGCCGGTGACGGTGGTGCCGTCAACCGGGCTTACCGGCGCCAGCAGCTCGGCGAGGAGGTCATCCTCACGGCAGTGTTCGATGAAGTTCAGCTCCTTGAGATTGATGCGCCCGAACTCCATCTCGAGGTAGGGCTTCCCTCGATTGGTATTGAAGTGATACCTGATCGTGCGGCTCGCCCCGTGGGTGGGAGGCGTGCCGAACGCGATCGCCACCGGAACGCGGTACTGTCCCTCTGCGAGGAGGGCCCCGACTGCGACCTCGTCGATGCCGTGGACTACTCCGGCGGTCTGCAGCTCGCGCATGATCTCACCGCGGGTAGGCGGCTCGCCTCCCTTCTTGGGAGGATAGACCGTAACCCAGGCGGTCATCTCATCCTCGGCGATCTCCACCTTGAACGACGCCGCTAGATGCTTGCCTGCCGGCCACTCGACGAGCGGGACCGGCACGCCCTCTCCGGCATCGATGATCTCTTCGAGCGTCCGTCTGCGAACCTTCGGTACCTCCAGGATGCGCATGCGGTTTTCGATCTCCTCCGGATAGACCGGTTTCCCGGACTCAGCGGGAGGGTTTACGCAGAGATAAGCCCAGCCGTCGCGATAGAACAGGCTGAAGGTACCGTCGCCGGTCTTGCGTCCGGTGTGCATACGCTTGCTAATACTATCGAAATCTGAGGCGGCTCACAACTCGGACGGCTGCGGCAGGGCCGGCGGGGTGCTCCTACTGCCGCGCCGGTGTTCGCCGCCGCCGCGGCCGGCGGGTCAGGGGCGGGCTGCCGGCCGTGTCTATTGCCGCGCAGCCGATGGGTCAGGGGCGGGGCTTGCGCCCAGCACGAGCTCCAGGGCCTGTGCGACCCCCGCGTGTTCGTTGTCGGCCGGCGCCACCCAGTCGGCGATCGCCTTGAGCTCTTCTGAAGCGTTCGGCATCGCCACGCCGATTGCGGCATAGCGGATCATTCCGGCATCGTTCATGCCGTCGCCGATCGCCATGACCTGCGCGCGTGGAATGCCGAGCTCCGTAGCGATATGGGCGACCGCGGAGCCCTTGTCGGCGGCGGACGGAAGGATCTCGAGGAAGTACGGCTTGGAGGTGACGGTGTGGATGCTACCGTCGAACTCGGCCTGCAGCACCGCCTGGAGGCGGGAGAGCTTTTCGGGATCACCCGGGATCATGATCTTGGGAACGTCGATGCCGGCGATGAGCTTCTCAAATTGCGGGACTATGCACTTGGATAGGCCGGAGCACTCGCAGTCCTCGTCCACCCAGCGGTCGTCGCGGCTGGCGTAGGCGGTATCACCGATATAGACCTCGGCCGGAAGGCCGTGACGGTCAACGAGCCGGTAGGCTGTAAGCGCGGTTTCGGTTGCAAGCAGGTGGCGCAGCACCACCTCGGCGGTATCGCTACGGGTGACGAGCGTGCCGTTGCCGGAAACGATGTACCCCGGCCGGTCGCGCATACCGAGCGCGTCGGCATAGGGCTGCATTGATTCGCGGACCCGTCCCGAGGCAAGCACGATGCGGACCCCGGCGTGCTCTGCGGCGAGTACCGCCTCCTTGTCACGGGGGGATATCGTCAGGTCATCGCGCAGCAGTGTGTCGTCGAGATCAAGCGCGAGAAGCCGGATAGGAGCAGCCGAGCTGTTACGCATACGCCAAGCATAGCGAAACGCGGCCGGAGTGTCGACTCGACCGGAACCACAAGCCCACCTGATGCAGCGTAGATTCCTCTGCAGTAGTCGCCGCCCCCGATGCTCGGAGCGCTGGGGCGCTTGCGCCGGGGATCGCGTCTGCGGTAAGTTTTTCGAGACTATGTGCCGGGGACGCCGAAACCGGAGGTGGAGAAAGGAGCGAACATGAACCTCAAAAAGCAGTTGAATCTCCTCGATGTGTTTTGCATCGCCTCGGGCGCGATGATCAGCTCGGGCATCTTCATACTGCCCGGGCTTGCTTTTGCACGCACAGGGCCGTCGGTGTTTATCAGCTATTTCTTGGCCGGGGCTCTCGCGCTCACCGGGATGGTCAGCACGATCGAGCTTACCACCGCGATGCCGAAGGCCGGCGGGAACTATTTTTTCACCACGCGCAGCTTGGGTCCCGGCGTCGGGACGATAGCCGGGCTTCTCAGCTGGTTTTCGTTAGGTCTCAAGAGTGCATTCGCGTTGATCGGGATGTCCTCGTTCACGGCGGCGGTTCTGCCGTACGACATCCGCCTGGTTGCGATTGCCTTGTGTCTGGCTTTCACCGTGCTTAACTTGGTCGGCGTGAAGGAGGCCGGCCGGTTTACCGTGTTCATGGTGCTTGCGCTTATGGCGCTGATGCTGGTCTATGTGGTGCACGGATTCGGGGCTTTTCGGCTTGATTATATGGAGCCGTTCACCACCGCGGGGGCCGCCGGCGTGTTCGGCACTGCCGGTTTTGTGTTCGTATCTTACGGTGGGTTGCTGCATATAGCGAGCGTGGCCGAGGAGATCAAAGATCCGAAGCGCAATATCCCGCGCGGGATGATCCTTTCGTTGGTAGTCGTGGGGATAGCCTACTCGTTCATGGTGTTCGTAACTGCCGGAGTGCTCGATCCGGAAACGTATGCGGCTTCGTTGACTCCTATTTCGGACGGGGCCGAGGTGTTCATGGGAACACCCGGACGTATCGCGCTCAGCATCGCAGCGATACTGGCATTCGTCTCCACTGCGAACGCAGGTCTGCTGTCGGCCTCACGGTACTTGTTCGCGCTCGCCCGCGATCAACTGCTCCCAGGCTTCTTCGCGGGAGTCAGCAAGCGATTTCACATTCCGCACTGGGCGGTGCTTGTCACAGGCGGTTTCATGATCTTGATTCTCCTGCTTCCGCTGGAAACGATCGCCGAATCGGCGTCGGTGGTGTTGATGCTCACATATATTCTTTCGAATCTCTCGGTAATCATCCTGCGCGAGAGCCGTGTCGTCAGCTACCAACCGAGCTTCCGCTCGCCGTTGTATCCGTGGGTACAGATCCTGGGCAGTATCGGTTTTACGGTGCTGATCGCCGGGATGGGTGTCTTGTCGCTGGCGGTGACGCTGGCACTGATCACAGGGGGGGTTCTGGTCTACTGGTTCTACGGCCGCAATCGCGCAAACTCGGAGTTCGCACTGCTGAACATCATTGAGCGTGTGTTCAACGCGGTGCCCTTCCTGCAGAATCGCGAAACCAGTACTGCTGAGCTGGAATCGGAGTTGCGCCATATCATTCATGATCGTGACGAGGTACGCGAAGACCGCGTCGACCGCGTCGTGCATGCGGCAACCGTGCTGGACCTGGACGAGTCAATGTCCAAGCAGGCTTTCTTCTGCCTGATCGCCGAGCAGGTTGCCGAAAAGGTTGGGCTTGACAACGATCGCCTGTGCGAGTTGCTGGTCGAGCGTGAAGAGCTGAGCTCTACCGCTTTGAACGACTTTGTCGCGATTCCGCACGTGGTAATGCCGGGAAACAACGCGTTTCACCTGGTCATTGTGCGCAACAAACAGGAGGTTATCTTCGAAACCGACGATGGAGCGGCGCACGTGCGCGCTGTGTTCGTGTTGTTCGGGACACGTGACCAGCGCAACCTCCACCTGCAGGTGCTCGCGTCGGTCGCACAGATCGTGCACAACCCCGAGTTCAGGCAGAAATGGCTGGCCGCAGTCGATTCGAATGCGCTGCGCAACCTCGTATTGGCAACCGGACGCTACCGCCGACGTGAGCAGGCGCAGCATATGGGCCCCCCGCCGGTTGAATAGCAGTCCCGCCTCGGAGCTCTTGACAAGACACAGTCACCCGCCTAATATTTTGAGTAATCAAAATGAAGGCTTTGAAAGACAACCTAAATTAGCTTTGGGAGGGCGACGATGAAGACCGGCGGGCTGCAGAGCGTAGGCCGACGAAGAGAGGGCCGGTTCTTGGTGCGGGCAATCATTGTGCTGTTCGTTCTGGGCGCGGTGCTTTCGGGGTGCGGCGCCGAGCCTGTAGCTGAAGATGAGCGCCCGTTGGTGGTGACGACATTCACCGTGCTGGAAGATCTCGCCGCGCGGGTAGCGGGCGAGCATCTGCGGGTGGTCACGCTCGCGCCGGTGGGCGCCGAGATCCACGAATGGGAACTCAACCCCCGGAACTTTGTCGACCTCGAAAACGCGTCGCTGGTTCTGTACAACGGCTACAACATCGAGCAATGGATGGGGCAGGCTCGTTCGACCGCGGCTTCGGATGTACCATTCGTCCCGGTGGCTGAGGAGACTGGAGCCGAGCCCTTGCCGATCATACTCGGAGATTTCGAGGGTGACCCTGACCCGCACCTCTGGATGAACCCGCGCATTGCGGTGCAGTACCTCGAGGTTATTCGAAACGCCTTTATCGAGCTGGACCCGGAAAACACCGCGGCCTACGAACGAAACACTGACGAGGCAATTGCGGAGTTAGAGGATCTGTACAGCGAGCTGGAAGATACTCTTGCGGTGATACCGGATGAGCGAAGGGTGATGATTACAAGCGAGGCGGCGTTCCTATACTTCGCCGAGGCGTTCGACCTTGAGCATGAAGGCATCTGGGGCACCAACCATGAAGAGGAAGGTGCGCCGGATCAGATTAAGCGGGTCATCGATCTGGTTCGCGACAGCGGTGTTGGAGTTGTGTTCTACGAAAGCACGATCAGCGACCGGCACGTGCGTGCGGTTGCCGAGGACACCGGCGCGACGGTCGCGGGCCCGCTGTACGTAGACTCAGTATCGGAGCCCGACGGCGAGGCGCCGGACTACCCAGCGATGCTTCGGCACAACGCGCGGCTGCTGGCGGAGCATCTTGGGCGCTAGCAATCGCTGTGAAAGCTCGGCGGCAGGCTCTCACGCTACCGCAGGGCCCCATTGGGCCGCAACCGAGATTCCGTGAGACGGCGGCGTGGCCACTCAGCGAGCAAAGACCTTGCGAGTAACCCTTGCGAATAATCCATGCGCATAGACCAGCCACGCGCGGAGTCCGTATACTGTAATACGATGAAGCTGCACAGTGCGGTTCGTCGCGTCGACAAGGTGCTCTGGGAGCTCGGTCCGGGCTACAAGCCCGGGATGCGCGTGCCGGTGCGCGTGTACGCCGGCGCGCGGCTGTTCGATGCGATGGAGCCGGAGGTCCTCGAGCAGGCGGCGAATGTCGCCTGCCTGCCCGGAATCGTCGGCTACTCGTTCTGCATGCCGGACGGCCACCGCGGCTACGGCTTCCCGATCGGCGGTGTGGCGGCCTTCGACCCTGAGACCGGCGTCATCTCGCCGGGCGGGATCGGGTTCGACATCAACTGCGGAATGCGACTGGTGGCCACCAACCTCACCGAGGAGGAGGTCAGACCGGTCCTCACCGAGCTCGTCGAGGGACTGTTTCGCGCGATTCCGGCCGGCGTGGGCGGCAAGGGCCTGCTTACGATCTCGCGCGATGAGTTTCGCGAGCTCATTAGCGAAGGCGCGCCGTGGTGTATTCGGCGCGGCTACGGGATCGATGAGGATGCCGAGCTCACCGAGGAAGGCGGCGTCATGGCCGGAGCCGATCCGGATCTTGTCTCGGAGCGCGCAGTGGAGCGCGGGTTTCAGCAGGTAGGGACCCTCGGTTCCGGCAACCACTACCTGGAGATACAGGTAGCGCGACCCGAGAACGTGGCCGACCCCGAGGCCGCGCGGGAGCTCGGCATCGGGCAGCCCAATCAAGTGGTACTGATGCTTCACACCGGAAGCCGCGGCTTTGGGCATGAGGTGGCAAGCGGATACCTCAGGCGCTTTCTCGAGGTTATGAACAGCACCTACCAGCTCGGCGTCAAAGACCGTGAGCTCGCCTGCGCGCCGTTTGCCTCTCCCGAGGGCCGGGAGTACTTCGCGGCGATGCAGTGTGCGGTGA
>PUPD01000009.1 GCA_003552985.1 Spirochaetaceae bacterium
CCACATGCCGCGCCGGAGCTGCGTGCGCACCACCGATCACGAGCGCCCTCATAGGCCTCTCTGAAGCGAATCCGCACTCTACGCGGGCCTCACCGGCGAGCCGGCGCGGTTGCCTGCGGCCATATTTCGCTCCCACCCCACGCTCTGACCGGCATCATCCCCTCGAGCAGCCCCGCGGGAGTCTTACGCGTGGTTTTGGGATTGGTAAAGTCAGGCCCATCCGGCCATCGTTCGGTATTGTAGTACAAGACGCCGCCAAGCCCGCTTCGATGCCGTAACATCCCTTCCTGTAACTCCGGTGGCACGATTCCTCGCATTCGTGGAGGCACGTACTTGTGCAGCAATCCCCGCTGCCATTGATCAATAACCTCGGGTATGCCGTCTTGTAGAATCACATCAACGTTGCGCAACCCCGCATCGTATTCGCGCTCAAACTTATCTACGAGCTCTGAAGTCTCAACACGTTGAAACTCCATGGTTACACCGGGATACATTTCGTTGAACTCGTCGACCACTTGTGCCACGCGCGAAGTGGTCGCCCAAACGATCACACGACCTTCTTCCTGTGCACGACTATAAACTTCCATCCAATACGGATTCCGTTCATACTCGCCGAGTTCAGCCTCTCGCAGCCACTCGTCAACGTCGTCTGGCAATTGCCTGCGCGCGAGATACTCCGCTTCCTGCTCGGTCACCGGTGCGGCCAGAACATTCAAGGGCTGAACTACCTCCAACATTTCCCTTTCAACGGGCCCGTCTGCTTCCGCTACCGCATCGGCCTCGGGGCTACAACCGATGACGGCGAGGACCGCGACAAGCAACGCGCTACCCACCCACTTAGGTGGCTTTGTTCTCCTCATTTCTGACACCTCCTGCCTAATGCTTAGTGGCCGGTCCAATGGTGTACCAAGGTCCGTTCCTTTTGCTGTTACGATCTCGTGTCCCCCGGCAGCATGTAACACGGCCGCACAGCAAAAGCGAAATGAGTATCTTGCTATACGCTAATTGTACCCGCCACTTCATCTGCGCCGTAGCTTACCATGATTGTAAGTGATCGCGCAAGAGGTTTTTTTATTGAATTTGTTCTTTACTGTTTATTATAACCTGTGTTTCGGCGCTCAAACTGTTTGCATTATTTTCATTTTTGTTGTAACCTGATAATCGATGATGCCAGTAGAGCGAAAGATCAAAATCGCCGATATCATAGAGGCCAAGGGGTTCGCATCGGTGCAGGAACTCTCGTCGCTGATCAGCGCATCGCCGATGACGATTCGGCGAGATCTGGCAGAAATGGAGAGGCAGTCCGGTGTTAAGCGCGTGCGCGGGGGCGCCGTGTCGATCAAGCGAAGCAATGAAAACCCCTTTAGAACCCGATTTGCGCTCGACTCAGAAGAGAAAGGACGGATTGGCCGTAAGGCTGCATCGCTAATCGAACCTGGCGACGTCGTGTGCCTTGGTTCGGGAACAACGGTTGCACATATGGCACCGGTTATCGCCAGCATGGTGGGAATCACAGTCGTTACCTCTTCGTTTCAGGTCGTCCAGGACCTTGCCCACCAGCGCGAACTGCTCCTCGTATTCCTTGGCGGAATCGTCCAGGAAGGCAATTATTCCACTGTGGGGCCTTCCGTTGAGGCCCAGCTCATGCAACACCATTTTCACAAGACATTCATCGGAGCGAGCGGCGTCTTGCCACACAGCGGCGTTTACAACAGCGATGTACTGGTCGCTTCGTTAGAGAAGGTTGCCATCCAGAGAAGCGAGAAGGTATTCGTGCTTGCCGACCATACAAAGTTCGGAAGAGGTGAGTTGATACAAGTCATCTCTTGTGACAGGCTCGCAGGACTGATCACCGATACGGCGCGGCTCTCGACGGACCTGACCGAGCAGCTCGAGACATCGCGGGTACCGATCATCGATGCAACTGGCGACAGTTTGATTGGGCCGAATATGGCCGATTGAAGCCGGCTGCACACTGTTGCAGATAGGGCGGAATTCGAAGAGCAGGCACCCCGGCAACACGAGAAGTGGTTACTTCGAATAGGGTGCCTTTGTCGCAGACGAGGTAAATGGGGTTGAAGTGCGCGAGAATTGGGGGGTCGAACGTGCGGAGCAATTGGCTCGCATTGGAAGGGGATGTTGCTAGAATGGAAGCTGCTGTGTGCATTGACACATTGTTTCCGGGATTGCCTGCTCACCAAAAGATTGAACAAGTCGCCGTCGCAGGCATAGAGCAGATTGAGTTCTGGGGATGGCGTGACAAGGACATTCCAGCTCTGGAGAGGGCTATGCGCCAGCACGGTGTTCGGGTTTCGAACTTCAGTGCGCACCGTCGAGGAAGCCCGGTCATGTCGAATGAGCACCCAACAGTCTTGGCTGACATTCGAGAGGCGGTCGATGTGGCCACGAGTATAGGGTGCACTACGTTGATGCTACTTTCGAATGAGCTAAGTCACGACGGGAAAGTTGTGGACAGCTTCTCGGAAGTCTCGTCGGAAGATAAGTGTGGTGCACTGTGTGAGCTTCTGACGAACGCGTTACAGCTAGTGCCGGACCATATGTCACTTGTGATTGAGCCACTCAACACCAAGATAGATCATCCGGGAAACTTCTTGACGTCGATGGAACAGGCGGTTGACATCATTAGCCGTGTAGCAAGCCCACGGGCGGCCGTATTAGCCGACTTATATCATCTCGGGGTGATGGATGAAGACTTGATCGGTATTGTGGAGCACTACACGCAGCATATCGGCTATGTACACATAGCCGATATACCTGGACGCGGAGAGCCGGGAACCGGCGATATTAACTGGGATAGTCTCTTAAGACGCCTGTCAGCTGCGGGATACACGGGAACGGTCGGCTTTGAATACATTCCGAAACAACCGAGCGCGATATCGCTTAGCGCGGTCCAAGAACTCTGGAAACGCTGTGTGCAGGAACTTCCCTAAGCTGCTGTTACCATTCGCTTTCCCGCTGCGCGCAGTAGTCGTTGCAGGGCCGATCAAGGGGAGGAAATGCTACATTGGTCAACGATGATTTTCGCGTGATTCAAGAGAGCTTACCACCAAAGACAGTTTTTCCGAAAGAGATGCCGCGTTACCCTAACGTGTGGTTTTTCGTGGATGAAAAGCTCACTTTGCGCGGCCGATACATGCATGCCGTGCACCTGGTAGTATACCTGCTCGAAACCCACTTACAGATGTGTGACACTTTTGTCCAAGGAATACACAACCATCAGCTATATCATTTGCTCGCCGAGCCGGGCGAAGGCTCGGACTTCCAAGCTCGTATCGGACCACTACACCACTACCATGACAATCGATCACCCGAGCTTTCGCATAGCCATCAAATTCACGCTCGCTTCTATCCATCCGCGCTTATCCGCGCCAAGATGTGCACAATAGAATGTAACCTGTTAGGGCGCGCGAGAACGGTTTTCGCATTACCGGCGAGCGTGCATTACGAAGTGGCGACGGAGGAACCGACGCACCCGTACGTCGATACTTGCACATTGTGCGGAATCACAGGTGAGTATGACATTCCTATCAACAGGTCCGGCGAAGACTACTGCGTCCAAATTCACGACCCGCTCGGCGTCGAGTATCTTTTGTACGGAACGATCCGTGGCAGTCGTCTTCCGGAAGATAAGGCTCAGTCATTCAGCGGTTTGTCCGGAATAAAGACCGAAGAAGGCCGTTGGAGCGTACAGAGTGTGGCGAGCACAATGCAAGATCCCAAACTTTTCGGCTTCGTTGCCATTACACCTGATGATACGTAAGCGCACATCGCCTGACGACTGTTGGCACCATGCGGTTGGACGTGGTGGCAGAAAGTCGGACGATTGGATAGGCGGCCTCTCGGAAGGAATGCTTGCATGGGTATAGGGAGAGGACAAGAATGAGAATTCAGAATATCGGTATCACATGCAGCCTCCCTGCCGGTCTCGACTTATTCTCGCGTATGGAGAGCCTCCTTGAGCGCGTGTGGGACGCAGGGTTTCGGCTGGTAGAGATCCATCCGCATCCGTTCGCGATAATAGTCGACGGGCGAATACGGCCGCGGCAGTTAGACCGACTCCGCTCGCTTCTCTCTCAATTCGATTTCCAATATACGATTCACGGACTCAACCGGTTGAACCTTGCCTATGACCGGCGCCACGACCTGTGTGTGCAAATCATGCGATGCCAGATAGAGATTTGTCGTGCCGTCGGTGCAACCTGTTTGGTATACCACAGCGGTCTTCAGGCTCTAGACGCGGTCAAGAATGGGGTTGCTTCGACCCTTCCGTCGGATGAAGAGCTCATTGCGGGAGAACAGAGAGAGGTCAGAGCTCTGCGTGTCCTCGCTCCCGCGGCGGCGGATGCGGGGGTCGTGATAGGTATTGAGAACGGCGACCCACACCTTTGGGAGCACGAGATAATTCGCCGTTTCGGATATTCCCGTCAAGATTTGCTTAAGTTCCATAAGCGTCTCCACCCCTCATCGATTGCTAACCAGCTCGAACACGTGGACCACCCATCGGTTGGGATGACGCTCGATATCGCACACCTTCACATCGCGGCAAGCGATATGCGGTTCGACTATCTACAGGCGGTGGAGTTGGCTGCACCGTGGGTGGTACACTTGCATGCCAATGACAATTTCGGCCGACTGGACACCGGTGTCAGCTCAGAGGCTGAACGATGGGCGTTCGGAGAAGCCGATTGCCACATGCCTCCCGGCTGGGGTTGTATCCCCTATAAGGATGTCTTTGAGCGCCTCTCCTCGTACACAGGCGATCTCATTCTCGAAATCAAACCCGGTTTCGCCGATTACATCGGCGAGAGTTTGGAAACAATGCTTAGCATTGTGAATCCCTCGTCCCAAGCTTCTCCTATTCCCCGGCGCGGCACCTGAAAGGGCGACCGCGAGCAACTATCTTCGGGTCCACCTCATCGGTTCGAACAGAACCACGGCGGAAACAGCGAAGAGAGCTTTTTATTCGATTCACAATACCCGCATAAGAGGCTACCCTAAGAACCAGTCAGAATGCCGTAGCAACGATGCTGGAGGTGGATTACGTGGCCGACAAGTACGCGCGAGTTATCGAGCTGTTTCGCTCCGTTCACGACCAGCTGGAAAGCTGGGACGACGCCCGCTTTCAGAAGGAGGAGGTCTCTTACAAGCTCGCTGCGGTGAAGAAGTTCGCAGAGCTTCTCGGTAAGGAGACATTCTCGGACTTGCTGACACGTAAGTCGTTCGACGAGATTCTCGATCGGGCCCGCAAAGTCGGTGCGTCCTCGGGATTGTTGTACAACTCGGCGCCGTGTCCGGGGACTACGCGGTTGGGCAGATTGAGGAGACGAAGGATCTCATCGCCTCGAAGTTCCCGCCGTTAGCTGATGCATTCGACGGGTGGTCCGGCTCTCCCTTGAGTAGACATCAGGATGGATCGCTTTTCCGAGCCATTTTCGACCGCGATTGGCGAGCGAAGCTACTCGTCCATGGGCTCGATGCGGTGAGTGAGGAATCGGAGGCTCCCTTTACTCGTAAGAGCTTCTCGCTACTGCAAATACTCGCCGACGACCCGACGGCGGACACATGCCGCTCGATTCAGAACGAGTTCGAGCAACATGTGAAGCAGCCTTTTCAGCGGCTGTTCCGCCAGGCTGCGGATCAGCTTCCGGACGCCGTGCGCACCGCAATGGAGCACGAGCGCAATCTCTTCTCCCGGATCCCGAAGAACGATTTTGGGAAGGGTGGGGCGCACCCGTACTACTGGGGCGCGCTCTATCCGAAAGGCGGCAAACGAACCGACGATCCGCAGCTCTCACTGTGGATCGACAGCGAACGGCGGCGCGCACGAACGATCCCTGCGTGATAATTATCGATGAGATTAACCGTGCGAACCTTGCGCGTGTTTTCGGCGAGCTCATGTACCTCCTCGAGTACCGCGACGACTCGGTGCTCTTACCAAGTGGGCAGCAGTTTCGCGTCCCGGACAACGTGCGGATCATCGGTACGATGAACACCGCCGACCGCTCGATCGCGCTCGTCGATCACGCCCTACGCCGCCGGTTCGCCTTTTTGCGCTTGGCCCCCGATTACGAGTTATTGCGAAGGTACCACCAGTCGCGCGGCCGAACCGTAGACGGCCTCATCGGCACACTCGGGAATATCAACGAAGCGATCGGAGACGACGACTACGCTATCGGCATCTCGTTCTTTCTCGTCGACGACCTTCCCGCGCACATTGAGCTGATCTGGAAAACCGAGATCGTGCCGTACCTGGAGGAGTACTTCTTCGACCAACCGGAGACGGCTCGCGGTTATGCGTGGGACCGCGTCGCCGACATCCTTACGGGCCTCTGGTGATATGTACGGATCGGAGAATACACTGGAGCTGCCCGAGCAGGCCGAGCAGAGATTCGCTGACGGTACGCTTGCCACATCGATCGTGAAAGAGCTCAACTCCGCGTACGGCGTCCGGTATAGCTACGACTTGGACGAAGACAATTCGCTCGTCGTAAGCCTCAACCCTGGGCCGGTGGTCGGCGTGGCGCGCCTTACCGACGGCACGGTGGTACGATTCGCCCCGAAAGTCCCGGTGGCGAACGTATTCGCGATGTGGGATATCGCCCAGGGAAACAGCATGAAGCTCGACTGGTCGCGGTACGCCGACGTCGACTCAGTCGACGGCATGTACGACACGCTCGCACGGCAGTTCATCCTACGGATTCGCGAACGTTCCGTTCGCGGACTGCACCGCACCTACGAGGAGCGGCACGGGCGCCCGGCGGCGTTGCGTGGCCGCATTAATGTCGCCGAGAGCATTCGCCGTCCCTGGCAGCCCGAGCTCGCCTGCCGCTACGATGAGCATGAGGCCGACAATCTTTTGAACCGTTTGCTTCTCTGGGCGCTCTACTCCGTTATCCGCTCAGCGGCGCTTCTCAGGAACGACACCCGAACGATGGCAGCCGCCGTGTTCCGCACGCTTGCCGGCAGGGTGTCGCTTGTGGAATACCGCCCGAGCGACTACCGCGACATCGACTACACCCGCCTCACCCAGCCCTACGAACCGCTTCACGCCATGGCGCGCTTCTTCGTCGAACACACCGCCCCCGAGCTCCCCGGCGAAGCACGGCGAAGAGCGGTACCCTTCCGACTGTTGATGCCTGAGCTCTTCGAAGGATTCGTAGCCGAGTGGCTGCGTCTCAACGCACCGCCCGACACATCGGTACGCACGCAGCAATCGGTCAAGCTCGAGCACTCCGTCATGCACAACCGGCCGGTCTATAGCTTGAGCGCCGACATTGTTCTCCGGTCGGCGGGACCCGATCCGCGCCCCTTCGCCGTCCTCGACACCAAGTACAAGGCCGGCGGTAAGCTGGACGAAAGCGACATCAACCAGGTACACACCTACGCCACGCAACTCGGCGTCACCGACGCGTGGCTCGTCTACCCTGAACCGCTCGCCGAGCCGCTCGACATTACGATGCAGAGTGCCGTGCACATTCGAAGCGTGACGTTCGATATCGGGGAGGATTTGGAGACGGCGGGACGACGGTTTCTTGTGGGGATTGGGGTGGGGGAGTAGGGGGACCACCGGTCATGAGAGTTCCGCAACGCGCTGTTTGCGGGCGGCAGGCGGCGGTTACGTGCGCCGGCATGCTGAAACCTCGTTGAGCGAGACCAAGACAGCGCGCCGTTATCGCAAGCGAAGTGTTGCCCGCTTGACAGCTGAGCAGAAAAGGTATGAAAAGTTTACATAAAGCGACTGGGTGAATCGGCGTGGAATTCGAGTTGGACGAAGCGAAAACCGAGGATGAAGCGCGATACGTCGTCGTAGGAAAGATCGCCGGCGTGCACTGGTCGGCCGTCATCACCTATCGAGAGGAGCGTATCCGGATCATCTCGGTACGCCGCTCAAGGCGTGAGGAGATCGAGATCTATGAAGGCGCGTGAATCCGAAGAAAAGTTCGATTGTGGTGAGGAGATCACCTCGGAACTCGATCTGGAGCAGGCACGACGCAGGAACCAGGAGCCGCGTCGGTTCGACGTGGACTTTCCTCAGTGGATGATCGAATCGTTGGATCAAGAGGCGAAGCGTCTGGGGATCACTCGCCAGTCGATTATCAAGGTCTGGATCGCGGAGATGTTGGATCGTCGGGTGTCTTAGGGCGCACTCGAAGCCCGGATTCAAATCAACGACCGGTGGCGGATATGCTTTCGCTGGGACGATGGCGACGTTCACGACGTCGAACTGGTCGTTTATCACTAACGCGGAGTATTGACATAACGCGATTACCACACGTGCATCCCGGTGAAGTGCTCAGGGAAGATTTCCTTGTTCCGATGGGAATAACTGCGTATCGGCCGGCCAAAGATACCGGATTACTGCAGACACAGCGCTTTGATTGGGGAAGTATTTCGGCGTATCCCCAAAATTCCGGCTCGGACTCCAGGACGATTAGAGAATTGAGGATGAACGGGACGCAATAGGGCCGGAACTCGAGGCGATTCGCACGATCAAAGCATAACCGCACAACAGAACAAGCGCGAGACCCCGAACTTGCGGGACTTTGCTCCGCTCGCCGTTTACGCGCAGCGTTTGGCGTCCGAACCATGGCGAAGATCGTTTCCTGGAGCATCGCTCGTAGGCATGAGCCGCGGCGCGAACAGGTGCGGCTCGCGAACTTAGTCGAGGACCTTGAGCGTAGAGGACCTAAAGCTGACGGCGAACGGAGTACGGCGCATATGCTTGGAACAGCTTCGATTGGGATTCAATGTTCGGGAAACGTTTTGCGATTGATTGAGCCTGTCTATGGTCGGTGGCTGCCGTAACGGGCAGCGCAAGGCCGGAGGCGGAAATCCTGTCGCGGCGCAGCCGCAACAGATTGGGAGCCGGAGGCCGACCCCGCGGCGCGGTCACGATCAGCATCGTGGACGCGGGGCGGGGATGCGCCCAATCTTTCCATCGCTTGAACAGAGTGAGCGCGCGCGCATCGGGCGCTGGTATGCCGAAACCTATGACCCGCGTAGGTGTAGTACTTGCACAGTAAAGTGGAGCGTGCGGGGTTCAAGGCCTCATAACAGGCCATCCCGCTTTGAGAAATGTCGGGATCGGGACGGTAGACATGAGTTTTATGTTTTCCCACACACCGTCTACCTCGTCGAGGAAGCGAAACATACGGGTTACCGGATTGCGATCGAACAGGCGGACGAAGACGTGTTCTGCCAGATCACCGCGATCAAGCAGTACCTGCAGTAGTATGGAGTCGAAGCGATGATACCTTGGTGGTGTCACGGGCAGATCAAATGGCCCACCGGTGCGTCGAAGCGAGTCGGTAATTGCCTCGGCGTCCCACTGCATGCGCATGAACGCGTAACCGGTTGACGCTTTGACCCGGCCTCCGAGCGTTCCGATGCGAAGGATGTGAGCACCGCCACGCCGTTCGAACGGCTGGTCCGTCATGGGAATTATGCACGCCTCTTCAGCAGCCACCTCGTATTCGGTGATACCGAGAACCCCTTGAATGTAGTCGGCAATTCGCCGATCATACTCCTCCGGAGGCAGGGTTTCAGGACTGAACAGTGTGTACTCCACTAGGGCTTCGCGCGGGCTCCAAGGCAGCAGATAGAAGAAACGCATAACACCGTGCTGGGGGGTGCGGAAATCGAACATGCGCGCGACATCCGTGTTGAACACGTCTGTATTGGTGCGGATTTCCACTCCCTTGAAATGCTGCTTCAGATTCCGGTATCGAGATTCGTTAACCACCAGATTCTGATATTTCCAACGACTGTCGAACACCCATTTTCCCGCGTATACAACATCGTCGACCAGCACCTCCGCTCCGGAGTCGGTGTCTTTGACAGAGTCTACGCGCGCAGTCAGAAACTCAACATTAGGACAGCGTGACAGGCGCTCCTTCACGAAGCGATAGAAGTCTTCGGAACGCAGCATCTGATAGCGATACGGTTCTATCGGCAGCATCAGATCCTTGCCGTCTCCGATAATCCGCAGTTTATCCCAGCTTGCGTGCGCCACCGAATCGTACGGAGTGGGTCCTTTTACCCAGTAACACCATGTCCGGTCGTTATCACGCTTTTCTTCCTCGTCGATAATGAGCATGGAGGACTGGTCGAAACCTGCCGCGACTAAGTGATAGGCAAGACTCAGAGCGGCACCTCCGCCTCCGGCAAAGAGAAAGTCATACCGTCGGGGACCATCCCTTCCAATCGACATGTAGCTAAGGTACCGCCCCGAAGCCCGCGTGGCAACGGATTAGCGTGTAGGAATGACGAGTTATCTTCGATCGCAACCGCGAACGCGCTATCGAGGGCGAGATTTCACGAAAACGGAGCGACGACCGAGGTTATGAACGACAGTTGATAAAACGCTAACCGTTTAAGCTGGTTGTGCCTTATTGGTACTCAAGGATATATCTCGCCTGAAAACCAAGTAGAAGCCTCCACCCACTCACCACGAGTCGCGCCCCCACCTTGATTAACTTTGAAGTGCCTGTCATAAACTGTTTCAGTCCAGCGAAAAGGACCCCGACCTCTCCTTATTGTTCGCTTTCTCCATCTGTAACCATAAGCCACAGCATAGTGTCGAAGCCAACCTATACCAATAATTGCCGGTGTCTTCCGATCTCTAATGGAATTCCTGACTTTTTGTCTGAACTCAGTTCGACTTCTACCGGTGTTACTATAGTATACTTCTACTTTTGCGCTCGTCCTTCTGGACAAATACCTCTGTGCTCGATCCATTCTTCTGGGAAGAGTAGCTCCTTGTCCTCGTGGCACGCAAAAGGTCCCCACATAATCTCGTATTTCCCGGATCATGTTGCGGACACCTTCATCCATATTCCGAGGAGCTATCGCATTAGCACCGGTTCCACCATTTTCCCGATAAATGTCCCCTCTGCCTCTCCAGTATGGATTTCCCTGTTCAGCCTGTATGTCTGCCCAGCCGAAGAGTATACCCCACGCAACTGGACCACAACCAACGGCACAACCGTTGTAATGAAACTGATGATACCTTGGCTGATCGTTATAAGTTCCTGCAGCCCAATAAACGGTCCAACTCATAACTATTCCTCCTCGCTTAAATCGATTCTAGGAAATTCTGTTGGTGTAGTCCGATTCACAACGAACAGCTCAACCTTTTCCTGACAGTCTTTGCCGTAATACAACGTCACAGTAAGATCGCTCTCCCGATCGAACGGTAACTCTCGCGTAGCGATTTCAATGACCGAAAATCCCCCGGGTCTTTTTGCGACTCTAACTCTGACATAATCAACTGCTTCCCCGCTCAATTGAAAAGTGAACTCTCGTTCCAACGACACTAGATTGAAAACGTCACCTGCAATAATGCCTTCACCCATTTCCTCCAACATTGATTGCTTCTTCCATACTTCTGAGGTACTTCTCCTTAAATCATCAAGAAGTGGCTTAAACGAATTTTTGAACTCTTCTTTGACCTGTTTCCAAACGCAAGTTGTGAACGATATATCCAGAGGTTTCGGGCCTCTTCTTATTGTTCTTCCTGCGCGTATTCTATGCGTGTCGTCTAGTTGACGGGTTTGTAAATCCCTGATCTCTGTAATGGAGGAACTAATTCCTCTATCGGATTCAATAAGATCTTCAGGTAAACCCTTCAGTACAGATGGCATTTCACCTAAATGGTTTACCTCATCAAGATTAGCATCTTCTCCTAAATATGCCATTGAATTTATTTTATAAATTGTTTCAAGAGTCTTTTTTTCGCGCGCAGCATCTTGCTCAAGGATCAAACTTGGCGGCAGCTTCTCAAAGCTCCAATGAGATATCGGAAAATCATGATCATTAGTTGCAACCATAATGAAACCTTGAATATTGTTGTTAACCAAAAAGGCGAGTTCATCATTCAAAAAATCTCTTGATGCATTCGGTGTGGAATAAATGGGGTTATGCCCGGTCTCAGAGAAGAGATTGAATTTTTTCACATTCTGGACCAGATCATATCTGTTATCAACATTCTCTCTGGTCGCCTTTAGTACCTGGAATTCATAATACGCAACTCCTTCTATATCCGGTCTGTATATCTCGCAGACATCGTCACCCAAATATAAATCTGCTGTGTTAATGCCTATTTCACTGCCACGAATGGACTCTAAGTGTTCGGCTGCAATCCGTCGAAATCTTAGAGGTACATCTCTTTGCTTACGCTTCATTTTTGACTCCTTCTCTCAAATTCCATCAAACCGGAATTGCCTGATCACAATTTATCTGCGGCCTGAGCAGGGCTGGTGGGGGCGGCTGCAGTCGCTGCGGGTGCGTCGGCTGCAACCCTTTGCTAGACGATCGTGTTGGAGAGGGAGCAGACTTAATGTGCCCCCTCATCTAACCTTTACGAACTCAACCTCAGAGGTTCTCGGCGTCCGCCTCGATCTGATCAAGAACGGATTGGTTAACACCTCGCTTCTTCAGGTTCTGGACAAGTGTACGCAGCTCTTTCTTGGCATCAGCCTTTTCGCCCATAGCCAGCATCAGATTGGCCCTCGTGCGGCATAACTCATGGTAGCCGATGTTTGTAAATGTAGTCTCGTCGCGCTTCTGCTGTTCAGCCGCACGAGCAGTAAGAGCTAGAGCATCCGTCGGTGAAGAGGAGCGCGTTTTTGCCAGCTTTCCCTTCTCAATGTGAAAGAACGGTCGTTCAAGATTATGGGCTAACACCAAGCAAATTTGCGCTCCGGCGGCTGTTTGCTGGTAGCGATCAGCTACGGCCTCGAGAGTATCCATTCCCTTCTTGAGGAAGGCTGAACTTGATCCGCCAAGATAGAGGGACATACCAGTCTCATAGCTGAAGAAGTCCTGGGCAATACGCTCCTCATCTCGCGAGAAGGGCCGGCCGACGCGTACGCGATGGATGTTTGAGGGAATCAAGACATCACCGACGCCCTGATACACCGCTCGTACCAAGTACTCACCGGGTTCGTCGAAGTTAAAACCAGAGCCACCATAGCTAAGGAAGACATGTTCACTGTAACGATCTGGCCCCTGAGTGGCCTCGCTTCTGGGCTGCAGGGTCTGAATGTCAGGAGTACCGAGTTTGCAAAAAACGGGAGCATGTTCCGCGATCCGACCGTCAGGGCGTTGGATGTAGACAATAACTCCGCCATACTCGGGATTGAGTCGAGTATCCAGGTCAAGGGGTAGATCACTGAGACAGTTTCTCAGTCTAAACTCAACTACAACCGGCTCCATGAACTCAAAGAATTCTTTGGACCGTAGCAGAAACTCGATAGGTGCGTCGCCCACTAGTTGAGCAAATGCTCCTGAAGAATCCTCCAGATGTCCGCCTGAAGCCCAAGGATCACCGCCCATAATGACCGATGCGCGGTCTCCGTGGCGAAGATGAATCAATTCCTCGTTATCGAAACGGAATCTGAAATTGCTCCAAAAGCTTCCAGCTCCGTTGCGATTGTCGTATCGCCATGGATAGTTCATCCAAGACAGGCTGTCGGGTCGGTTCTTATTCCAGGAATGCAACAAGTTGAACGCATGGCCGGCTTCGTGTACCCAAGTATACAGGTAGTCACGCATTGCTCCGGCTTGATTCTGGTTTGCTGGTACTCCCTCTACAAGGTTGTTAAACCACACGTGGTTACGAAAAACGGCAAATCCTTGGCGATCTGGTGGTTCGCCTGCACCTCCATATGCTGCAGCGGCGTCGAACATGATTCCGGCTACACCTGCGCTTTCGAATCTTCCCGCCAGCAATCCCCACATCTGCCACTTTGGCCATGTACCAGGATATTGACTGAAATGCGTTTCCATAGCGTCATGCAACTCAGCGACCGACCAACTACTGAATTCAGGCGCACTATCATCAATGATGGTGCGGTCGGGACGAATTGATGCAGATATGCCTGCTTCCCGAAATGACTCCTCGATCGTCAGAACTCGTTGGGGGAGATCAGCCGGCCGAGTATTATGCCAATGCGTGTCGTAACTCGGAAGAACTGGCTCTGAATTGACTGACTGACAGACATCAACCTCAAGGGTCATGTCACGGACGCAGTCGGATTTTCTGGCGCAGCTGTAGCTTGAAGTGTCACCACCGGCTTCTGTAAAAGTGACCTCCGCAGGCCCAGCAGGCGTGGAGGCTCCCCAACGGATTCGTACCCTAATGTTGGTTGTTGGATGGACACCCTTCCAGAACCGGACCGTACCGGTTATATCCACGTGACACCGTGACCAGTTTGCCTGCGGCCTATCCACAATCCACGATTCCCGGTATACCCTCCACATGATGGGCGGTCTACCCGGTAAAGCAAATCGATACACTTGGTAGAAATCACCGCTGATGCGATCTATGACAGGCGAATTTACATAGCGCGGGTCAATATCCATCCGTAAGTCCAGGGCATAGCGCCCGGCGGTCGGTACCGTCATTTCGCCTTCGTAGCGACCACTGACTGGTCCTAAGCGCAGACAGCGCCACCAGTCCGGGGGCCGCGGGATAGGTTCTGGGTCGGGTAGAGGCCAGGGGAAGGGTTCGGGTCTTGGAAAGGGACCTGGAAATGGCTCCGGTATCGGCCGGGGGAACGGACCAGGGATAGGTTCTGGATTAGGTGTGAGTTCTGTGTCACTCATTTTAGAAGCTCCTTACTAATTGAGTTTGGGTCTTACTGTCGTGTTGATTGCAGGGCTCATAGATACGCTGCCTTGATACGCATCACCTCCCTTTAAAGAGTTTCGCCGACGCATCGATTGAGCCGATGCACCGATTGAGTTATTGAATGGGCTCACATGTAACCGAACGGCTCATCAGAAACGACATACTCGATCCTGCCGTTAACTACTGAAATGCCGAGGTGAGTATCAGCAGAGATTTCAAAGGGAATGGTGATCGCAATATCGCGTGTCTGTATCATAATCTCAATAACAACTTGACCGGCTTCTACCGTGGTCTTGAGCGCCTCGGCTTTTCCTAACAGCAGCTTCGTGCTTACGTCCTCTTTGCGAAAGACTTCTTCGCCGTTAATTCGTAGACTTACGGTGTCATTCGCAAAACCTTCTTGAAAGTCGATAGATAGAGTCACCATATCTCCTCCTTCAGTCTTAATAGGCGAGGGTGCTTTAGTGACGCTTTCCCTAAAGCCTACCAACAGAACGACACACAGCGCCACCAAACCCAATGAGGTGGTCGGTCCTTTCAGTGATAATGGCGTCAGGCCCGGTGATTCTGCCTGCCCTTTTTGCGACGGTCGAGGCAACGTGTGCCGACGACAAACGCGCTAATAGGAATCGGGAGACAATCTATTGGCTCGTCGGCGCTTACGATACCCTGTACCCTGTACAGCGGCTGCGCAGAGCAGCATGGCGACACGCGCACCTTCGGCCATGAGCGTACCCGTGTGAACGTCGGGCGCTCCCGTGAGCCTGCGGCGTCACTCCCATGTCATCGCCCACCGACAAGGGCTCACCGTTCAGTGATAAGTGCGCAATCGTCGTCTCGAGTGTTCCAAAGCTCCAACCAGGCATGGAGCTGCCGATCGGCGTCAGCTCAATACGAAAAAAACTGGTATACCCGAATCTGTGTCCGTGACGACTGAGCGAAGCTTCAACTCAGGATGTACCAAGATAGGTATGAACTGCAGGCGCAGCGGTTGCTCGTTCACCACGCCGGTCTTGGAGAGCGTGCCGGTATCCCCGGGGATCAGCCGTGACGTCCCTCATAGTTCACAGATGACGGCTTCACTCCGATGAGATTGATTACACCCGCACTCCGGATCTCGGGGCCTTCGCCTGCAGTCCGAGTCGCAGGGTGGTGCTGTCTTTCTGGTCTGCTTGAGTCGACGTTGCGGGCACTAGATCTGCGATGATAGTTGGGATATATACGGTGTCTGCTTTCCGCTCGATTGTCACTCTTAGCTTAGGGGCGAAATCACGGGCCGTCCGGTATCAACAGTAATCGGTGTTGCCCGGCCGGTGGAGCGAGGCTGGAGGCCTGAGACGGTGCATGTCGCGCGCTCCGCCGAGACACCGGCCGAAACTCGGATGCTTGCGAGAGTGCGGTCCTGCCGGCGGCTATTCGTGCTCACACTCTGGGCTACCGTAACACCGGCCACGCGCCAGAGCCGGCGCCGGCGAACCGCACCGATTGCATCCGCACCTGGTGCGATCCGCTGGTTCGCGCTCGATGGCCTTTTAGATTTTACTACCGTTTTCGCGCGACTGGGGGAAAATATCTAGGATCCGCTACGTTTTCCGGCGATGCGAGCCTGTACCACTGTACAAAAGTCTATCTGTTTGGGAGGCGCTACTGCCACTAACGAGCGCGGCGGAGGCCGTCTGATCTTGATCCGATCTGGAAGGATGCGCTTGGTTTCGGGCAGACGAAAGGATCGAGCTCGTACACCTTCGCAAGTATACGGGCCACGCACGTTCGCGGAATCTGCAAAGTGATCTGCTTTTCTCCGCGTCACGATCTCACAATTCTTTTCCTCGCCGGCTGGGAGCGGTATGTGGCCAGAGTCATCCATGCCGGATACGGCAGGGTGAGAAGCGGGTGAGAAGCGTTCCGATTGCAGTAGTCCGAGTAGGTGGTCTGAAAGAGCATATCTTCCCGAGCTGCAGCAGCATGATATCAGCCGGACGGATCGGCTTCCGGACGGCCAAAGCCCTTCGTTGATCGTCTCGGCAGAGTCCTCGCCGACAACGGAGTCCCCATAAACCCCGCCGAGCCTACTCGGTAGTAGGCGCGCCGCCCCCTCGTCCCCTGCTCTGCGATCGCAGCACCGTGATTTGAGTGTTTCGCTTTCACGATCTGGTATTTGATACCGGCGGCGATCCGTTCCGCCTCGCTCATACCGACGACTGAAACCTGCCGATCGGTAAACGCCGTCCAAGGCACGAGATATCTTTGGAAGTTTTTCTTAAAAGGCCCGGGGCGCACAATACTCATCACGGCAAAACCCCCTGATGCATGGCGACATAAAGAATGAAGATAGCTGCCGATGCAGTCCCTTACGGTATAAATGTGAGGCACGTTGGTCCGCAGATTGACGTTGACTGGAAGCCGTTTCGGTGTGTACCGTTAACCGCGTTTTCCAGATCCAGCTTATCAATCACCGGTCTCCGGCCGGCAGTCAACAACAATCGCTTGGCCTCAACAGTCTCTCACTCTTCGGTCCCCAATATCACGCTTCCGTCATCTCTTATACTCACAGACGTGATAGAGCGGATGTTGTACACGGCAATGTCCTCCTTGTGAAAGGGATCCTCAAGGAGCTCACCGGCAAAAAAATCGGCAAAGGGAAGCAGATGCGTATCCATCTGTAGGATTGTTGTCCGACAACCGAGCCGTGAAAAAGCTTGTGCCATTTCAGCGCCAGTTGCGCCACCACCGATACCAAGCATGCTCTTGGGAATAGCATCAAGGTGAAAAAGTCCTCATTGGTCAGTCGATTGTCAATCGCATCAAGGCCGAGTAGCGGCGGTCTAGCGGGGCGCTCGCCGGTACAGATGAGGATTCACTTAGCACCGATGTGCCGCTCGTCCACCTCGACGGTGCGAGAATCGCCAAAACAAGCTTCTCCGTTGACATTATAACTTCGCCGAGGTACTTCTCAGATTCGGCAACACCGGTCTTTAGCTTATCCTGAATCAACGAGCAACGATTTGTCACCTGCGGCTCACGCGCAAAACAGGCCGTGGCTAGTTGATCTCGTACTGAGCGCGATTGGATCAATCCTATCCGTTTCCCATTGCCGATAGCCGCGCAGATCATACTGTCTATCCCACTTCCCCGGCTTTTGCCGCCCATGGTTCACCGTCCACAGTTGTCTGCAGCAACTTTGTGTTGTAATCTATTGACTATCATGAAGTATATCAAAGCTTTCCTTGTAGGCGCAGTGTTCGGCGCCGGAATGCTACTGAACGGCGGAGTCGTGTATGCCGAAGAGTTCAGCACGGCGCGGGACCACGATTTCACTTTCGAGTGGCGAGTCGACGGTGACGAGCTGGAAGCCCGCATCTCCGCACCAACCACCGGGTACGTCTCTATCGGTTTCGAACCGAGGAGGATGATGCAGGACGCCGAGATTGTTATCGGCTACGTGGTGAACGGCGAGCTGTACATCCGCCACGACTACGGCATCTCGGCTACCGCTCATAGAGCGATAGAGGATCTCGGAGGTGTAAGCCGCGTTACCGGCATTGACGGAACGCTGGAAGACGGCGTTACTACGCTTCATTTCCGGCTGCCGTTGTCCAGCGGCGGCCGGTTCGACCGGCCGCTTACGCCCGGAGAAGAGACGAGAATTATCTGGGCGTACGGTCCCGACGGGGCGAACAGTTTCGGCGACTACCACAGAGGAACTCGCGGTTCGTTTACCGTGGAGCTATAGGGCTGAGCTGGAGCCTCCGGAATCCGGAGCGGCTTGATAGGGTGCAGTCGGCTCAGGTTGATCACGCCGGAGGGCTCATGCGTATAGTTCCGCTATGAAAAGAACAACGAAGAATATGAACTACGAGATACAGAAGAGCGATGACGAATGGAAGCGCCAGCTCTCCCCGGAAGAGTATCGTGTGTTGCGTCGGGCAGGGACCGAGCGTGCCTTTACCGGCAAATACCATGACAGTAAGGACGATGGAGTCTATGTCTGTGCGGGATGCGGGAATCCGCTCTTCGACTCGAACACCAAATACGATTCCGGAACTGGATGGCCGAGCTACTATGAACCCATTGCCCCGGATGCAGTCGTCGAATATGAGGACCGGAGCATGTTATTTGTGCGCACCGAGGTATGCTGCAGCAAGTGTGGGGGACACTTGGGGCACGTGTTTACCGATGGCCCACAGCCCACCGGATTGCGCTATTGTATGAACTCGGCGGCCGTGCGTCTGAAACCGCGCGGAGAACAGGGTTAGATGGATTCCAGCATGCGAAACAGTGAAGCGGTACCCCGGGCTGTGCAGATTGCTAGGGACGCGTTTGTGTCCCAGCAATCGGTGTCAGAGACCCAAAAAGGACCGGATGCTCTGAGGCGCCTTTCGAGAGCCGTCAGGGAGCATGAGAACGAGATTGTGAGCGCCCTGCAGGCCGATTTCGGAAAACCTGAACTAGAGTCGTTAGCCTCCGAGTTGTCAGTGTTTTATCAGGAGGTGCGCGAGCTTAAGAGATGTCTCAAGCGGTTTTTTCGTCCGCAAAGGCGTCCCACGCCCCAAGCGTTCTTCCGGTCGACAAGTACGGTGTACCGCGAACCATTCGGCACGGTCTTAGTGATTGCACCATGGAATTACCCGTTCCAGCTGTCTGTTGTGCCGGTTGCGGGTGCTCTGGCTGCCGGGAACAGCGTAGTTCTGAAACCATCGGAGCTCGCCTCGAACGTGGCAGGGGTTCTGGAAAAAATCCTGCATTCAGCCTTTCCGGAAGGGCTCGCGCGAGTCGTACAGGGAGATAAGCAGGTTGTACAAGAGCTTCTGAGCCATCGTTTTGATCACATTTTCTACACCGGTAATTCCGTAGTGGGAAAAACGATTATGAAGTCCGCCGCCGAACAGCTGACCCCAGTTACCCTGGAGCTTGGTGGCAAAAACCCTGCGGTCGTAACGGCCAAAGCTGACATGCGGGTGGCGGCTCAACGGATTGCTTGGGGGAAAGCCTTTAATGCCGGTCAGACCTGTGTTGCGCCTGATTACGTGCTTGTGGATGGAGCTGTTCACGATGAGTTCGTAGGGGAGTTGAGAGCCGCCTTTGTCCGGATGTATGGAGAGAAGCCACTGAACAGCGCGGATATGGCTCGAATCATCAACGATCGTCACTTCAATCGGTTGAAAGCGCTTCTCGACGGTACCCAGGGAGTAATATGGGGCGGCTCGTGTGACCCGCGCACCCGGGCGATTTCCCCGGCGGTCGTGACCGATCTCTCTTGGGACGATCAACTCATGAAGGAAGAGATCTTCGGTCCGCTGTTACCCATTCTTCGTTACCAGTCGCGCCGGGAGCTTGTCGAACGGGTGAATAGCCGGTCCCGCCCGCTTGCCGTTTACGTGTTCAGCACCAGCAATACTGAAGCGAGGCAGCTGTTCGCCGATCTGCCCAGTGGCGGCGGATGCATAAACGATGTAGTCCTGCAGGTAGCCTCATCATCCCTCCCGTTCGGCGGGGTGGGTGAGAGCGGATTCGGCCGATATCGTGGACTCTACAGCCTCAGAGCGTTTACCTACGAGCGGGCACTCGTGAACCACCGAATATGGCCCGAGTTACGGCTTCGGTATCCGCCTTACGAAGGTAAGCTTAGGCTAATGAGATGGCTGCTCGGTAGTTAGGGCTTGCTGAAAAAGCGTCGGTTTGAGACTACGCCGATCACGAGCACCGTATCATGCGGCGCAGGATAGCTTCGACTCACGCCGGTGACTGCTCCGTTGCCGCAGTATTAGCACGCTTCGCCATCACCCGCGATAGTGAGAACGCTCGCTTCGCTCGGCCTAAGGCACGCTCGATCGGTATGTGCGCACGCTCATCGGCGAGTATCTGGTGTGTCTCGTCGGCACTCGGATCCTTTTTCGGCCGCCCGTGGCGACGGCGAAATGCTTCCACCGCTTTCGGCAGGTCCTCGCTTTCCTGCGCGCTGCCGCTCGCACTTTCGTCGTGATCATCCTCGGGGTCGTTTGACCGCGTCGAAGCTTGCTCGATGAGCAGCTCATTGATCTTAGACACTACCGAATCACTGAGCCGTTTTCGAAAGTGTACCATCATCGAGGGGTCAAACCGCTGCTCTTCTCGGTACGCCTCCCAACCGAGAAGGTATTGGAGATAGGGATTCTCACGGATCTGCTTGAAGGTCTCCTGATCGGTCAAACCAAGCTTCTCCTTGAGGATGAGGCTTGCTAGCTTTGCAAGGCGCACCCACCGATTGTCGCTTCTGAGCTTTCCACCGAAGGCGAGGTGAAAGCTTTCGCACCGCTTCCTGCTCGCGCCGGCGTTCGCGGTACATCGGCCCTCCAATCTGCACGGGTTTTTGCCGATTTTGGCTGTTTCCCGTGCATCCCAATGACCGATACTAGCATTGAAGTCATTAGCATGTATAGGGTTAAGAGCTATTCAGCAAGCCCTGATTGTCGCCTGAACAGCCTGCTTCCTTATGGGTGTGGTACGCACCTAATATTGGAGCGCGCTTGCCTTCATACATTAACCGGTGTCGTTGTTTCCTCGGTTAACGAATGCCATTTTCACCTGCCCCCGGAGCTTGAGAAGTAACGGAAGTGCGACCGACAAAACAGACAGAAGAATAAACGCCGTAGAAACAGGACTTGCAAAGATGAATCGCCAATCATCTTGATACGTTAGTAGAGCGCGATTCAGATTCTGTTCCGCCATCGGTCCCAGTATCAGTCCTAGTATCATGGGGGGCGCCGGAAAGTCGTACTTCCGCATGAAGTATCCTATTACCCCGAAAAGAAGAGCCGTCATGGCATCGTTCAAGTTATTGGCGAGAGTATAGGCGCCGAGGAAACACGCAATTATGATCATCGGCAGCAGAATTTGTTTAGGAGTATTGAGCACCCTCGGCCATAGCTTGGTCCCCGCCAACCCAAGAACGAGAACCAGGAATTGCATGACAATAAAGGCGGCAAAGAGAGTCTGCACGACAGGGAGGTGCTCAATAAAGAGCATCGGCCCCGGCCGCAGTCCAATCAACATCAAGGCCCCCAGCATCACGGCGGTAACCGCGTCTCCGGGTATGCCCAAGGTAAGGAGTGGTATCAACGCACCGCCAACAGTTCCGTTGTTGGCAGATTCGGGAGCCGCTATCCCTTCGGGAACCCCGGTGCCCCACTCGTCCTTATTCTTGTGAAACCTCTTAATAAGATCGTAGGCGACGAAGCAGGCGATGGCCCCGCCCGCTCCGGGAATGATGCCGATCATAGTTCCGAGCACTGCACCAACAGTCATTGGCAGTAATATCCGCTTGAAGTCTCTTCCGGAAGGGATAACGTTCCTGATGATCTGTCGTTTGACTTTCTCTCCTCTGCGGGCTTTCGTCAGGTCAACGAAGACCTGGGAAAACGCGAAAAGACCCACCAGAACCGGGAGAAGAGACAGACCGGCCATCAGGAACCTTGTATTGAAGGTAAACCGGTTTACGCCCCAGATATCGTCGACACCTATAGTAGCGATGAACATCCCGAGAAAACCGACAATCAGACCTTTGAGCGTATTCTTGCTTGTAGCACTGGCTATGATAGTCAGCCCAAATATTGCAAGGGCGAAAAACTCCGGCGCCCGGAACTCGAGCGCAACTCTGGCGAGCTGGGGCGAAACAAAAATCAGTGCCGCTCCGCTGACAAGGCCACCAAAAACAGATGCGATAACCGCCAAGCCCAGCGCTCTACCAGCCTCACCCTTCTGAGCCATTGGATAGCCGTCAAGAACGGTAGCCGCAGCCGACGGGTGCCCGGGCGCCCGCAATAGTACGGCGGAAATGGAACCGCCATACATGGCGCCCGTAAACATCGCTGCCAAGGTCACCAGCGCCGCACCGAACTCAAGGTGATAGATGAGGGGAAGCAGCAAAATGATTCCCATCGACCCGGTCATGCCCGGGATCGCTCCAAGAATAATGCCGCCTACAAGCCCGATCATCATCACGAGCATTGTCGATGGTTCTACGGCATACGCCAGACCGTCAAGAATACCTGAAAAAGCCTCCATCGGTGACTCCCTTCATTTAGAAAAGGCGGAAACGGGGCAGAAGGACCAAAAGATAGTTATTGAATAACACGTATATGACTGCCGTCGCGACGACGCTGATAACACCCATTTTAACCCATTGGCGCAGTCCGAAAATGCGCATCAACGCGAACAAGAAGAAGGGGGTAAGCAGGATAAACCCGAGAACAGCGACTAATCTTATATAGATAGCTACACATACTACCAGTACTGCTATGTTCCGCAACTCGCCATGTTCGAACTGCTCCGCGCTCTCCGATTGCGAGGGCTTTTCGCGGTACTGTCTGTACTGATAGTAGCCGTGCCCCGCGAGGATAGCGCCCAGCACCAGCAGCACGGTGAGAATCATTTTGGGCCAGTCGCCCGCACCCAGACCTCTCTCAACATCCCTCAGTCTATCGGCGATGGAGTACCCTATAGTTGAGAACGCGACAAGACACAGGCCGATGAAAAAGTCAGCTTTGGGGTGCATTATACCACCTTGTTGTTTTCAGATAAGAGGGGGACATAATCCCCCCCTCTTACCGCTTTTCTATCTATCGGTAATTCTAGTGGTACCTGTCACCGATACCATGTTCCCTTATGATTTGCTCAAACATCTCGTCTTCTTCGATATTCGCGCGTCCATATTCTTCAGATCCCGCGTAAGTCGGAATAACGATCATTTCGTAGAACCTTTCTTGCACACGAGAATCTTCAAGACACGCCTTCAAGATATCATGAAGCCGTTCTACGATTGCCGGCGGCGTGTCTTGGTGAGTTACTACACCCCTGAACTGCGAGTAGACTATATCGAATCCTTGTTCCTGCGCGGTGGGGATATCGGGAAGCTGTTCAAGCCTGTCCGGAGACAAAGTTGCCAGAGATCGTAGTTGTCCCGCCTCAATATTCGACAATCCTTCCGGAGGAATATTCATGCTTATCTCGGTGTCACCGGCAAGCAGTCCAGCTGCGGCAGGCCCGCCGCCGCCGAACGGTACGTACGTGACTTCGGTATCGGTTGCTAGCTGAAAGAGTATCGACGATAGATGCCCGCCGCCTCCTGTCCCTGCGTGGCCCCAACTTATCTCACCTGGGCGCTGTTGCGCGTCATCCACAAAATCCTGAACAGTCTCGTACGGAGACTCATCCCGGACTAGAACATAGGTGTAGTTGGAGATCAGCTTGATGACCGGTGCGAAATCCCGCACGGAATAATCCACCTCAGATACATGGGTCTTGATAGTCTGAGCACCCGCCCAGGTAAGGATGTCGTAGCCATCCGGCCTAGCGACGGACATGTACTCAGCAGTACCGACAGCACCGGCAGCACCCGGCACGTTCCTGATCAACAACGGCTGTCCGCCGGAATAATCCGGAAAGACCTCCGCGAGAGTCCGAAACACGATGTCGGAGCCCCCGCCGGCTCCCCATGGAACCCAGGCAGTTATCGGTCGCGACGGAAACGCCGCAGGATCCTCCTCAACACCTGCCGCGAACACAAAACTGCTGGTCAGCAATAAGGCGCCAATTACCATTACCACGATCTTTTTCATAGCAGGAACTCCTTTTAATAACAATAAAAGTTATTTGAATTATAACAGCTTCGGCCATGGTGTCAATTAAATTTTTCGAAGGATTTGAGTCCAAAAAAGAATCCGAGGAAAAAAAATTTTTTGAAATGTCTCAGCTCGAACAATCGCTACCGCTCGATCCCTGACGGGGCGTCGGATCTTGGCGAAGGACGCGGGGTGCGTTTTACCGCTTCGACTTCTGCGTTGTCCGGCTCAGCGATGATGGCAATAACTCTGATCTCCCCCTCGCTCTTACGACTGACGAATTGATTGCCCATATGTCGCCGAATTGTTAACCGACGCGGAAGGTGTCGTGTGCGCGTCTCATGGTTTGGTTCGCGTCGAGAGTGGATGTGTAGTTGCCGGGGACGAGGCAGCCGGCCGGATCGTCGTTGAGGGGAAGGGCAGCTGGTTCTTGAAAGCAGCCGTTATAGTCTGAGACGCGGGACACGTGCCGCCCGGGTACCGGCATTCTCGCTGGTGCAAGCGGGATTTGCGATAGGTGCTTTATCACGGATCAGTTGGCGGTGAGATACGCCCGGAATGCCGGAAGAAACAGCTCACTGGCTCCACCGATCACGTCGCCATCAAACGAAGTGTCCATGAACTCCACGTGCAGTCGCGCGCCTGCGAACGGCGAGACGGCGCGCTTCACCTTTTCAACAACCAGATCATATACGGTGCAGTGACAAAGCAGAGGCCCATAGATCACGATTCTGTCCGGGAGAAAGGTAGTCTGTAGGAGAGCGATAGCTTGGACGATTGCCTGGACTGCCGTTTTCACGGAGGTGTATTCCTCTACGCTGCATTCGAGAAAGTGTTTCTTGAACTCCAGTTCATCCTCTGGCACCTCTTCGTTCGTTCGACGAAAGTCGGGGATCAATGCCCACAACGCGGCGACCGTCTCCAGACAACCGACGGCTCCGCAAGTACAGATCTTGCCGGAATCGGGGTAGAAGCCAACGTGACCAATTTCGCAGAAGCTGCCGAACGAAGTCTTGACTGTGACTCCATCGTACGCGTACGCAGCACCAATACCGTATCCCCAATGGAACAAAAGAGTCCCGCCGGACGCGTATGCCGGGTTCCTAAGCATCAAGTGCTGCAGCCCGGCATCAAGCGCGCGATTCACCACCAGCGGAAGGTTGAACTGGGTCTCGATCGTAGCGAATGTCAGGTCTCGAATATATGGCCAACGTGCAGCAAAGTACCAGATCTTAGTGTGGGCATTGACGTATCCCGGTACCGTAATGCTCACTCCGAGAATCCTGCTGTCTCGCGGCCGTTTCGCGATGAGAGATTCCACGAGTTGGGAAGTAGCGGTCAGAAACCCTTCGTTATCAGTTCCTGACGATAGCGGCCAAGACTCCTGCATGAACAGGACTCCGTCACTGCCGAGGAGTACCGCCTTCAGCTCAGTTGACACAACGTACAGGGCAACCACACAGAGGCGGTGGTGATTAGCATACAGGCAAACCTCGGGGCGCCCCTGCACCCCAAAGTTGCGGCGGCCACGCTCCTTAACCAATCGATCGGTAACCAATTGCTGCACCATTTCCGATACGGTGCTTGGGCGCATACCGGTCTGCGCGATCAACTCCTTGCGAGTCACACCTGGCGCTAGGCAAATGAGGTGGAAGATCTGGGCCTTTTTCTGATCCTTGAGCCGAAATCGGGTTCCTTCATGTACCTGATCAATACCGGGGAGTATAGGCATCACGGAGCACCTCAATCCGGCTCTATCCACGTAAGGAGACACTGGTACGCAGTCGCCGTGTCACACGTGTTCTAAAGCTGTATAGTCGCAGTATTGAGCTCAACTGTCCACCGTCGTTAGATCTCTTATCGACGTTGCCGGGTCCGAGGATGGCATCGCCGGTCGTTTCTTGAAGACTAACAAAGCTCGCTTTAGATTATAAACATATATTGTTAAAAAGTCTCGTTGACAGGTAGAATTTCCCGTCCTATACTGCTTCAACGTCTCGGGAGCAAGACAGCGGGTCAACACCGGGACAAAATGAGCATAATGAGCAGTATTGACGATCTGCTTAATACTATTCCGATTCCCCTTATGGCCCGAGTGGATCAGCGCTTCGACCGCCCGGTCGTTCCGGACCTAGAAAAGGTGATCAGACGACAGCTACGGGGCAAAGGGCTGCTCGACTCAGTTCAGCGTGGAGCTCGGGTAGCGGTGGCTGTCGGCAGCAGGGGAATAGCCAACCTGCCCGAAGTTACACGGAGTGTCGTTGAAGAGCTTCGGCAGGCCGGCGCGCTGCCGTTCATTGTACCGGCCATGGGTAGTCATGGGGGCGCTACCGCGCAAGGGCAGAAGGCCTTGCTAGAGCACCTCGGAATTACGGAGACGTACGTCGGAGCACCAATCCACTCCAGCATGGATGTCGTACAGGTGGCCGTTTCACCGAGGTTTGGAATGCCGGTTTACATGGACGCGCAGGCATATTCGGCCGATGCAATACTCATCATCAACCGAATAAAAGCGCATCCCGCATATACGGGAACCTTTGAGAGCGGCCTTGTGAAAATGCTCGCCGTTGGCCTCGGGAAACAGAAGGCTGCGGAGGTGTGTCACAACGTCGGCGCGGAGCGGATCGGCGAGTTTGTGGCCGATATCGGGCTGGAACTCCTGCGCCATATCAACCTGATCGGATCCGTGGGCTTGGTAGAGAACGCGTTTCACGAGACGGCGCTCGTGGAGATTCTCGGACCTGAAGAAATCGAGGCGCATGAACCAACGCTGTTGGCTAGAGCCAGGAGCCTCGCAGCACGTTTCTACATCGAAGAGTTCGAGGTTCTGATTATTGACGAAATCGGCAAGAACATTAGCGGCGCCGGTTTTGACACTAGCATCGTGGGACGTTACAGCTCGCCCTATCTCACCGGCGGTCCGAAAATCCGGCGTGTCGCTGTTCTGGACATCACCGCGAAGTCCGGCGGCTACGGCGGAGGGCTGGGCATGGTTGATTTCACCACCCGGAGGGCATTCCACAAGTTTGACCCTGAGCAGACGTATCCCAATACGCTGACGTCGACGTTTACGGCGGGAGTGAAGATCCCCATGGTTCTGAAGAACGACAAGCAGGCTGTTCAGGCCTGCATCAAGACATGCAATTTGGCTGACATCCGGGATGCACGCGTTGTTCGCATTAAGAACACGCTGTGCATGCAATCAATTGAGGTTTCCGAAAACCTGCTTATGACGGTACGATCGCACGCGAATATGCAGGTTACCGAGGGGCCTCGGCAGATGGCCTTTAACAAGCAAGGGAATTTGTTTTGACAAGACCGCCGGGACACCCCCTTGTCGTACCTTAGATGCCGTGGAGGGCACCATTGTGAAGCACTTCCTGAACGAAGATTTCTTGCTCCAGAACGAAGCCGCGAAGATCCTGTATCACGACTATGCCGAGACGATGCCGATTTTCGATTATCACAACCACCTCATTCCCGGTCAGATCGCCGAGGACATTAACTTCGAAAACCTGTCGCAAATCTGGTTCGACGGCGACCATTACAAATGGCGTCTAATGCGCGCCCTTGGGATTGACGAAGAGCTCATCACGGGCAGCGCCACAGACTACGAGAAGTATCAGGCCTGGGCCCGAACCGTTCCTTATACACTGGGCAACTGCTTCTATCACTGGACACACATGGAACTGAAGAACCCGTTCGGTATCACCAACAGACTGTTCGGCCCGGATACTGCCCCGGAGATTTGGGAAGAGACGAAGTCGATGTTACAGCAGGAAGACTTCTCGGTATGCAATATCATTCGCCGGATGAATGTGAGGGTGATGTGCACAACAGATGATCCTGTCGACTCTCTCGATCAGCATGCCCTAATAAGGGAGCGTCACCCGGATTTCCTTGTCGTTCCCACGTTTCGCCCGGACAAAGCGCTGGCTGTGGAGTCTGTGGAGCAATGGAACGCCTACCGCGTGAAGCTGGAAGCCGCGGCGGGAATGAAGATCGGCAGTTTCGAGGATTTCGTCCACGCGCTGGACATTCGCCATCAGTTCTTCTATTCCATGGGCAGTCGCGCAACCGACCATGCCCTGCTGTCCCCCTACGCCGAAGAATACACTCGTGACGAAGTCGAGCGAATCGTTGCTATGCTCCTGAACAACGAGGCGCTTTCAACCAAACAGGCCTTGCAGTTCAAGACCGCAGCGCTGTACGAGATCGGCCGTATGAATAACCGGCGTGGGTGCATCATGCAACTCCACATGGGAGCTATGCGAAACACGAATACGCGGCGCTTCAGAGAGCTTGGTCCGGACACTGGATTCAACTCCATGGCTGACTACGTCATAGCCGAGCCGTTGGCAAGGTTCCTTGACCTGCTGGACCAAACTGACGAGCTACCGAAGACGATCCTCTATACACTGAATCAGAACCAGAACGACATCCTCGCGGCGATGACCGGAAACTTTATGGACAGCAGAACGCGGGGCAAGCTCCAGTTTGGAGCTCCGTGGTGGTTCAACGATCAGAAAGACGGTATCGAACGTCATCTTCTATCGATAGCAAATATGGGATTGATGGCGGTTTATATCGGTATGCTTACCGACTCCCGCTGGGTGTTCTCGTTTATTCGCCACGAGTATTACCGTCGCATACTCTGCAACCTAATTGGTAAATGGATCACCGATGGGGAGTTCCCTCGCGACATGCCGCACGTCGGTAGCATCGTGCAGGACATCTGCTACAACAACGCCGCGGAGTATTTCGGAATTCAGCCGCCCGAATAGGCAACAGTACAATCAGGCCCGGGAGCCGCACTCCCGGGAAGTCAAGCTGCCGTGGAACGGAATGGCGGTGCGCATCGACCATTCGGAGGCGGTTGCCCGCGTGCCTCGACGGCCGGCACACGCGTGTAGCAAGAGTCGCCGGCGCATTTAGAAGCTCAAAGGATACCGGCCGAGCTGATGGGCGCCGTCAAACATCGCTACCACGTTTTCAGGAGGAACCTCCGGCTGGACATTGTGCACGGAGCACAGGACGTACCCGCCGCCCCTACCCAGATCAGCGATACGGCGGCGCACTTCGTTGCGTACATCCTCTGGCGTCCCGTAGGGAAGCACCCTATGGGTATCGATGCCGCCCCAGAACGCAATACGGTCGCCGAACTCTTCCTTCAGCCTGGCCGTGTCGCCCATGCCGGCGGCAGACACCTGGATTGGGTTGAGCGCTTCTATGCCGATTTCGATCAGGTCGTTGATAATCGGGTAGACCGCTCCATCTGTATGATAAAACCTGCGCGCCCGGGTCCGAGCCTTGAAGAAATCGAACATGCGGCGCTGAATTGGTTTGATGAGCTCCCGATACATCTGCGGGGAGATAATCGTGCGGTCGTTCATCCCTAGGTCATCGGTACTTACCATGACGATGTCGATGTTCTCGCCAACTTCCTCAAGGGCCCGCTCGGCAATTCGCAACCTAATGTCTAGGTATCGGTTCATAAGCGCCACAGCGAACTCGGGATTGCCGGCAAGATCCACGTAGAAGTTTTCCCACCCGCGAAGCTCGGCACACCGTAAAAAAAAGGCGCAGTTGACCTGAAGAACAACCGCGTAGTCCGTTCGGCGATATAGGGCTTCAGCTCGCTCCCTGAGCCCGCGGTAGCGACCGGGGTCATCCGGGTCGGGCCAGTCGTAACGCCTGAGTCCCTCAACAGTATCGATGTCTGCCATGGGAGACTCCACCAGGTCGTAGTAGTAACCACCACTTGGTCGGCTCCGGACTAGTCCAAACTCATCCCGATAGCCGTCCTCTCCAACGGGCTGGTCTTTCCACCCATCCGGAGCACCCAGATCAAGCCTGCGAAAATCTACATGGAACCGTTCGAGCACGTCCTCGTCAACCAAAGCGCTCTGCGAAGACTTGGCTGAAATCCGTACCGGACGTTCCGGCAGCCCCAGGTGACGGACCAGGTTCTCATACGCGCGAATGGTAATACCGTCGCCTCCAGCCTGGGCGAGATCGATTGGAACCCGATCCGGCTCAGCAAGGCTCAGCGTCGTTAGTACGCGTTCCCGGGATGTCATTTCGTGTTTCAATGCCTTTCATCTCCCTTCACGAAGCAAGCTCGTTCATGCGGGTGCGGACTGCAGCAGTGGAGCGGCGCCGCGGTCGAGAAACAGAGTGCAGTTCCGATGGTGCTGCAGAATTGACGCGGGGCACTGCGGGGTCACGGGCCCCTCTACCGCACATTGGACCGCGTTCGCTTTTCTCTCATCAGGCACCGTAACAACCAATTGCTTGCTCTTGAGTATCTGTTGGATCGACATCGATATCGCCGTGCGAGGAACTTCCTCCAGGCTAGTGAACCACCCTTCTCCTAACTGCTGTTTCCGGCATTCTTCATCAAGTGTCACCAGAATGTACGGTGCTGTAATCTCAAAGTCGGCCGGTGGATCGTTGAACGCCAGATGCGCATTCTCACCTATACCGATAAACGCTACGTCTACAGTGACCTCCTGCATTAGTTCGTTCAGCCGCCTGCACTCTTCGTCGGGAGGAAGCAAGTCGGGTCGGACAAAGTCAAAACTTCCCAGCTCCGGAAGCTTATCCACGAAACGCTCCTTGAGGTAGCGACAGAAGCTTGCTGGATGCTCCATCGGCAATCCGACGTACTCGTCGAGATGGAAACAATGAACCCGGGACCAATCCATATCAGCCTGGAGGAGATTTTCGAGAAGGTGGAACTGGCTTGCACCGGTAGCAAGTATGATATATGCCTGTCCATTCTGCTGTATCGCAAGCTCAATCCCCTGCACGCCGCTTGCAGCCGCTGCCTCACCCATGCGCTGGGTTGAACCGTGCACCTTGATTTTCACAGCATCTCTCCACTCATCGCAGCATGCTGCCGTCTTCCTTAGTAACATACAATGTTATTATTGGAAGTATACCACGGCCGGTACGCTTGTCAAGTTGGCCCTAGACCTGCGAAACCGGTTGCACCGGTGCTACGGCAGCACGTGTTGACAACGTCCCGATTGCGACAGCGCCCTTTCTTACCGGTATTCATCAATAGCGCTGAACATCGCCTCTACGTTTTCGGGTGGCACATCAGCCTGGATGTTGTGGACCGCCGCGAATACGTATCCGCCACCAGGCAGCCAAACATCGAGTCTGCGTCGAACCTCGTCGCGCACGTCGCTGGCGCTCCCTCTGGGCAAGACCTCCTGCGTGTCGACTCCGCCGCCCCAAAAACAGAGGTCGCGGCCGTACTCCCGTTTAAGAACCTCCGGACTCATTCCGTTGGCGCTCACCTGGACCGGGTTCAGGGCATCCACGCCGATTTCGATCAGATCCGGGATGAACTCAACCACACTCCCACACGAGTGGAAAAAAACCTTGACCTGGGGCGCGCGGCGTCGGATCTCGGCAAACAGCCTCGATTGCAACGGTTTGATCCTCTCTCGATACATCTCCGGTGCAATGAATGGTCCGCGTTGCGTGCCGAGGTCATCCGCTTCCGTGACTACGTCAAGGAGGTCTCCGATTTCTCCCAGAATGTTGTCGTAAAAGGAGATCTTGTTTTGCAAAATACGTTCGCTCAACTCAGCGATTAACCTGGGCTCGTCGTAAAGACGCGTGAAGTAGTCCTCAAACCCTAATAGCGCAGTACCTTCGTGAAGGATCCCGCGTCCGATGGACTGGCTTAGGATGACGGGGTAGCCCGCTTCGCGCAACGCCTCACACTGCTCACGAAGTCCGTATGCCCGTGCCGGATCATCGCCGCGCGGTAGCGGCCAGCTGAGAATCTCGGCAGCATCCTTGTCTTTCAGTGGGTGGTGAAACAGGTCATAGTACAATCCACCGTTGCATGGCCGACGCGAGCCGATGCCGGCCTCATCGAAAAAGAACTCGTATTCCCCCTCAGTCGTTACTGCCGGCTTAAACGTAGACGAACCACGCGGCTTGACCCCTCGCGTGTCGACGCGCAGCATCTCTAAAAGGTCAGTATGCGGCCGTACCGACTGCGCTGTGAAACTGAGAATTTCAGGTTCGACCTCGCATAAACCCATAAAGGTTCGCAGACGCAGATAGGCCCCACGGGTGATGGTGCTGGTAGCCGTTGCTCCCAGATCGACCGGTAGCCTGTCCGGTTCGCGACGTTCAAGGGCAGTCAGCAGCCGCTCTCTTGGAGTCATCATTTCGCTCCTCCCCACGTAGTGCATAGCTTGAGCTACTAAGGCACAGGACCCTATTTTAAGCCAAAACCTCACCGCCACAGAGAGTCCCGGCGTGCAAGCCGACCGATCTCGGGCGAACTGCAGGGGCCCGCATCCGGCCGCGCAGCATACAGCCGGACTGCCTGTCGCCACAATAAAAATGAGTGAAACCGGGGAACATAATAGCACCGAAACCAATAGCATTGAAACTTAAATTTCATCTATAATCAGTCTCTTATGTCTGAGTCGCTGTATTCGGAGGCGAAAGACGTTTCACGGTCGCCTACGTTCATCGCGTTTGCCGTCGCTGCGTTTCTCTCCGGTGCAAACCTTCGGCTCTTCGACGCGTTGCTTCCGGGCGTTGCGGGGGACTTCGATGTTACGGTCGCGTCGGCTGCCATTGTCGTTACCATGTTCACGTTAGCCTACGGGTTGTTCCAAATCGTACATGGCCCGCTTGGGGACCGAATCGGCAAAGTTCGAGTGGCAGCCATAGCCACCTTATGCGCATCGGCTGCGTCGATGGGCTCCGCTCTTGCTCCTACACTGGAGTCTTTGGCGCTATTAAGATTTCTGACCGGAGTCGGCGTTTCCGCGGTGATCCCGCTGGCTCTGGCATGGATTGGTGACAATTGCACCTACGAGAAGCGCCAACTCACTCTCGGAAAGTTCGTGGGGTTTCTGTTGCTCGGACAGGTTCTCGGCCCCGCAATCGGCGGTGTGCTGTCCGAGATATTCAGCTGGAGAGAAGTATTCTATGGGCTAGCCGTAGCTTTCTTGCTGGCGGGAATCGCTCTCGCCGTTGGAAGCCGAGCATCGGTCAACGTTCATCGCAGCTCAACGCAGAACGTGCTCGGTACATATCTGCAGTTGTTTCGCGACCGCTGGGTCCGCACAGTTCTTATTGCAATCTTTCTGGAAGGGATGCTGTTCTTTGGGTCATTGGCATATATCGGAGCGTACCTTCAGTACCGTTTTGGGCTGTCCTTTGCGCTCACCGGAATGCTGGTAGCATCCTATGGAATCGGTGGCTTTCTCTACTCGCTGAGTGTACGCCGCCTGCTTTCGCGGCTCAACGAAAGGCAGTTTGTCATCGTGGCGGGCGGTGTCCTGATGGTCTGTTTTCAGGCTTTGGCCTGGGGGCCAATCTGGCAACTGGCTGCTCCGGTACTGGTCAGTATGGGGTTCGGACTGTACATGATTCACAACACGCTGCAGACCAAAGCAACCGAGATGGCCCCTGGCGTTCGGGGGACCGCTATTGCAGTGTTCGCGTTCGCCCTGTTCATGGGCCAGGCTCTAGGAGTTGCGCTGGCGGGGCAAGCCATCAGGGGTGGGGGGTACTCTTGGACTTTCAGTGGCGTTGGCCTCCTACTCCTAGTGCTCGCGCGTTGGTTTGCGGCACGAATCATCGCACACCCGCTGTCCCAAAGCTCCCAATAATGCGTAGAAGACCTGTTTCGAACTGCAAATGCGCAGGCGCCGCTCGGCATTGCACTCCGGGTACCGCATTTGCCCGAGACCTTTTTGTTGCTGTGCTCCTGCGAGGGTACAGGTAATGCGCAACGTTTTAGGCGGGCCGGTTCGGACATGAGCTTTGGTCAAGATGATGATGATCGACACCGCTGAGACGATTTCGTCAGACGCTGGTCTCATCGATCTCTCACAATGAACGCACGGACCAGCCCTATGAGCGCATGGAATGCCGGGTTCCTTGAACGATTTTTGGGTTTGGACCGGGTTATAATTCGGGCGCCGACGATACGTGAATAGAGAGTCAGTTGAGGCGGTTCGCGTCGAATACTGACAGCCGTCGCAGCGGCCGGCCGTTCTTAACTAACTGTTCGTTTAGGATATCATCGATCCAGCTGAGCGCAGTCATGGCCGCCGGGAACCCGATGGTGGGGATGCTCAGGATCGCAGTTTGGCGAATTTCCTCGGCGCCGCAACTCGCATCGAGCGTTTTACGGGTATGCGAATGTACCGCGCCTTTACGTCCGGGGCCGATCGCGATTGCGAGGTGTACCAACTCACGGGTTTTGTCTTCGAGAGGCCCTGAGGCGCGCACCGCCTCACCGAGTTGCTGGTGAGCGCGAACTACCTCGGGGTGCGCAGCGTTGAACGGCCGGCGGGGTACCGCAACTTCGTTGTCGGATTCCCCGGAAGAAATGCTCTAACCGGGCCGCTCTGTGCCACCTGACGCTAAACCTACGCAAGCGCGAGAAGAGCTGCAAAAGAAGCACAGCCGACAAGCGCTTGCTCGCCGGCTGGGATGAGCGCTACCTGGAGAAGGTGCGGTTCGGCCCCTGAGTTCCCAATGCGTGTGCCCTACTTCCGGCATGCGAATTGTCTGAGCTCTTACCGTCCGAAAGAGCACCGGCTGTCGCGATCACATATGAAGGCAGACGGCGAGACGGTGTCACCACTCGCCCATAGCATCACGGCTAATTGCACTAAACGGCTGCTGCGCTCCGTTGACAACTCCTCGCAACAGTAGTAATACTATCGCGATCCATTGTGAGGCGCGGCCATGAGGGCCGGTCGGCTATCCTGCCGCGGACCTCTGCGTCTATGGGCTTCGCTACTCACGGCGATGGAGCTCGCCTACCGCGCGTATGTCGCTGATGGCTCCTATCACATAGTGTGCTTTTCTTGACTCAGTGTCTTGCAGCCGCTTGAGGAGTGTGACGATGGAGTTATTGCTCGATGACCCGGTCTTGGGACTTGGCGCAGTTATGCTGATCGGTTTCATCGGCGGCCGTCTTGCGGCCTCGGTGAAACTGCCGGCGTTGACCGGATACATAGTCGCGGGGCTGATGCTCGGCCCGAACGTCTTGGGCACGATTCCGCAGCAATTGCTCGACTCGCTTCGGGATCCGGTGAGCAGTGTCGCGGTGAGTATCATCGCGTTCATGCTCGGCGGAGATCTCACGATCGGAACCATCCTGTCGCTCGGGTCAAAGCTCATTAAGTTCGCGATCGTCGATTCGGTCTGGACCTACGCATTGGTTGCGGTCGGCCTGATCGCGATTGCTTCCCAATCACTCGCCGTTGCGCTGCCGCTCGCGGCGTTGGCGGCCTCTCCGGCGCCAACAGTGGTGGTGCCGATCGTCAAAGAGTTGCATGCGCGCGGGCCGTTCACCTCGGCGCTGCTGATGACCAGCGCGCTCGAAGATATTACCTGTGTGATTCTCATCTCGATATCGATTGCTGTTGTGGCGCCGATGCTCGCCGGGGGCGCGTTCTCGGCGAGCGCGGTATGGCTGAGTCTGGTGGAGATCGCAGGGTCGGTAGCGTTCGGTGTGGCGATGGGATTTGTGTTGCGGACGGCCCTGTTGCGACTATCCGGTAATGCGCAACTGCTGCTTAGCATAACCACGATTCTGCTCGCAACCGGTCTGAGCACCGTGCTCGGACTGTCGTCTTTGATCTCGGTTCTGACGATCGGTTTCGTCGTGCTTAACTTCGGCCGACATACAACGGAGCTCTTTCGCTCGATTGATACAGTCTCAACGCCGATTATGCTCACGTTCTTCACGCTGGCGGGGGCGTCGTTGCAGCCGGCTTTGATTCCACAGGCCGGCCTCGCGGTTGTGGTGTATATCGTCGCGCGGATTGTCGCGAAGCTCACCGGCACCCGGGCGTATGCAAAACACGTGGGCCTTGAGCGTGACGTGTATCGGGAAATGCCGAAGTGTTTGCTCTCGCAGGCCGGCACGACGCTTGGACTCACCATGATCGTGGCTCAACAACTGCCGCAGGTTTCGGACGAAATCCTCACGGTGATGATCTCGGCGGTCATCTTCTTCGAGCTGATTGCGCCGCCCTGGACGAAGAGCATAATCGTTCGCCTGGGCGAGGCCGACGGCGGCTCGGCACGACGGTCACGAACTGTAAACAGATCTTCATAAGGAGTGACAAGTGATCAAACTATCGGACTATCTGAATGCCGAGACGGTTTTCGAGCTCGGCAACGTATCACGCGCTGAGGCGCTGGCTCGAGTAACCGATCGTACACTGGCGGCCGTGGTCAGTCTTCAGGAGGGGGACCGTGTTCGTGAGCAGCTCACTCAGGTTGGGGCCGACGCCGAGGTTGATATCGGTGAGCATGTCGTGCTGAGTCATGCGCGCATCGAAGGTATCGACCGGCTGTCGGTGGGCGCGGGGTTTCGTGCGTCAGCAGCGGCCCGGCTCACGGACCTCCGCCCCGATCAAGGAGCGGGTCAAAGCTCGGCGGATGCGCCGTCGCCGGCAGCGAACGCACTATTTCTGTTTGCCGCGGTCCCGGAGTCGGCGGCGCGTGAGTATCTCCGATTCCTCGCACGGTTGGCACGGTGGGCAAACGAAGCGCAGACGCAGGCGGCAATGGTCTCGGGGAGCCTAAAGGAACTGTTGGCTGCAGTGCAGAGCTTTGACGAGGAACGGGCCTAGCGGTCCGAAAGGGGGAGCAGATGGGGCTGATAGTGATCATACAACTGAAACAAGAGCATCATCTTGACAAGATATCGGCGCTACTCATTGAGCTGGGTGTGTTCGACGTGAGTATCCTTGAAAGCGAAGGGGTGGAGGAGCGCGCTCAACGGATGCCGGTGTTGAGCAGCATGGGATCGATCTTCG